>JALGUJ010000072.1 GCA_029820945.1 Candidatus Zipacnadia bacterium | reverse complement strand
TCCCAGGCCTCACGGATGTCGCGCAGGCTGTGCACGAACGCGTAGACCGGGCGGTTCGGGTCGAGCCCGAGCTTCGCTGTGTCCGCGGAGATCGTGGCCCGGCCGGCGTCCTCCCGGTGATCGATGACGGAGATGACCGCGGCGTCGCCATGCTTGAGCGCGTAGGCCTCGACCTCGGTGTCGGGATCGACGCGCCAGTCGGGCTCCAGGTCCGCCTCGACCCAGCGCATGTCCCGGACCTCGTACGCCGCCTCGACGTAGGGCAGCTTGCAGAGGAAGTCGGCCGCTCCAAGCACAGGTGTGGGCGTGATCCCCAGGCCGATGCAGTAGTTGCTGTAGAACGGGAGCGTCGGCGTGCGCCAATAGAGCGGGATGACGACCTGGTCGGGATCGAGGACCTCGCGGATCTTGACGATGCTCAGGCCGTCGGCGGACTGCCGCCAGGTGGAGGCGTGGAGCTGCCGGTCGATGCCCTCGTAGTAGCCAATGTCCCACCAGGGGCCGGTGCGCGCGTTGAACCAGACGGCCTTGTCGTCGCCCTGAACGCGCGTGACCTCGCGGATGCGGCGGTAGAGCTCCTCGTAGTGGTAGTCCTGATCGCAGCCGAGGTGCTCCCAGTCGATCAGATTCTGCCCGCCACCGCCGCCGTCGAGGTAGAAGTAGTCGCCCTTGAACTTCGCCATGATGTCGGCGAACTGGCCGATCAGCTCGTCCATGCTCTCCGGAATGCCGAAGCGCCGCGCATGGTTGAGCACCATGTTCGAGTAGGCGTTGAAGACCTGGCCCGAGCGGTCGCGGGTGATGAACCACTCCGGATGCTGCCGGTAGACCTTCGAGCGCGGGGGCACGGCCCACGCCCAGGTGTACACGCCCATCCTCATGCGTGGCGACATCGCGTGCGCCCTGGCGATGAAGTCCTTCAGCCACTGCGTGTCGATCCTCGCGCCCACGCCGCTCTCGACGATGCCGTCGCTGTACCACTCGCCCCAGACCCCGTGGATATGCCCGAGGTAGGACAACTGGCCGGTCTCGACCATCGCCAGGCTGCGCTCGACGCACATCAGCGCCGCGTCGATGTTCTCGCTGATCTCGTACGGGCTGAGCTTGGCCGTGGTCTTGAGGTCAAGATGCCAGGTAGGCCGTGAGACCGAGTCGAAGACCTCGGCGGTCTCCGGGAGCGTGCGCCAGATGCGGTAGAAGTCGATCTGCCGGCCGTTGTAGAGCGCGAAGTGCACCTCGGTGGATTGCTGCTCGCCGGGGGCGAGGTGCAGCGTGGCCACGCCGAACTTCCAGCCGTTGGGCAGGTAGATCGGCGGGTGGTTCTCGCGCTCGTGCCAGCGCGAGGTGAGGGGGCGGCACCAGCGGTCGTTGACCATGTGCCGGAACTGCCCCACGCCCCAGCCCAGGTCATAACGATGCAAGATGACGACCTTGGCGTTGCGCGCGCCCAGCGCGGTGTACTGCCGGGGCATGGTCACCTCGTCGGCGAACAGCCGCGCGCCGAGACCGCGGTCATTGCCCATGTAGACGCCACCGCGGCGGAACTCCTGCACGGCGATTCCGCCGGTCTGATGCGTGATGAAGCGGTCGCGCGCTTCGCCCGTGTTGGTGAAGCCCACGCGCTTGACCAGCCGCCGCCCGTCCGGGCTGACCGTGTAGGTCTTCTCGATGACCACGTCCGGGAGGCTGGGGTTGCGGCAGCGCAGCCGCAGGACGCGGTCGCTGTGCTCGGCGGCCGCCGCCACCTCGTCGCCGTACTCGTCGGCCTCGGTGTCGCCGTCGCGCGTGTAGAGGTAGTAGGCGTCGCTGAGCCGCTCGATGCACTTCATGTCATGCTCGCGGCTCCAGACACCGCCCACCAGGCCGTGGGCCTTATCGATGGCGAAGCGCGCGACATCGCTCTGCAGGTACCAGTAGTGGTCGTCCTCGGACTGCGCGTCCGTGGTCGCGGGCATGGGCGGCCCCGTCTCGTAATCGGCCGCCGCGGCGGCCAGGCGATCCTCCTCCGTGGGCTCGCGGCCGTAGAACTCGACCTCGGCCAGCTCCACGTCCTGATCCGCGGCGGGCCGGCTGAGGACCAGCTTGACGTAGCGCGCCACGCCGCGCACGTCGCCCTCGATGGCGTGCTCCGCCTCCGCGCGGCGCGTGTCCTCGTTGCGCAGCGACGCCAGCGCGTGCCAGTCCTCGCCGTCGGCGCTGCCGAGGACGTCCACCGAGGCGATGTTCACCGCCGGCGAGGAGAACGCGCGCAGGGCCATGCGCGTGATGAATTGCTCCGCGCCCAGGTCGAAGACGATCTCCGGCGTGGCTCCCAGCATGCGCCAGAAGGCCTGCTCCTCGCGGGGATTGACCTCGCCGTCGGTGAGGATACTGCGGCCCTCATCGCCCCTGTTCGGCGGGTTCACGTAGTCGTAGCCCTGGACCTCGAGCCGCTCGCTCTCCTCGAGGTTCGTCTGCTCCACGTCCGCGATGATGACGTGGCTGGTGCCGGTGCCGATCGCCACGCGGCCGCTGAGGATTGGGAAGAGGCCCTCGTCGGTTGCGGTGATGTGCAGCTCGTCATTGAGGTAGACGGTGATCTGTCGCCCGCGTGCCTCGACCCGCAGGTCCATCCACTCGTTGAGCGGCGTCGCCTTCGGGCGTTTCGCCTCGACGTACTCGTCGAACTCAGGCTCGAGCTTTCCGCCTGACACCTTCGACATGTACAGCGAGCGGTACATCGGCCGCAGGTAGACCCAGTACCCGTCGCGCTCTGTCCAGACCTCGCCGTTCCAGCGCGTGAAGATGCTGAAGCCCGAGTACTTGTTGTCGAGGCTGAGGAACTTGACCCGGGCGGTGATGGCGTAGTCGTGCATCTCCTCGCCGCCGAACCACCAGATCTGCCCGTTGGCGGGAGCGTCGATCTCCAGCGCGCCGTCGGGCGTGCGCCGGAGCAGGTCGTCGGCAAGGTGCAGGCGGTAGACCTCCGTCCACCGGTCCTGCCAGTCCTCGGCGAAGGGCTCCGCCCGGGCGCAGAGCCCCGAAGCCAGCAACAGCGCGACCGTGATCGGTGCAATTCGCCCGCTCACTGAGCCTCACCTCAGTCTCGGTCATGGTGGCTCGAGTCACTGCTCCTCGGCGGGCCACTCGAAGGCAGTCGTGACCTGTGTGCCCGACAGCACATCACGCACGGTCACGCTCCACTCGCCTTCCAGGTCATTAAGCGCCAGCGGGATGCGCAGGTCGGCCACGCCGCCGGGAGCGAGCACGTTCCTCGTGTAAGCCGGCGCGGGGTTGCCGTCGGGGTCGGTCACGCTGACGTGCAGCACGTGGTCGCCGACCCCGCCATCGGTCAGGACGGTGGCGCGGAACTCGTTCCCGGCGCCGACGGCCTGGATGCCGGTGACCCGGTAGGGAAGGACCGCAAAACACGCTGCCTCGCCCGGCGCCAGCGTCACCGGAGCCGTCTCGGTCTCGCCGATGTACTCGCGCTTGCGCATGTCGTAGATGTGCGCCGTGCGGCCGAAGTGCACCTCGCAGCTCTGCGGCTCCTCGACGAGCCGATGGTCGCGGATCAGGCCCACGATCTCGGCTCTGCCGAGCTCGTAGCGGGCGCATTCCCAGGCGCGAGCGGGGGCCTCCGGGTCACCGCTGTCAACAGTCACGCGGCGCTCGACGCCCGCGCCCTCCAGCAGATCGGCCACCATGTCAACAGCGACCGGATCGTACTTCGGCAGCAGGCAGTTGAGGTAGACCGTGTGCCCCTCCCCCACCTCGCGTCCGATGACCGCCAGCACATCGTCCGCGTACGAGGCCACCACCTCGACGTCTCCGGCCACCTGCACGGCCTCGCGCGCGGAGGTCTCAAAGGTCGCGCCTCCGGGGCCGGTCAGCGCCACCGGCTCGTACGTCGCCTCCGGCCGGGTCCGCCGCACGCCCATCAGGCTCTCCAGCAGATCGCCACTGCGCGGCGTTCCATGCTCGTCGGTGACGGCCAGGCGCATGTCCGCGATGAGCGTCCCGCCATCCTCGACCCACGCCAGCAGCGCGTCGGCAAGCTCATCGGAGATCGCGCAGGTGAAAGGCAGGAAGAGGACCCTGTACCGGCTCAACTCGCCCTCCAGGACCTGCTGCGGAGCCACGTAGTTGTACATGAGCTGCAGCTCCTGCAGCGCCAGGCGCAGGTAGAACGCGGACTTGAAGTAGCTGCCGTAGGAGTCATCGACCTCGCGCTCAGGCGGGACGGGCTGTGTCCACTCCGACTCGCACCAGGCCACCAGCATGCTGGGGTACGACCACAGGATCGCCACCTGCGGCTCGGCGCGCCGGCCCTCCAGGAGCGCCTTTCCGATGCCCTCGCGCAGGTCGCGCAGCGAGTCGGCGACGTCCCGCGAGTAGGGCGTGTAGCTCTGCGTGGGGTGGATCAGCGCCCAGGACTTCCCGCGCTCGGGCGAGCAGGCGTTGGTGGCGTAGTAGGTCACGCCGCCGCTGTCGTGCAAGGCCAGCCACCACGGCTCATAGGTCACGGCCTCATGCGAGTGATCGTAGCCGATCCAGCCGTAGTTCGGGACATCCTCGCCGGTCCGGCCCTGCCAGAAGCTGCGCCACAGCTCGAAGACCGCCTTGTGCGCGGTGCCCTTGATGGCCTCGGAGTACTCCTGCGCCCACTCGAAGCCGACCTGCGTGCACAGCTTCCAGTAGTCGTTCCCGTTGGTGGGCATGGCGCCGAAGGTGTTGGTGTGCCCCACGCGGACGCCGGGCCATGCGCCCTCGTAGGCCTCCGTGATCCCGCGCATGCCGTCGATCCACACGTCGGTCATGAAGGTGCGGAAGTCCACGAATGGCGCGAAGTTGGCGGTGCCGCGCACGTCCTCGGTGCGCGCGCCGGTGATCGCGTCGAAGGCCGCGTGGTTCGTCCCCCACTGGGCATTCAGCGCCGCGATGTCACCGTACCGCTCCTGCAGCCACCGGCGATAGCGCGCCTGGCACCACTGGGAGAAGCAGACCTCGCGGCGGGTGTGGCGGTTCGACAGCGTCGCCTCATCGCAGATGTTGACTGAGAACGCGCCGAAGCGGCGGGACTGCCTGACCTCCTCCGTGGCCTCAGCCCTGTACTGCTCGACGACCTCCGGATTGCTCAGGCAGGGGTGGCGCACGCCGTCCTCGATCTTCGCGCTCCCCGTGAAGACCCGACCTGCCCCCGAGTGCGTCGCGGTGATCAGCGGCGTCTCGACGGTCATGTACGGGGCGCTCCCGAACTTGCCCGAGAAGCCCAGCTCCATGAGCATCCTCGAATACTGGCCGGTAACGTACGGATTGGTGAAGCCATCGCCCCACGTGCTGATGTGCCAGTCATTAAGCGGCACGGTGTTGTTGATGCTCGGGAAGTACACGTCCGTCCACGCCGAGTCGAGCTCCCGGTCATCGAGCATCAGGGTCACGAAGAGCTTGTGGCCGGTGGTGAGGATCTGCTCGGCAGGCGGCGCCAGTTCCAGCGTGGTTTCGGCTTCGGCGGGCACTGAGGTCTCCGCGATGACGCGCTCCCATGCGTCCACAAGGCGTGCCCGCAGCGTCGCGCCCTGTGGCGCGGGCTCACCGGTCACGGTCGCGGCGATGGTCTGCCCCGGCTCATAGAACTCCTCGCTCAGCTCAATGCCCTGGATGGCAGATGACGGTTCGCCGATCACCGTGCCTCCCCAGTAGAGCGCGCCGCCGTCCCGGTCGCGCACCACCGTGTCGGCGATTACCGCGCCGGCAGGCGGCTGCTGCGTGAGTGTCGGCTGAATTGGCTGATCCGCGGGGAAGGTCTGCGTGGGGTATGTCAGGTCCGGCTCGCCCCACCGCAGCTCGCGCGTATGCCGGGGCGCGATCTCAACCGTTGCGCCGTCGGTCGTGCCAGTGACGGCTATGCCCTCGTCGCCCGGGGCAATGCTGATCCCGCTCTCGCCCCGCGCGGCGTAGTGGATCGCGCGGCCGAGGAAGGCGAACCAGTACTCCCAGTAGCGCAGCTCGCGCGTCGGCCAGGCGTTGCGCCCGCCGCTCTCCACCGGCATGACGCCCCACACCCGCGAGACATCGGTCGGGAAGTTCAGCCAGACCACGCGGCCCTCGCCGAGCGTCCCGACGCGCACCTCGTTGAGGATGTGCGCCGGCATGTAGTCCCAGGGGAGGTCGCGCAGCAGGTAGTGGTCGCCCTCGGCGACCTCCAGCGACTCCCTCTCGCAGTAGTTGCCCAGCCGCCCGAAGCCGGAGATGACCACCAGCCCGGCGCCCGCCTCGACCCTCTCGCGGATGGCCGCCTCGAAGCGCTCATCGAGGCGGCAGGCGACGACGTAGACCTCGTAGGCGCCCTCATCCATCGTGCGCATGACGCGCCGTGCCGTGGGCGAATGCAGGGACTCGCCGGTGGTCCAGCCCTCGATGACGTCGTAGTCCATCTCGAAGCGCTGGGCAAGCTCGATGACCTCACGCACCGCGCGGTAGACGTAGATGTTGAAGAGCGCGCGGATCGGCCCGCCCGACAGCGGCGTCGCCCATTTCCTGACGCCCTCGCGCACCACCGGCTCGGTGATCGGCGTGTCGCGCTCGCCGAAGCTAAAGCTGTTGACGTAGGTGCGCGTGGGCTCGCCCTTCGTGATGGACACCCAGTCGTAGGCGACCTCGCCGGTGCGGCCGATGTTGTAGATGTAGAAGCGGGCGACAGGATTGGGGGCGGTGAAGGCGCGTCCGAACTCGCAGTACTCCTCGTCCACCGCGACGTTCCACATCAGCGGCATCTCGCGCACGGGCCTCTCCTCACCGTGCACGATCAGCGCTCCCGCGATGCCGCCGCCGTGGCCGCGCGCCCGCATGCTGACCGTGTAGGTCTCGCCGGGCTCAAGCGCGATCTCCTGCGTGGCAAGCACGTAAGTCTCCCCCACGCTGACCAGCTCATTGTTGGCGCCCATCGCGACCGGCTCGCGCAGGATCGCCCGGGTCTGATCGGTGCTCCAGCCGTCGGGGATGCCGTCCTCGTCCTCATCCACGTCGAAGCCGGGGTTCGTCAGGATCTGGCCCTCGGTGGGGTAGTCCGCCCCCTGTGCTCCCGTGGCCGCCACCGCAACGGCCAGTATCGTCGCCGGAATGCAGGCCCTGAGCCTCATCGCACTCACCTCGCAGGTCTCGCATCCGCCTCGGACGCCCACCACTTCCCCGCACACCGGCGCGGTCCCTCTTCGGCGTGGGCAGGTGGCCGGCCCCCACCGACGGAAGTACCGGCGCCAGCGCGATGCGAAGTCGACAGGAGGACGTGACATGCCGGAGGAGCTTGCCGTGAACGGCGGCCCGAAGACCCGCGACACGAGCGTGAAGCCCTGGCCGACCATCGCCGACGCGTCGGGCCGCGACTTCGGCGAGGAGGAGATGGAGCTGCTGCGGCAGGTCATCGAGTCGGGCAGCCTCGGCTACCAGTACGGGTCGATGGTCAGGCAGTTCGAGACGGAGTTCGCGCAGCGCCATGGCAGCAGACACGCCTGCGCGGTTAGCTCGGGCACAGCCGCGCTGCACACCGCGATGGGCGCGTTGCACCTGGAGCCCGGCGACGAGGTCATCACCTCGCCGGTGACCGACATGGGCTCGATCATCGCCATCGTGCAGTGCAACTGCGTCCCCGTCTTCGCCGACGTCGAGCCCCTCACGATGCTGCTCGATCCCGACTCAATCCGCGCGCAGATCACCGACCGCACCCGCGCTCTGATGGTGGTGCATTCGCTCGGCCAGCCCTGCAACATGGACGAGATCATGCGCATCGTCGAGGAGCATGACCTCTATCTGATCGAGGACTGCGCGCAATCGCATGACGCGAAGTGGGACGGCCGCGACGTGGGCACCTTCGGGCACTTCGGCTGCTTCTCCCTGCAGCAGAGCAAGCAGATTACCACCGGTGATGGGGGCATCGTCGTGAGCGATGACGACGACCTCGCGGACGAGGCCTATCGCTTCCACGACAAGTACTACGACCGCTCGGGCGAGGGCCGCAAGCCCGAGCGCATCGGGATGAACTACCGGATGAGCGAGCTGGTCGGCGCGGTCGCGCTGGCGCAACTCCGCAAGCTCGACGGGATCATCGAGCGGCGCGCCGAGCGGGCGGAGGCCCTGATGGCGGGCATCGAGGAGATACCGGGCGTCAATCCGGCGACGGTCCACCCCAAGGCGACGCACACCTGGTGGCGGGTGGCCTGCACCATCGACGAGGACGTGCTCGGCTGCGATGCGGCAACCTTCACGAGGGCGGTCATCGCCGAAGGGCTGCCGCTGCGGCAGGGAGCGGCCAGGGGCGAGCCGATCTGCATGCTCCCGGCCTTCCAGGATTACGCCGCCTACGGGACCGGCGACTTCCCCTGGGAGCCGCCCTACGGCCGGAGGGTCGATTACCGCCGCGAGGACTACCCCGGCACGAACTGGGCGATGGAGAATGTGTGGACGGCGAGCTGGAACGAGGGCTATACGCTCGAGGACGTCGAGGACATCCTGCGCGGCCTGCGCAAGGTCAGCGCGTACTACACCGGCCGGGCGTGACGCGCCATGCGGCATTGCGTGCCCGGCGGGCCTGGTCAGCCCCCCCGCCGCATGCGACGGGTCACACACATTACTTTCTTGACCGCGTCGCAGACGAAGCTCAGGTCGTGGCTGACGACGATCACCGCGGCGGTAGTGCTCAGGTCCCGCACCGGTGTCAGAGCCCCCGTCTGCCAGTGGGGCCTACCATCCAGCGGCGAGTAGGGCACTCCCAAAAAGTAACCCGGCGATCAGATTGATGATCTTGACAATAATGAAGGCTCGGCCCGAGTGAGCCAACAACGGCAACATGCCGTGGCCGTCCTGGACCACCGAGCTGGTTAACAACACACTGAAGGGGATCGCTCCCTGGGCATAGAGGGTGACGAAGAACAAGTGGGGGCCAGATTCGGGGATTATGCCAACCAGTGCGGCGACCAGGAGCACCGCCACGGGGTTAGCCTGGAGGAATTGTTCCAGGTGCAAATGCTGATTGGCCAAGGCGGTAAGAAGAAGCGCGCCGAATGTCCACAGGAACATCCTGGGCAGGTGCTGCTTTACCACATGCTCCCACAGGTGCTCCTGCAGGAAGTGCTCGGGGACGGTGGATACTATGAACAGAGTGGTGGCTGAAGTCAACAGGAGAGTCACGCGTATCCAATTCCATTCAGCCGGGCCCACCTCCCCGCCTAACAGCGCGCCGAGGAATAGGGCTATTGTGGTCGCCAGGCTGGCGCGAGCGAGCGTGCATTCGCGCCACTGGTCCACGATGCGGCCGGCGCGATAGCAATGGCAGCTTTCACCGTGGATCTCGTAAGTATGGCTCGGTACCAAGATCAGCCCCTCACAGTGGCGCAGGCACCAATCGATAAAGACCCCAACGCCAAGGGCAACGACCAACAGCACGCCGGTGAGTAGGACGTAACTGCGAGGGATCATGGCCAGCATGACGAAGGCCTCATCGCCACTGGTGGCGATCATAGTTGCCGTGAGCGCGCCCATCGAGACGATGCCGTGCTCGTAGAGGGTTACAACGGCAAAGGCGCCGAGACATCCTGGGGTTGCCCCGAGCAGCACGGCCAGAACATAGGATTGCCAGCCGCCGCGTCGCAGCGCGCTGGTCAAGGCCCCACGGGTGAGCACGTTAATGTACTCAATGAGCACCATCATCATAAAGACGAAGGCCGTAATGAGGACGGCGTCTTTCAATGCGCCAATGGCGATCTCCATAGCTACGAGCCTCGTCTTGCAGTGTTGGGCATCATCGTGCGCGGATGCATAGCACCGGCGTGGATATGGTCCCGTCCTGTTTTGCGTTGCCGGCCAGGCGCGTCAACTCCTGCACGCAGCCAGAGAGTTAATGGTGGTTCGGCTGAAGTCGAGCGAGGCGGCTCCCACCGCCAGACTATGGCATAGGTTGCTGCGCGGGCCTGCCCATCTGCACGAACGCCTTGACGGACTACTCCATGAACGCGACTGTTACGCGAACCATCACCGGGAACAGCTTTGAGGCGGCGTGAAAAGGGCTGCTCAAAGCCCTTCTACAGAGCGTGCCTCGGTGAAGTCCGCGGGCTTCTTCGTCGTTCTGACGAACGTGGGGCGTGCCCATAGGCTCACTACTGTAGGGCGTGGTGTTGCGCGTGCCATGGGGGCCGACAGTCGCCACGACGTGCAACTGCGGAATGGCGGAGGTCGTATCCCCGAAGGCGCGAGCGCGAGGCTTCGAACAGCCCACTTCATGAAGCTCAATGGGCGCAGTATCATCCATGCGTGCTCACGCGCCGGCCTAATCCTCTGTCTGCCCGGCGTCTCCCTCCAGGTCGATGCTGTCGATCAGCCGCCGGAGGAGCTGCTCATCCGCACTGGTCTCCTGGTACTCATAGGCCTCCTCGAGCTTCTCCACCAGGTCCCGGAAGCTCTCGTTCTCTTCCATCAGCCGGTTGAGCTTCTCCCTGGCGGTGGCCGCCGAGGCCTCGAGGTCTGAGAGGTCAAGGCCGAGGCCCAGCAGGTCGTTGAGCATGGAGGTTACCTTGAGGATGCTGGGCGGATAGGTCGGCATGTCCAGGAAGGGATAGTGCGGCACCTCCGCCACGAGGGTGCGCATGCTCAGCTCAAGAGCGGTCGAGTGGTAGGCGAGGCAGGTAGTGATGCTGGCAGGCCCCTCATACTCCCCGAAGCCCACCTCCAGCCCTTCCATGCTCTCCTTGAGCGACTCGTCGGCAACTGAGGCGGTGATGCGCGGCTCTCGCGTGTGCGGGATCGGGCTGGCAACGCTGCCCACGAAGTAGATGTCACGAACGCCCATCTCATCGGCGATGCTGAAGATGCAGTCGCAGTATGAGCCCCAGCGGATGTGCGGCTCCTCGCCCGAGAACAGCACCAGGCTGCTCTCCTCCGCGCACCAGAAGTCGTTCGTCGGGTAGATCAGCTCCTCGATGACGCCGTGCTCGATCTTGGTGTGCGGGCGGAAGACCGCAGCAAACTCCATAGGATTGACGGGAGCTACCACGGTCTTGCCGTCCTGGGTGTACACGGAGATGGGAATGCTCGACACGGGGAAGTGGAACATGTAGAAGTCCATGGGGTCGATCTCCGCGAACGGTCTTGCCGCCAGCCGCTCTCGCAGGTAGCCGACCGTGCCGGTCGAGACGTGGCCGCCGTCCATCCAGCCGGTGAGGCCCAGCACCATCGTGGGGCTCTCCATCTCCGGCCATTCTTCAACGATGATATCTTCCATGGCCTGGCCTCTTCGCGCGTCCCGCATTGGATTCCGCACCGTCAGGGCCTTACCATACATTCAGCCTGCGCGGCCCATTCTCCTGCCACGTTGCGGGATTTGAGGCTTCGGTCGGCCGTCGTGAGCAGCTCCGCGGCAGGCGCGTCCTCGCCCATGGGCCGCCTGCCGTTAGGACGGGCTGCTGCGGGCCGGTGACCCCGCCGGAGGCGGCTCGCGCCGGACGGCAGGGGGAAACGACCCCCGCTGCGATTACGCGGTCGTGAGGAGGCGCGCGCTTCCCTCCCCGCCCGGCCGCTTGCAGGTGTCGGTAGCTCATTCGCGCCAGAGCCCCTCATGCACGGTTGCCACCCACCATCGTGTATGGTAGCTTCTCAGCAGTGACGCAAATCGTTGGGCCCGCCGCGCGCATCACGGACGGCGCCTCGGGAGGAGGAGCCAGTTGACGACCAACACCCTTCGACAGGCCGGACAGGTATTGGCTGAGGCGAGGCACTACGGCCTGCGCGATCTAAGCGCCGACGTCCTCGCCCGCATGCTCCGCGAGTGCGAGGAGGCACGGGACGAGATCGCGGGGCAGATCGCGCAGGACGGGGAGCACTTCGAGCGCTCACGCCGCGCCGGCCGCTGGAGCGAGATGGAGCAGGTCCGGGAGCGGATTCTGCTGCTCCAGGAGGACTTGCGCGAGGTGGAGAGCGAGGCCGACCGCATTGCCGACACATATCAGGAGGTCCTGCTGCGCGAGAGGCTCATCGAGCGCCTCGGGAGTGCGTCCGTGCTCAGCGCGCTGGAGGGGCTGATCCTGCTGCTCATCGGCGCGGTGCTCGTCATCCTGTGGATCGAGATGACCACCATCCTGACCGAGGGGCAGGAGCTCGCCATGGCAGCCGTGGACACCGCTATCTGCGGCGTCTTCCTGTGGGAGTTCTTCTGGCGCATGAAGTTTGCGGATTCGAAGCGTTGGTACTGGCGGCGCTACTGGATCGACTTCGTCGCATCGCTGCCGCTGGGCGGACTGCTGAGGGTCGGCCGGATCGCCCGTGTCGCGCGCGCGGCGCGGGCGGCCCGGATCGCGCGACTGGCGCGGGCCGCGAGAGTGGTGCGCGCGCTTCGCGCCCTCGCCTTCTTCTCCCGGGGCTTCGACAAGATCGCGGCCATCTTCAGGCTGCAGGTATTCACGCGGCCGCTGGCGTTGACGCTGGCACTGCTCGTGGCGGGCGGCCTCGCAATCTCGCATATTGAGGGCACGCGCGCGCCGGAGGTGGCGGGCTTCTCGAAAGGCATCTGGTGGAGCTTCACCACGGTCGTCACCGGCGGCTTCGGCGACATATACAACCCCCGGTCGCCCTACGGCCAGATGCTGACCGTCCTGCTCGTGATCCTGGGCATCATCCTCACCGGCGCGCTGACCGCGGGCCTCGCCAGCATCCTGCTCGGCGACGACAACGTGCGCATCGAGCGCAAGCAGTCCGCGATACACGACCGCCTCGGAGAGCTGTCCGAGCGGGTCGAGCGCATCGAGGCGCTGCTGGCAGCGCCGGGCCGGGAGCGCGGAACCGACGACGGAGGCAGCGACTAATGGCATCTCTACCCGCCCTCGCTCTCGTGCTGATGTGCGCCTGCGGCACGCCGGCGCAGGATGCAGTGGAGATCCAGCCTCGCGAACGCGTGCTGGAGCCCGGCGAGACCGCGCGGTACGACCTCCCGCCCGTCGATCCCGACGACGGCCACGTGCTGCTGGAGTTCGAGGCGCGCATGGACAGCCCGCAACCCGGTGGCTCCATGTTCTACCTCGAACTGCGGCTCAACGGCAAGCAGGTGCGCGCGGCGATCGACGCCCTGTCCCTGCGCCTGCTCAACAAGCCCGCCAGCGTGCCCTACACGGGCGGCGCGATCCTGCACTGGTACTCGGAGGGCACCGGCTGGCGCATCGTCTACGCGCCGGACTTCGAGCTCTCCGCCGAGGAGCTTCGCCACGGACCCGAGCCCTACCGATTCGTCATCGACGTCACCGACATGGTGCACGGCGATCGCCCGAACACCATCAGCTTTCACCGCCTCGTGGGCTGCACGCAGCGGCCGATGGTCATCCGCAACGCCCGGCTGGTGCTCAGCGATCAGGGCGCCGACCTGACGCAGACCGCGCATCGGCTGGAGGGCGTCGAGGGGTTCACCGTCTCGGTGACCGACCGCGGCTCCATCCTCATCACCGCCGATGGGCAGCGGTTCGAGTGCCGGTCGCTGTTCTCGTATCCTCGCGCGGGCTTCAACGTCCTCGGCCCGCATACTGATGACAGCCGGTGGAGGCCGGTCGTCACGCCGCGCGGCCGCGACCGCTGGACCGTGTACTGCCGCGATCCGCTCTATCGCCTGCAGAGGACCGTGCGGGTCGATGCGGGCCGCGTGCGCATCGAGGACCGCCTCACGAATACCGGGGCCGAGCCGATCGGCGTGGTCCATCGCCACGAGATGGGCCTTGGGGAGGAGCCGGTGCCCAAGGCGTTCCTCGGCGGCGCCGTAGACCCCACGCGGCGCGAGGCCGACGCGCGCGGCAACCCGACCGTGTTCGTACCTCTCGGCGAGTTCGGGCTGGGGCTGGTCATCGAGGACGACGTGACGCGCAACCACGGCCGCTGCCTCTTCGAGCCCCGGGAGCCGATGGCGGGCTTCGCCGATGACCGCCTGGCCATCCCGGCGGGCGAGAGCCACACCATCCGCTGGTCGATCTACCCGACGCTGCACGGCGACTACTGGCGGTTCATCAACCGCGTGCGCGCCGACTGGGGCGTCAACGACATCACGGTCGAGGGCCCCTGGGGCTTCATACAGCCGGAGAAGTTCGCGGCCCCCGACCTCGACATCGCGAAGCTGCGCGAGTACCTCGACAGGGGCGGGCAGTACGGCGTCCTCACCGGCGGCGGCTGGCACTACCGGGAGCAGGAGCCGCCGAAGTTCATCGGCTTCGGGGCCGGCGTCTTCAACGAGCCCTTCGACGGGTACCGGCAGTCTCTGAGCCGCTGCATCGAGAACTTCAGGGCCGCCGATCCGGACCTGAAGTTCCTCGTCTACGAGCACTGCTTCTACAACAGCCCGCAGACGCCGGAGCAGAAGCAGCAGCTCCGGGATAGCTGGGTCACAGGCCCGGGCGGCGAGCAGCTCGTGCGCGAGTGGGGCGGCCCCTACATGCCCTCGCCCATGGTCTACCCCACGACGACGAACTCATTCGGCGCGGCCTTCACGGGCGTCGTGGACCGCCTCATGGACGAGTTCGGCGCCGACGGCATCTACCAGGACGAGGCCAACCACGGCGCGGAGTCCTACACGCACAATCTCTGGGACCGCCGCTCGGCCATCATCGATCCGCAGACCTTCGAGATCACCGCCCTGGTGGGCCACGTCACGCTGCTGAGCAGCCCGTACCGGCGCGCCCTGCACCGGCACATCGTGGATAGGGGCGGCCATCATGTTGCGAATGGCGCGCCGAACGTGATGGCCGAGAACCAGCAACCATTCCCCCGCTTCGTGGAGGCAAACAACTACGCGCTGCGCGCGGCGGAGACGCACCTCTATACCCCCATCGTGTGGGACTTCGGGCGCTACGATGCCGCCAGGCTGCGGCGCAATCTCGCCTGGGGCACTGTGCCCATCCGGCTGAACATCTCGGCTGAGGCTGGACCGGTCGCGCACTTCTACCCGCTCACCACCGTCGAGGTGCACCGGGGGTGGATTCTCGCGCGCGAGCGCATCATCGTCTCCGAGAGCGGCGAGTACTGCTGGCCGGGCGAGAGCGTGCGCGCGCGGCTCCACTGCTGGGACGCGGAGCTGACCGATCTGCCCGCCCGCGAGCTGACCGTAGACGGCCCCACCCGCGTCGATGTGCCCCCGGGCGGGCTGGCGGTCATCGAGCGGCAGGTGCCGTAGCGAGGGTGCGAGAAGGAGCGCCCGGCCGCAGCAGCCGCGTGACCGACGCCAGGCGAGGTGACGCCATGCTGAATCGTGTCCCGCTGCTGACTATCGCCGCGGTCGCGGGAGGGCTGATCGCAATGATCCCGGCGCCTCGAGTGGCGGGGGAGCCATGCACCCTCTACAAGCCCGGGAACCTCGAGATCGCGCGCGAGAACGTGCGGCGCCACGAGTGGGCGCGCTCACGCCTCGCCGGCTACCGCAGCAGCGCCAGGCCGGTGATGGAGCATGACCGGGCGTGGATCGAGGAGATGGTGCCGGAGTTGACGCCGTGGCCCACCTACGGCCAGGTCTGCCCGCAGTGCGTCGGCGAGCAGTGCTCGATGGGCGAGACCGGCGTGCTCAGGTGGAGCGTGAGCAATCCGGACCAACTCACCTGCAAGTACTGCGGCGCCACCTATCCCGACCCGGACTACCCCGAGACCGGCAGCATCACCGCCGAGCGCATGGACCAGACCTTCAGCTACTACGTCCCGCCTGAGGAGGCGGCGCATCCCCAGGACGACACCGGCGAGCACGCCTACCGGTGGGCGAGCTGGCCCGTGCACGTGAGCTTCAGTGGTTTGATCCGCTACCACAAGGCGAGCTGGGTGGCCGCCCGGGCGCTCCCCCTGGCCAAGCTCTACGCGCTGACGGGCGAGGTGCAGTACGCCGAGCGGTGCGCGTGGGTGCTGGATGCCCTGGCGCGCGCCTACCCGAACTGGCTGTACCACAGCTACTACGGGACCTACGCCGACATGCCGCCTGGCGAGGCCGCGGCGTACATGGGTGAGCACAGCCCCCAGGGGGTCTTCGAGGACCCGAAGGCCATCGTCACCGCCTTCCCCGGCAACTCCCGCTGCACGCGCCTCAAGGGCTTCTGGGGCGACGGGAGGATGACCGCCGGCGTCGGCGGCGAGGGCGGCTTCCTGCTCAGGTGCACCGTCGCCTACGACCTCATCCGCGATGCGACCTTCGACGACGGCGCCCCGGTGCTGAGCGAGGAGATGGACCGCCGCATCGTGGACGACCTGATCCTCGCCGGCTGCGCCGACCTGGAGAACTACGATGCGATCAACAACAAGTGCGGCCCCGGGCGGGCGCTCAGCGCCGCGGTCGGGATCATGTTCGGCCGCCCTGAGAGCGTGCGCCGCGGACTCGACGGTTTCACGGCGCTCATGGAGCGCTGCTTTCACTTCGACGGCTTCTGCACGGAATCGCCCTCCTACTCCAGCATGCACCTGGGGCTGATGGACGAGATCCCCGACATCCTCCGGGGCTACTCCGACCCGCCGGGATACGAGCCGGAGGAGGGCGGACGGCTGGACAACCTCAACGTCTACGAGGACCTGCCGCGCTACCGCCTGGCGCTGCTGAGCATGGTGAAGATGCTGCGGCCTGACCTCCACTACCCGGTGCTCGGCGACACGCACTACAGGTCCGGGATCTCCTCGCACTGGGCCGAGATCCTCGCCGATCACTACGGCGCTGAGTACGCCGGGCTGCTGGAGACCGCCCAGGGCGCGCCGCTGGCCGACAAGGGCGCTGAGTACGCCCTCTGGCATCGCCCGCCGGATCTGGCGGCGGCCGAGGGCGAGGAGGGCCTGCCGCTGGCCAGCGAGTGGTTCCCGGGCTGGCACGTGGGAGTCCTGCGCAACGGCCACCCACACGGCCGCAACGCCCTGTACTTCAACGGCTACGAGATGCACGGGCCTCGCCACAACGACACCCTGGGGATCACCTACTTCGCGCTGGACAGGGAGATGGCGTCGGACCGCGGGTACATCTGGGATGACCCACGCAACGCGTGGACGAGGAGCACCTACTCGCATAACCTCGTAACGGTCGATGCCGCCAACCAGATCGGCAAGGACCGCCACTCGACGCTTGAGCTGTTCGCGGTCGCCCCGCAGGTCGAGGTGGTGCAGGCTTCGGCCAACGCCTACGAGCAGTGCTCGCAGTACCGCCGCACCTGCGCGCTCGTGCAGCTCCCCGGCGACAACAGCTACGCCGTGGACATCTTCCGCGTGAGTGGCGGCGATCTGCACCACTACTGCCTGAACTCGAACGGTGACGCGTTCGACCTGCACGATCTGCCCCTGACACCCGAGGAGGGCATGATCACTGTCGGGAACCTGCGCTGGGGCTTGACGAACCTGCGCGTCGCCCGACCTGAGACGACATGGCGGGGCACGTGGCACAACGAGGGGGTCTTCCTCGATGCATGGATGCCCGGCGAGATCGACCGCCTCATCGTTGCGGACGCCCCGGGTTGGCGCAGCTACAAGGGCGACGAGCTCCACGCCCCGCCGATCACCCAGATCGTGGCCGAGCGCGCGGGCGAGGGCCTGGAGAGCACCTTCACGGCGGTGCTGGCGCCATGGGCGGGCGAGCGCTCGCCGATCGTGTCGGTGCGCGAGGTGCGCCCCGACGCGGCGGCCGTGGCGGTCGTCATCGAGCTGCATGACCGCACAGACTGGGTTGTCTCGGCCCTGGACGACGCGCCGCGCAACTACGGTCCGGTCGAGATGGCCGGCCGCTTCGGCTTCGTCTCGCTCGACACGGAAGGCGAAGTCCGAGCCGCGTACCTGCTTGAGGGCACCGGCCTCTCGGCACATGGCGTGTCGCTGACGCAGGAGGAGCCGCGCATCGAGTGCCGGGTCGCCGGGGTCAACGGACGCACGATCAAGCTGGCGGAGGCGCTGCCTGATGGCCTCGCGCTGCAGGGCACATACGTGCTCGATGGCACGACGGGGTATGAGATCGATCGCGCCGACGGCACGGAGGTCGCGGTCCGGGAGTATCCCGTACAGCCGTGCGAGCATGTCTTCATCCCGATGTCCGCGTGGTGGACATCGGACGAGTGACACTGACCGCCGCGCTGAGGTGATTGCATGCGAGGCAGCGTCTCGCTCGTCGTCGCACTGCTGGCGGCATCGATGGTCTGCGCGCAGGATGCGACGAACCTACTGCGCAACCCCGGATTCGAGGAGACCGAGGGCGACCAGGCCGTCGCGTGGACTGCGTCCATGCCGCAGGGCGCGCCTGAGTTTGAGGTGGAGAGCGGCCCCCATGGCAACTGCGCGCGCATCACGGCGAACACACCGGATGACCACGGGCGCTGGTACCAGGCGGGCATCGAAGCCGAGCCCGAGGTGCGCGTCTACCGCCTCTCAGCCCGCATCCGCACCGACCTGGAGGGCTGCGCGGCGCGCGTTTGTCCGGTGTACCACAAGGATGGCCAATGGCATGGCGCGAACTACCAGGCGATCCTGGTCGAGGGGAAGACGGACTGGCAGCGGTATTCCACCCTCATCCAGCCCCCGCCGGGCACAACTCACATCGATATTCAGCTTCGCGTCAACTTCCTGACGATCGGCACCGGGACCGCGTGGTTCGACGACATTGCGCTGGAGGCGGTGCCCGGCATGGAGAGCGTCCCCCCGATCAGCTATCAGCCGCAGCGCGAGATGCCCGCCGTCACGGACGAAGCACGCGAGCGCGGCTTCGTGACCTTCCCCCGGCGCATCGAGAACATCGCCATGCCCGGCTACGTGCCGTCCGCCGACGAGATCGGGGGCGCAATCGAGGCCTTCGCGGCGCCCGGGCAGCGCCTCAATGTCAGCTTCTGCCTCCGATCTCTGCGCGAGCTCAGCGGCGTCAGCGTGGCGGCCTCCGCCCTCGCCTGCCCGGCCGGACAGATCCCGACCACCGCAATAGCAGTCCGGCCCGCCCAGGTGCTCGAGCGCATGATCCACCACAGCCGGCCTGAGACCATCGTCACCCCCACCTACCTCGAGCCGGTGGATGCCTTCGACATCCCCGCGGACACCACGACCTGGTGCTGGGTGACAGTCAGGGTGCCGGAGGGCGCGCACCCCGGGGCCTACGAGGGGTCGGTGGAGATCCGCCTGGACGGGGAGCCCCGCGCGCAGGTGCCGCTGCACCTGGAGGTTCTGCCGATAGAGCTTCTGGAGCCGGATGCCGCGCTGGGCTTCTACTACCTCATGCGCAACGTGGAGGGCGATCCTGACCGTATGCGGGAGCATTTTCGCCAGATGCGCGAGCGTGGCATGACCAGCATCGGGCTCGTCGCCGGGCTGCACCTGGAGAATCGCGACGGAGCGCCGGTGGTCATCTGGGACGCGGACAACGAGCTGAGCGTGGGAATGGATGCGTGGACGGCCACGGGCTTCACCGGGCCAATGGTGTGGCTCATGCACGGCGTCCACCAGTTCTGCATCAAGGAGTTCGGGGAGTTGGAAAGCGAGGAGTTCGGCGCCGCCTACCGCTCGATCCTGGAGCAGGTCGAGGCCCGCGCCGCTAAGCGGGGCTGGCCGCAGGTCATCTACCAGCCGATCGACGAGCCCGTCCATCGGCAGGAGCGCATGGCCGTCGCGGTGCGCTGCCTGCAGATTATGAAGAGCATCCCCGTGCTGACGGAGGAGGACGGGAACCTGCGCCCCGGCGACGAGGACTTCGAGGCCATGTATCCCATGCTCGACCTGGTCTGCTGCAACTTCCGCCGCCATGTCGAGCAGCAGAAGCTGGAGATGTGGGAGAGCGAGATGGTGGCCCGCTGCCGGGCGGACGGAAAGATGTTGTGGACTTACAACATCGACCTGACCGGCTACCACCCGGAGGTCATGCGCTTCGGAATGGGCTTCGGCAGGGAGGCATGCCACTCAGGCGGGATGCTGGAGTGGGTCTGGCAGTCGCCGCGCGACGATCCCTACGCGGCCGATCCCGGGCGCAGGCGCCAGAACATGACCTACTGGTACGCGCCGCACGGCGACCGCCGCGGCGGCCCGAGCGTGGGCTTCGAGGGCGCGGCCGAGGGAGCGACCGATGCGGCTTACCTCGCCACCTTCAAGGCGGCCGCAGAGCGGGCGAGGGCCTCCGAGGACGCGGAGCTGAGGGCGCTGGCCGAAGAGGCTCAGAGCGAGTACCGGGAGCAGCTCTCCAGGCTCTACTTCACCGACCTCCGCACGGCGCCGGCCGTGCAGGGCGAATGGACCGTGCCAAAGCGCACGGACGAGCAGGGCCGGCCGCGCGTGGGCGGGGAGTACAAGATGCCCAACGGCTGGAGCTTCGCCGACTACGACCGCACGCGGCGGCTGCTCGCGGACTGGATTCTGCGGCTGGAGCGCTGAGAGGGCTACGCGGCGATGTGCCAGACGTGAACGATGGAACGCTCCTCGTCCACGAGCCGCTCGAAGAGGAAGAGCCGTCCGTGCCCCCGGTCGAAGGCGCATGCCGCGACGTGGTGCTTCTGCTGCGCTCCGGTCACGTTGTAGAGCACCTCGTCGAGGTCCATCGTGGCGTACGGTTGCGGCTCCCAGGGCTGCATCTGTCCGCGCGCGACGGCCGCGAGGTCGCTTGGGTCGTAGAAGAGCATCCGCCCCACGAAGCCGGTGCTCCACCAGCCTCGCTGGTTCAGCGGGTCCTCCGGGTAGGGCTCCTCCCAGACCGTGCCGTCGGGCAGGCCGTACCAGCACTCGCCTGTGCCCTTGGTGCCGACGAAGATGACGGCCGCGCGATCCCCCGATGTGAGCCACGCCCCGCCCGTCCACTCGTCGGAGTGGTGGTAGTGATCCATGGTGTTGTAGGGGGGCTCGTCGGTGGCGGTGCTGTCGTACAGCAGCAGCGGCGTGGCCTCCAGCACGGCCTCGTTCGGCGGCGGGTCGCCCTGGTTCCACGGGCCGATGGCCAGCAGCGACGGGCCCTGGCCGCTCCAGCCGCCATCGCGGTAGCGGCCCGTCGCCAGCCGCATCCCGGGCGTGTTCAGGTCCGCCCACCCCTGCGGGATCTCGAACATGTAGTCGTTCACGCTGTAGATGTTCCGGCCGTCCACCCACCACGCACCGCGTGAGCCGGTCAGGTCAGGCTCGCACCACATGTGCGAGGCGACGCGCTCAACGTCCTCCTGGAGGTGCTGGCCGAAGCACAGGTAGAGCTTCCCCGTCGCCTGCGAGCCCTGCGGCGGCAGGTACTCCATCCCCACGCGCAGCATCTCGTTGAGCACGCCGAGCCGGCCCACGTCCGAGTGCACATCGGCGAAGGGTTGCAGCGTCTCCGCGGTGTTAAGCTCTACGAGGGACTTCGTCGGGGAGACCACGGGAACCGGGATGCTGATCTCGGAGACCATCTTGTGCCAGTCATGGCCAATGCCGAAGATCGAGCCCGGGAAGCCGTCGTCGGGGCCATCCGCGTCACCATCGGGGTAGTAGGCCATCGCGTCGCCGCTCCAGGTCCAGTCGGAGCCGCCGGAGGGCCCCGGCAGGCGGAAGGCGCCGATGTACTGCAGGTCGGAGGGCTGCAGCAGGCCCGTCTCGCCCCCGGGCGGCTGAGGACCGGGAGGCTGCGGTCCAGGCTGCTGCCCACCGCCCCCCGGATCAGTCGGGGGAATCGCCGCCGCGCCGCACCCCACCAGCACCGCCAGGCAGACGAGGAACACGCCAACAGCCACCGCACGCGCCATCTTCGTCCCCTCCTCCGTTCGACGTGGAGCTGAGTCTGCGAGGAGCGCCGCCGGTCCGCCCATCATGACGCTCGACTCATCCCTCCGCGCCTCCCATGTCAGGCTCAGCATACCCCGGCCGCAGTTACCGGCCAACATCACCTGCGACCTGCGCTACGTCCCGCCGACCGCCTCCCACACCCCTCGCCAACGCGCGAGGCCCTCCACGGCCATCTCGAGCCTCGCCTCGTGTGTCTCGGCCCCGTGCCATCCGGGCACGACCTCGATGGTTGAGATGCCTGCGAAACCGACCGACCGCAGGGCCGCGGCGACCTCAGCGAAGTCCACGTTCCCGCTGCCGAGCGGACCGTGCTGGTCGCTCTGGCCGTCATTGTCGTGCACGTGTATCTCGATGATCTCCAGCGGAATCGCCGCGATGTGCTCGGCAGCGGTCATGCCACCGTAGTAGCCCTCGGAGGACAGACGCACGTTCATGTGTCCGATGTCGATGAGGATGCCGAAGCGCGGGTCGTCGAGGACCGGTGCGAGATCGTCGCGGAAGTGAGCGACGGCGTCGGCGTTGACCGGGAAGTCCTCAACGCCGACGCGGACCTGCGTCCCCTCGGTCATGGTCAGCGCCTCCCGCACGGTGGCGACGAGCGCGCCAGCGGCGTACTCCCGGCCGAAGGGGTGGGCGTTCAAGATGGGATCGAAGGTGATGCAGCGGATTTGCGGCAGCAGCAGCTCGACGATGCGTGGCAGATCCACGCGACCGAGCATCGCCAGCCCGTGCAGCGTCACCGGCACGTCGTGCTCCCGTAGCCGGCCGGCCGCCTCCCTCAACTCGTGATCCGGCATGCTACTCAGCGGTGAGGTCGAGCAGGAGATGGCGTTGTAGCCGACGTCAAGCATCTCATCGACGAGATCTGCGAGGCGCTTCTCCTCGTCCGTATACACCCATGTGGACGGCGCATAGACCATCGAAATCAACTCCGGGCTGCGGGCAAGACTCCCTCGCCCGCGGGGCTCGCGGACGGAGAAGCGCGCGATCGGCGACGGCTTCACTGTGGCGGCTTCTGGCCCTCCGCCCACTCCCAGACGGCGAACCCATTGCCCTGCGGGTCCACAGTCACCGCAAACCAGCCCTTCGTCGCCACTTCGTGCTTCGGGACCACCACGGTTGCGCCGAGGCCCTCAGCCGTCTCGACGGCCTCGTCCACGCTGTCCACCTCGAAGTAGATGCTCTGCATGTGGTGCGGGTGCGACTTCGCCATGATGCCACCGATCGGCGGCTGACCCGTGTCCATCGTCCAGTAGTCCATCTCACCGGGCTGCTTCTCGATCTTCCAGTCAAACAGCGCGCCGTAGAACTCGGCCGGCGCCTCGGGGGCCTCGCCTACGAAGTCGAAGTGCATCAGCGGATTGCCCAGTTCAGTCGGCCCCCTTGCGGGTGTTGGTGCGGAGTCTCACGGCTACGGGCGTGCTGGCCGAAGATTCGTCGCGCCGGTGCGCCACCCCTGCGCGGCGTCGCCGCCGGGCAGTTCGACGCCCGCGCGATTGCCTCGCTGGAAGGTCCTGCCCGCGCCCCCGCGGAAAGAACGCCGGCGCAGCGCTGCAATACGGAGGGACGCCCCATGGGCCTGCTCGGCGGCATCAAGAGATGGCTGCTGGAGGTCGCGGCGCTCCGGCCCTCGGGCTGGATCGGCAGGCTGCTCTACGGGCGCCTCTCGGGCGATGAGCCGATGGCCGTGCAGGTCCTGGAGGACCTCGATCTGCAGGCGGACGATCGCTACCTGGAGGTCGGTCAGGGAGGCGGGCGACTGATGGCGCTGGCCCTCCAGACCGTAGGGGCCGCCGCGGGCGTCGATCACAGCCTCGAGATGGCGAGGCTCGCGGGGCGCACCAACGCCGAGGCCGTGCAGGCCGGGCGGGCGCACCTCGTGGTCGGGGACGCCGCCGCCCTTCCCTGCGCGGACGCCAGCTTCACATGCTGCGCCTGCGTCGCGACCTTCCTGTTCTTCCTCAGGCCCGCCCGGACACTCGCCGAGATGCGTCGCGTGCTCAGTCCCGGCGGGCGGCTTGCAATCCTCACGCCCGCGACGGAGGGTGGACTGGCCCGGATGTTCTCGCGTTGGCCCGATGATGTCCGCCTCTATACCGCCGAGCAGATGGAGGGGCTGCTGCACGAGGCAGGCTTCGTCGGCGTCTCCGTCGAGGAACGCAAGGGCCGACTGTTCTGCTATGCGGAGACGCCCGCGAGATGACCGCCTGCTGCACCGCTGTCGGCTCAGCATCTCCACCACCGTCCGACGCAGGTAGGCCGCTGGAGCCTGCGACGGCCCCTCGCCGTCGCGGACGCCCACGGGCCGCGGACCGCCGCCCTCAGACCCGGCGGCCCTATGCGCCACCAATGATCTCCTCGACCGCGGCCTGCAGACGCTCGGCGGCTGCCTCGACGGCGCTCACCCGCTCGGCGTGCCGCCGGCGGGCCTCGCCCAACCGCTCGCGAGCACGCGCGG
>JALGUJ010000185.1 GCA_029820945.1 Candidatus Zipacnadia bacterium | reverse complement strand
GCGATCGGACGCCTCTGCTCGGCAGAGCACGCCCGCGGTCCGGCGCCCCTCCTCATTTCCCCCGATCATCCCGCCGCCCTTCCCCGGCCCATCGCGCGACGTCCCCGGGATCAGCGTCGAGGGCGCGCTATCTGCTCTCATCGATCCCGCGGATGACGACCTCCAGGAAGGTCTCGGGGTTGCTGAGCTGCCCGGCGTCGAGCGCCGGGAAGCGCTGGCGGATCGTGTCCGCGAGGCGAGAGGCGAGGCGGCGGCGGGCCGGGGGGGCGAGGTCGAAGCGCCGCTCGAGGAACCTGCGGATGGTCTGCTCCTCCTCGCGGCTGATGGTACGCGCTCCGGCCGTCACCAGGCGTAACACGTCGGCGCCGACCTCGGGCGGCAGGTCCGGGAGGGGCTCCGGCTCGGGCGGCTGGGGCACCCCCGCGGCCTGGTCGAGCCGTTCCTTGACGACCATCGTCCCGGCGGCGAGGTCGCCGAGACGCTGATTGCGGGAGGTGACGAGGATCGAGATCAGCCCCGCGGCATAGGAGATGGGCAGCACGTCCGCGAGACGCAGGATGTTGCGCACCGCCGACTGCTCGGAGGCAACGGAGGCGCCATCCACCGAGATCACGCGCAGTCCGGTCATGCTCTTGCCCGGCGGCTTGCCTTCGGCGGTGAGCTCGAAGAAGATGTGATAGCCGATGTAGACCAGCACGTAGGCGGCGAGGACGATGATGGAGGTGATGAGCGACACGCCGGGCTCCCCGGTGAGGTAGCCGCGCACGACCCAGACCATGAAGGACACCAGGCCCAGCGCCGCGGCCACGATGCAGGTGTCTATGACCGCGGCCAGGAACCTGGAGCCGATCCCGGCCAGCTCATACGAGATCTCGACCTGGTCGGGGACGTGCAGGCTGACGCGCTCATCGTCATGCATCAGTGCCGCTCCAGAAGGGGAGGCTGAGGTTGGAGCACTCCGGCGACACGGCCGACTCGGCCGCGGATGAGGCCCGCGCCCGGTGGCAGAGGCTCACGGAGCTGATCGCCATCGCCGACCGGCGGGGCCTGAAGGTGCTCGCGCCCCAGCAGCTCGACGAGTTCGCGCGGCTGTATCGCCGCGCCGTGGCCGATCTGGCCTCCGAACGCTCGCGCTCGCGCGACCCGCGGCTGGCCGAGTACCTCAACAACCTGGTCGGGCGCGCCGCCGGCCTCATCTACGGCGGCCGCATCCGGCGCAGGATCAACCTCTGGGAGTTCTTCTCCGTCACCATGCCCCGCACCTTTCGCCGCACCTGGCCGTACACCGCGGTCGCCTTCGCCGTCTTCGCAGCGCCGGCTGCCGTGACCTACGTGGCGGCGGCATCCAATCCCGCGTGGGCCGACGCCCTCTTCCGGCCCTGGCTGTCCAGCATCGTGGAGGAGTTCCTCTCTCGCGACGTCCCGCCGGGGCAGTACTTCGCCGACAGCCAGAGCCTCATGGGCGCGGACAACCTGTCCGGCGCCATCGCCGTGAACAACATCAAGGTCGCGCTCACCGCCTTCGCGCTGGGCATTACACTTGGGTTGGGCACGCTCTACATCCTGATGTCTACCGGGCTGATGGTCGGCGGGTTCGTGGGCGTGGGCGCGCATCACGGCCGGGTGGCGGACCTGGTCGGGATCATCGCGCCGCACGGCTTCCTGGAGCTGTGGGCCATCTTTGTCTGCGGCGGCGGCGGGCTGATGCTGGGGTGGGCGCTCATCGCGCCGGGCGACCGCACGCGCCTGCAGGCGCTGACCGATGCCGCGCGCGAAGCAGTGGTGCTGGTCGCCGGGGCGGTGGCGATGCTCGCCGTGGCGGCGGTCGTCGAGGGCGTGCTCAGCCCACAGACCGACGGGCTGCTGCGCACCAACTCCATGCGCACCGCCTTCGGCCTGATGCTGTGGCTCGCCTCCTGCGTCTGGCTACTCTGGGGGGGCCGCGGGGCGCGCAGGAGCGGTCCGTGGACGGGGGAGTCGTCGCCGGGCGCTACAACTGGCCCCGGCGCTTAATGCCCAGGTAGCTGCTGATAACGGCCCCCGCGAGGTCGCCGGGGCGGGCGTCGCAGATGACGACGCCCCGAGAGCACAGCCGCGCCAGCGCCAGCTCCCGCTGAGCGAGCGTGCGCGATGCCAGCGCCTTCTCGTAGGCTCCCTCCCGGGTGCGCGGGACGGCATCGGCCAGGGCCTCGATCTCCTCGTCGCGGATGGTCGCCACCAGCGGCAGGTGCTCCGGCCGCAGTGATGAGAGATAGGAGAGCGCCCGCGCCGAAACCTCGGGGTCCACCAGGTCGGTGAATGCGCAGATCATGGCGCGCTTGCGTGCCCGGGCGCGCAGGAAGGTCACCGCGGCCCGGTAGTCCGGCTCCACCAGCTCCGCCTCCAACGCGTAGAGCTCCTCGAGCATGCGCTCCGCCTGCCCGCCACCACGCGAGGGCGGCACGAAGCTCTTGATGCGGTCCGAGAACACGAGCAGGCCCACGGTGTCGCCCAGCCGCCGGGCGACGTGCGCGAGCATCAGCGCCGCGTTGATGGAGTAGTCCACCCGCGTCATCTCGCCCGCGCGCGCCGCCATCATGCGCCCGGCGTCGATCAGGATCAGGACGGTCTGGTTCCGCTCAACCTGGTACTGCCTGGTGATGGGGCTGCCGCGGCGGGCCGTGGCCTTCCAGTCGATGTGGCGGAAGCTGTCGTCGGGGACGTACTCGCGCAGGCTCTCGAACTCCGTTCCCTCCCCGCGGGCGCGGGCCGCGCGCACCCCGATCTCCTGCAGCCGCCCGCGCCGCGCCAGCACGTCGAACTCGCTGAGCTGCTGCAGGTTCGGGTAGACGCACACCGCCTCGGCGGCGGCAACGTCCTTCTGCCACCACACCAGGCGCAGGCGCGAGAGGCCCCGGACGTGCAGGTCGCCGAACTCGTAGTCGCCGCGCCGATGAGGCGTCGTCAGGTAGCTGACGCGCGCGTGCTCCCAGCCGTGCAGCCGCATCCCGTGCTTGCGCTCGGGCGTCTCGAACTCCGGGGGCGGATCGTCCTTGACGAGAACGTGCAGGGGCCGGCCGCTGCGGTTGCGCACAGTCAGATCGACGCGGTTCGGCGTGCCGAGCGACAGCACCGGAGGAACGCGGCGCTCGACCTCGAGGACATCGCGAGCGCGCGAGGTGCGGCCGTCGATCCCGGCCACCGCCAGCGCCCCGAGCATGACGCCGACGCCCAGCACCGGCAGCATCGGATGCACCGCTCCCAGGGCGAACAGGGGCGTGGCGGCGAGCAGCACCCCGATGAGCACTCCGGTTGGGGCCACGGTCGCGCGGCCTCCCTGTCTAGCGCGGCACTTCGACGCTCGCCAGCACCTGGGCGATGAGATCGTCGGCGGCCAGGCCCTCGATGTCGGCCTCCGGGCGCAGCACCATGCGGTGGCGCAGGGCGGGCGGAGCCATCCGCTTCACGTCGTCGGGGATGAGATACTGCCGGCCCCGCAGTGCCGCCAGCACCTTCGAGGTCAGCAGCAGCATGATCGAGGCGCGCGGGCTGCAGCCCAGCAGCACGCTCGGGTCATCGCGCGTCGCGCGCGTGATGCTCGAGATGTAGCTCAGCACCTCGGGCTCGACGCGCACCGCCGCGATCTCCTCCCGGCACCGCTGCACGGCCTCCTCGCTCAACACGCGCTCCAGCCCGGCTCGCGCCAGGTCCATGGCGTCGAAGCCCTCGTGGTAGCGTCGCAGCAGGCCGTCCTCCTCGTCGGCCGACGGGTATTCGACGACGACCTTGAGCATGAAGCGATCGAGCTGGGCCTCCGGCAGCGGGTAGGTGCCCTCGAACTCAATGGGATTCTGGGTGGCGAAGACCATGAAGTCATCGGGCAGCTCATGGGTCACGCCGTCGATGCTCACCTGCCGCTCCTGCATGCCCTCCAGGAGCGCGGACTGGGTCTTGGCCGGAGCGCGGTTGATCTCGTCGGCCAGCAGGAACTCGGTGAAGATCGGGCCGCGCCGCAGGTGGAACTCGTTCGAGCCGGTGTCGTAGACGTAAGTGCCCACGATGTCCGAGGGCATCAGGTCGGGCGTCATCTGCACCCGCGTGAAGCGCCGGCCCAGGCAGACCGCGAGGGCCCGCACCATGAGGGTCTTGGCCACGCCGGGGACGCCCTCGAGAAGGACGTGCCCGCCGGCGAGCACGGCCACCAGCACCTCCTGGATGGCCCGCTCCTGCCCGACGATCGCCCGGCCCATCATGTCCTGTATCTGCCTGGCGAGTCTCGGCGCCACACCGGCGCGCCCGTCCGCTTCATGTGCCATTGCTCACAGCATCCTCTCGTATCGCGCCGCCTCCTGCGCCATCTCCAGCAGCGTCCCGTCGCTCACCTCGCCCGGCTGCTCCAGGCGCGTCAGCAGCGCGACCATCTCCTCGCCCGGCAGGCGTCGCCGGTGCAGCGCGGTTACCAGGACCGGGCGCCGAACGGACGCCGGCACCCCCGCGGCCCGCGCGAGCTTCCGCCGGAAGCCGCCGCCGAGCAGCCGCGCGGCGGCCGCAGCCGCGTCCGCCCGGGCGTAGACCTGCGCGAACGCCTGCACGAACTCCACGCCCGCCCGCCGTGAGTCCTCCTGCGGCGGGAGCGGCGCGCCGAAGCGCCGGGCACGGCCGACGGCGTAGACCGCCGCCACCGCCAGCAGGGCGAAGATCGTGTACCGGAAGGGCGACGCATCCACCTGCGGCCCCGCGAAGACGCCCTCGTCGAGTGAGATGGCGTGGTGGTACTCGTCGAAGTAGGCCATCGCGGGCGCGCCGCCGGCGAAGGCCAGGTTCGCGGCCAGCACGACGTTGTCGGCCTCCCGCAGTGTCGCGTTGGCCAGGATCTCGGCCTCGCACAGCGCCACCACCCGGCCCTCCCCAAGGCGAAGCTCCATCGCGGCGGCGCCCTGGTCATCGCCCAGCAGCACGCGGTGACCTCCCGGCACCTCGTCCTCGTCGCCCGAAGACAGGGCGCGAAGCCGTTGGTCGGTGGGAACGAACACGGTGGAGACGTCGGCCGTGAGGGGCGTGTCGGCCCTCCTCTGCACCGCCACCTCCGCGTCATTGCCGCCGAAGGCCCGGAGACCGAAGCAGGCCAGCGTCTCGTCCATGCTATGCGCGGCCCAGCCACCCGTCAGCGCGGTCGCGCGATAGGCGAAGGGCGCGATGACCAGCCTGCCGCCGCCCTCCACCCACTCGACGAGCGCCTGGCGCTCCTCGACCTGGATGGGCTTCACGGGATCGAGCACGACGAGGAAGGTGACCTCTCCCGACAGCTCGGTGAGCGGCTTGTCCCAGGTCGCGGTGGCCACTCCCGTGCGTTCGAGCAGCTCCCGCCACGCCTTCGTCCCCCACGGGTTGGTGCGCGTGTTGGCATGGTCGCGGGTGAAGTCGAAGGCCCCGCCGGCCCTGGCGATAAGGCCGACTACAGTGAAGAGAGCGATGACACCGACGACGAGCAGGATAAGCCGGGCGCGCTGGCTCATGGCGCCTCCTCCGCCCGCCACAGCGTCTCGGCGCGCTCGCGCGCCCGGGCCCAGACCTGCCTCGAGGCGGGCACGCCTCCGTAGACGCAGCCGTCCACCGCCCGTGTGAGTGTCTCCATCGCTCCCTCCACGTCCGGGCCGGGCGACTGGAGCTCGCGCAGGTTCTCCCAGTTCGTGCGCGCGGGATCGTAGCTGAGCAGGCCGCTGCGGTCGAGGCGCAGCAGCACCGCCCGGTAGAGCAGCCGCAGGGCCAGCTCGTACTCGCCCCGG
>JALGUJ010000071.1 GCA_029820945.1 Candidatus Zipacnadia bacterium | reverse complement strand
CGCTGGTTGAGGGGTCAGCACCGCCTGGCCGGGCCGAGGTGTAGAGACGTGGCAGACGCCGTGCCGCAATCCGAAGCCGAACGGGCTGCAGGCTCCGAGTCGCCGCTGCGGCGCGACGCCGGCGAGCGGCGCGCCGCGACCGGCCGCGCCCTGCTCACGGCCGTGCTGCTCACGCTGGTGGTGGCGGCGTGGACGAAGCAGGCCGAGCTGATCACGCTGACCAGCCAGATCTCGGAGAGCACCCCGCCGATCGCCTCGATCCTGTGCCTCTTCCTCGTTCCCGGCATCGGCGCGCTGCTATCGTGGCTCGCCGGGCGCCTGGAGCCGGCCAGCCCGCGCCTCGCCGGGCTCTGCCGGCGCCTCAAGCCCACGCAGGGTGAGGCGCTGGTGATCTTCACCTTCGTCGCCATTACGGCCGCCATGCCCGGCGTGGGCCTGTTCCGCCAGGTCATGCCCTGCCTGATGGTCCCTCAGTACTTCGGCCGGCCCGCGGACCATCTCGCCGAGATGGCTAGGACCATCCCGGTGCAATGGGCGCCGAACGACCCGGAGGTCGCGCGCGTGTTCTGGGAGGGGGAGGACGTTGCGCCGCCCACTCTCGGCGCCGAGCGCGTGCCGGTCGTCGGCCCGGCGCTGGCCGCCGTGGTGCGCTTCCTCACCGGGCCGATGATCGTGCCCTGGAGGCATTGGCTGGTCCCTCTGCTGCTCATGACCGGCTATATCAGCGCCTACCTGATCGGCGCCTTCTGCCTGGTGACGCTGTTCCGCCGCTCCTGGGAGGACGACGAGCACCTCAACTTCCCCGTCTCGAACTTCCCGGTCGAGATGATCGACCCGGAGCGGAGCCGGTTCGCGCACATCGGCTTCTTCCGTGACCCGGTTGTTTGGGTCGGCTTCTCCCTGGCCGTGCTCTACAACGTCTTCAACGCCATGCACGTCTTCAACCCGGGTATCCCGGCGCTGGGCATCTCCTACCGGCTGGGCCAGCTCTTCACCGAATCGCCCTGGAACACCATGCGCGGGCTGGCGATCTACTACAAGCCCGAGATACTCGGCGTGGGCTACCTCGTCCCGTCCGACGTGCTGCTCTCGATCTGGTTCTTCACGCTCTTGGGCTGGTTCGTGCGGCCGCTGGCGAAGATGGTAGGCTACGAGCCGGGCGGCTTCCCGTTCATGAAGGAGCAGGCGATGGGGGCCTTCGTGGTGCTGGGCGTCTACTTCCTCTACCAGGGGCGCGGGCGGTTGCTGGAGGTGGCGCGACGGGCCCTGCGCGGCGGCGACGGGGAGGACCGCGAGGAGCCGCTGGCCTCTCGTCCGGCGCTGCTGGGCGCGCTGGGCGGGATCGCCGTGACCATCGGCGTGCCCATCGCCTTCGGGGTCGTCTGGTGGGTCTCGCTGATGTACTTCGGCATCATGATCCTGGTGCTGCTGGTCTACTGCCGGAACCGGGCGGAGATGGGCTTCCCCATCGTCTGGGGCTACCCGCTGTATCAGCAGCGGAAATCGATGGTGGACTTCCTCGGTTCGCGGCCCTTCGTCGGCCCAGGGCGCCTGCGGTCCTTCACGCTGCTGACCATGTTCTCCTGGCTGCAGCGGAGCGTCAATCAGGCCATCACGAGCACCGGCCAGGAGGCCACCGTGGCGGCCGACCGCCTGGGCGAGCGCCGGCGCACCATCGCGCACGTCGTGATCGCGGCCGTCGTCACCGGCGTGCTCGTCGCGTTCCTGGTGAACCTCTCCGCCTACTACGAGTACGGCGGCCTGGTGATGTCCAGCCCGGACGGGATCGGCGGAGGCCAGATGACGCAGGAGGTGCTGCGGCAGTTCCTGGCGGTCTCGGAGTGGCTGGACCAGCCGCACGGGCCCGACCCGCTGCGCATCGGGTACACGGTTCTGGGGGCGCTGCTGGCGCTGGGCATGGTCGTGGGCCGGCGCATCTGGCCCCGCTTCCCCTTCCACGCGGGCGGTTACGCCCTTGCCTACTGCCACGGCAGCGCCTTCATGTGGTTCCCGGCGCTCCTGCTGTGGAGCATCAAGAAGCTCGCGCTCCACGTGGGTGGTGCCGGGCTCTATCGGCGCCTGGCGAGGGGGTTCCTGGCCTTCACGCTGGGCCACTTCTTCTCAGTGGGTGTCTGGAGTCTCATCGGGCTGCTCGCGGGTGAGTGGGTCAGGCGTTACATCGTCTGGTTCCTGTAGTGACGGCCCCCGGGACGCCGGGACGCTACCGAGGGGCTTCGAAGTGCGCGCCCATGATCTCCACCGCCCGCGCGACCCCGTCCTCGGCGCGGATGCGCCGTCCCAGCTCCGCCGCGCGCCGGCGCATGGCGCCGTGGGAGAGCGCCTCGCCGATCGCCGCCGCGAGGCGGTCGGCGGTGAGTCGGCCGCGCGGGATGGGCCGCGGCCCGACCCCAAGGCCGTGGACGGTGCGTGCCCAGAAGGGCTGGTCGGCGAAGAAGGGCACCACGATGGACGGTGCCCCGGACCGCAGGGCGGCGGCCGTGGTCCCCGCGCCTCCGTGGTGAACCGCCGCGCTCATGCGCGGCAGCAGCCAATCGTGCGGGGCGGACTCGATCGGGAGCACGTCGGGCGGCAGGCCGTGGGGGAGCAGCGCGCCCGAGCCCGTGAGCACGATCCCGCGCGCGCCCGCGCGCTGCAGCGCCTCAACGACGAGATCGGTCGCCGCCCGCGGGTCCTCGCTGGTCATGCTGCCGAAGCCGATGTAGACGGGCGGCGGGCCGGCGTCGAGGAACTCCAGGAGTTGGGGGGAAGGGCTCCAGTGGGTCGCCGCGTCGAGGAACCAGTAGCCGACGACGCGGTACTGCGGGGGCCAGTCGTCCGGCCTCGGGAGCACGGACGGACTGAAGCCGTGGAGGACAGGCGCGTCCTCGGCCGCCGCGACGCGGCGCATCTCCCGCGGGGACAGCGGCGAGAGTCCCAGCTCCTCGCGCAGGATCGGCATCACGCCACGGAAGAAGTGCCGGAAGAGCGCGAGGAAGGCGCGGTGCGACCATCGGTTGTAGAGGCGGCGCCCGAATGGGATCCAGTGCGGCAGTTCGGGGAGGAAGGGACTCGCGAAGTCGCCCGTCGGCGCCACCGGCTGCAGCAGGGCCGTGCAGTAGGGCACATCGAAGTGCTCGGCGATCTGATGGAAGCCCGCGATGATGCCCACGTCGGAGAGCACCACGGCGTCCGCGCCCTCGCACGCCCGGCAGCAGTCGCGCGCCAAGGCGCGCGTCACCGGCTCCAGCAGTCGGGCGAAGTTGCGCACAAAGCGCAGCGCGTTCGTCCCGGCCCCGAGCATCGCCTGCGCCCGCCCGTCCTCGAGCAGGTCGCGCGGATTGGTCTCGACGGCGGCGCGCTCGATCCCGCGGTCCTCCAGCAGGTCGGCGAACTGGTCGTGCGTCGCCACCCGCACCTCGTAGCCCGCCGCCCGCAGGCCCGCGGCGAGCGCGATATAGGGCTGCACGTCGCCCCGCGAGCCGATGGCGATGACCGTTACGAGCATGCCGCCGCCTCGATCCGGTCGCGGCTGCGGGCTCTCTGAGGCGTTCCGTCGTCCAGGCCGCGGTGCCGCGCCTCCGACCTCGGGCGCAGCACGCGGCGCGGTCCGCAGCGCTGATGCAGGTCCACCGCCGATCATTCCTCTCCCGCCCGGCTGCTACGCGAGAGCGTAGTCGCCCGGCGGCAGCTCGAAGACGGTCTCGTCGCCGTCGGAGGTCCCCGCGAACTCCCGCCCGTCCGGGAGGGCGATCACCATCGATTCCCCCGCGGGCAGCCTGATCTCGTCGGCCTCTTCGCTCCACCGCCGCAGGATGCGCGTCTGCCCGATGGTGCGCACGGACCAGCCGCGGCGGTAGAGGTCGCCCACCTCGGCGCTGGTCAGGAACCGGGCGTCGGTCCGCTCTGAGAGCATCGAGAGCAGGCTGTCGAGCTGCTGGAGGCCGGCCTCGGCGCGTTGCGAGTCGAGCGAGACGTAGTTGGCGCGGTGGGTGCTGATCATGGCCGGCTCGCCCTCCGACCAGCGGGTGCGGATCACGTCGAAGACGGGTGCCGCCGACTGCTCCGGGCGGCCGGCGCACTCGAAGAAGACGTTGCGGGTGAGGTAGATGACGTCCCTGCGCGAATTGTGCGCGCCGATGGGCACCGACGGGTCCTGGTTGTTCCAGGGCTTGCTGGCGTAGACGACGACCTGGCCCGAGTTGACGCGGCAGCTCTTCAGGCACACGATGCGAATGCCCAGCAGCGCCCAGATGGTCTCGGTCTCGGGGTAGGCGTCGCTGGTGATGGCCGCGGCCGGGCTATAGCCCACTGCTCGAGTGAAACGCTCGATGCCGACGCGGTTCCACTCGTGCTGCTCGCGCACGTTCATGCACTCGAACTCGGGCAGGTGCTCGCCCTGGGCGTAGACTGCCAGGTCGAAGGACAGCCGGGCGAGGTCTCCCGCCGGGCCCGGTGCGCGCAGGCGCCGGAGCCAGAGCGTGGGCGAGACGTGGTGCAGGTTCGCGTGGTACTGGGGGGCGAAGACGCCGCGCGCGATGCCCGCTCGCCACGCGCCGGCGATGTCGCCGCGCTCCCAGCCCGCGGGCACGCCCTCGTCGATGGCGATGTCGCGGTACTCGTCGAAACCGGAGGCGCGGATGGCGTCGAAGTCGGGGTTCCCCACGCAGGCGAAGGCGGTGAACACGGCCGGCTGGCCGTCGTGTCCCGAGAACGAGGCCAGCACGCTGTAGAGACGGTCGAGGTCCTGCGGCGTCTCCAGCGTGGTGGTGACGGTGCGCGACCTGTCGAAGTGCGCGTTCCACGCCCGCTCGATGACCGCCGCGTCCTCCGGGCTCTTCGCGACCTCGCAGGCGCCCCAGTCGTCGCTCTCGAACACGACTGCCGGGAAGCGCTCCCAGTCGATGGGGTGACGGACCGTCCAGTCCTCGGCGCAGCGCCGATCATCCCGGGCCTCGGGCATGGGGGCCTCCGCTCAGGCAGCGATCGTGCGGAGGTTCAGGCTTCTCCGCAGCCCCGCGACGTCCTTCATCCGAGGGCCCGCGCTCAGAGGGCCGAGATGCCGCGCAGCAGCTCGGCCAGGCGCTCCATCTCCCCGTCGGACAGCGAGTAGTAGGGCGGGCGGCGCCAGCGTCCGCAGATGCCGGCCAGCTCCATGGCCCCGTGGATGACCGCGTCAAAGCCGCCCTGTGAGGCCATGGCGTGCTTGAAGTACGGCAGGTCCTGGTCGCGGATGATCCGCACCGCGGCCGCGATGTCGCCGCCCTGGACGGCCGACCAGTAGCGGTGCGCGATCTCCGGCGCGAAGGTGATGAAGGTCGAGAGGTAGCCGCCGCAGCCGTACGGGTGCAGGGCGAGATGATTCTGCTTCTGGCCCCCGGCGAAGACCGCCCAGCGGTCCCTGACCATCAGGGTCATCTTCCGCCCGAACTCGCCCAGCATATCGTCCTTGACCGCGACGACGCCGTCGCAGGAGAGCAGCTCCTCGATGCAGCGCAGACCGAACTGCGTCCCGCGTGGCGCGAAGATGTTCGTGACGATCATCAGAGGCATCTGTCGGCCCACCGCGGCGAAGTGCTCGCGCAGCGTCTCCGGCGTGACGGAGGCCGCCCAGCCGGGTGGCATGAGCATGAGCACGTCGGCACCCACCTCGCGGCAGTACTCCGCGAACTCGACGGCGGCGGGGGTCGCGTACTCATGGCAGGCGGCGGTGACCATGGCTCGCGCCGCCGCGCGATCACAGACGAAGCGCGTCACGCGCGCGACCTCGTCATCGGTCAGCAGGCTGAAGAGGCTGTCCCCGTAGGTCAGCAGGATGGTGCGGGTGCCGGCCTCGATGTTGAAGTCGATGCTGGCGGTCAGGCCGTCCCAGTCTATGTCCCCGCCGCGCAGGAAGGGAATCCGCTGTGACGCCACCGGTCCCGTGAGCGCCTCGCGTACTGCTGTCGGGTCCATGTCTTCGTCTCCTACCTGCTGCGGATCGCCCTCAGCGAGTCGGCTATCAGGCCCCACTGCGCGGACGCGTACACGTCGCCGTCCGCGACGGTGGCGACGAGCCACCGCCGCGAGAAGCAAGGTGAGGGCCACCGAGCACGCGCGGAAGATGCCCGACGCCCCCTGCCGGCACCCTGCCGGCAGGGCCGGGCCATTCGCCACCCGTGTGACGGCTCCTCCGACGATGGCTCGCGGCCGGGCGGGGCAGGTCATCGCGGCGCGGGCGGAGAACTGGCCTCACTCCACGCCCGCCGAGCCGTCCATCGCGAAGGGAGCCGTGTGCCGGTGGCCGCAGCCGACGAGGCGGCACAGACCAGCGACGAGGCCGCCCTGGAGGGCGCCGCCCACCTGACCGCTCGCGCGCTCATCCTGGGGCTGCTCATGGTCGCCGCCCTGTGCGTGGCGATCCCCTACACCACCGGCTTCATGTACGCCTCGGAGCTGGGCGGCTGCCACTTCCCCGTTGGGCCTATCTTCCTGCTGCTCGCCGTGGTCCTGCCCGTGAGCTGGCTTAGCGCGCGCATCACGTCGCGGTGGGCATTCACCTCCTCGGACAACCTGATCGTGACATCGATGATGCTCGTGGCGGCGGGCATTCCCACCTTCGGGCTCGCGCTGTACCTGTTCCCGGTCATGACCGGGCCCGCCTACATGGCCTCGGTCGAGAACAAGTGGGAGGAGACCTTCTTCCAGTACCTGCCCTCATGGATCGCGCCGGCGCCCGACAGCACGGCCGTGCGGTGGTTCTACGAGGGCGCGCCGCCAGGGGCGCCGATCCCGTGGGAGCAGTGGGCGCCCCCACTCATCGCCTGGAGCACTCTGACCTTCGGCCTCTACCTCGCCATGTTCTGCCTGGGCGCACTCGTGCGCAGGCAGTGGGTGGAGCGCGAGAACCTGATCTTCCCGCTGGTGCAGCTCCCGCTGGAGATGATCATGCCCCAGCGGCACGACATCTCGGCCGTTCCGTTCTTTCGCAACAGGCTACTCTGGATCGGCTTCGCGCTGCCCTTCATCATCCACAACATCAACGCGCTGCACGCCTACTTCCCGGGCGTGCCTGAGTTCCAGCTCCGAGGCATCCCCTTCCTAGCCGGCGTGACCGGCCGCCCCTGGTCGCTGCTGCGCTCGCCGATCTACGTGCACTTCTCGGTCATCGGCTTCGCCTACTTCCTCACCACGGAGATTTCGCTGTCACTGTGGCTGTTCTGGTGGTTCGGGCGGCTCCAGCACGTCGCCTTCGACGCCTTCGGCCGCCACCCGACGCTGGCCAAGGTCGAGGAGAACCAGTATCAGGGCGCCTTCCTGATGTACGTCATCTACGGGCTGTGGGTGGCGCGAGGGCACTTGAGCGAGATGTGGCGGGACTTCATGCAGCGGCGGCCGCCGCCCGGCGATGGCCAGGGGGAGGCGATGTCGGTCCCGATGGCCTTCTGGGGGCTGATCGTGGGCGGCGCGATCGTGGTCACGTGGCTCAACATGGCCGGTATGTCCGTCATTGTAGCCGCGCTGACCTACATCATCTTCCTGGTGATTTGCTGGGGGATGGCCCGGCTGGTCGTGGAGTCGGGCATCCTGTTCGCCAAGGCGGTGCAGATGCGCCCCAGCGTGCTGCTGACCGGCCTGGCGGGCTCGGCGACCTTCGCGCCCGCGAGCCTGACGATCCTCAACTTCACCGAGTACGTCTACATGTACGACCTCAAGAGCTTCCTGATGCCTCAGATCCTGCACGGGCTCAAGATCGCGGACGAGGCGAGAATCAACCGCAGGCACATGTACCGGGCGCTCGGCGTGGCGCTGGTCGTGGCGGTGCTTGTGTCCTACTGGGCGTCGCTTGAGATCGCCTACGCCAAGGGCGCGCTGGCGATGCACGGGTGGTTCTTCATCAGCGGGCCGCGTGGCAACGCCGAGCGGCTCAAGAGCATGATCATCAACCAGACGGGCGTGGAGCCCGACCGGATCACGGGCTTTGCCGTCGGGGCGGTCATCTGCGCGGTGCTCATCCGCATGCGGCAGCTCTTCCTGTGGTTCCCGCTGCATCCGATCGCCTACGTGGTCGGCACGGGCTTCGAGGCCTCGCGCATGTGGTTCCCGTTCCTGATCGGCTGGATCGCCAAGGCGCTGGTCACGCGCTACGGCTCCGTGAACCTCTACCGCACGCTGCAGGTGCCCTTCCTGGGGCTGGTGCTGGGGGAGTACACGACCGCCGGCATCTGGCTGATCATCGACGCAATGCTGGGCCGGACCGGCCATCGCGTGTTCCCGTAGCAGTGCGGCCCTTGACCTCGGCTCTGATGGGGGTGGATCGGCTATTCGCTTCGCCCGAGCGCTCCTCGTCGTGCCGAACCCGCGGCCTGCCGCGATCGGCGTCGCGGCCGTCGTCCTGACGGCGCTGATCGCCTCCTGCCGGCCGGAGACCGACCGCGCGGCGCAGGCCGCCGCACCGGACGCACGGCCGCTGCCCGCCGAGGTCACCGAGGCGCCCACGGACCGCTGGACGCGCTTCCGCGGGCCGCTCGGATCGGGCATTGCGGCGCTCGATGAGCCGCCGCCGCCCCCGGACGCGCAGACGGGCGAGGGCATCCTCTGGCGGACGTCCCTGCCGCTGCCCGGCGCCAACTCCCCGGTGGTCTGGCGGGACCGCATCTTCGTCACCGGCGCAGACGCGTCCCGGCGTGAGGTCTACTGCCTCGACGCCCAGACGGGTGAGCTGCTGTGGACCACGCCCGTCGCGGAAGACTGGACCGGGACGCCCACCACGCACGCGATGACGGGCTACGCCGCTGCGACGGGCACCACCGACGGCGAGCGCGTCTACGAGGTGTTCCCGACGGGGCACGTGGTGGCGCTCGACTTCGGGGGGAGGCCCGTCTGGCGTCGCTGGTTCGACATGTCCGAGGACATCTACGGCCACGCCTCCTCGCTTGTGCTGCACGGCGAGATGCTCTACGTGCAGATCGATCTGGGCAAGCCGGACATCGGCAAGTCGCACATGGTGGCGCTGGATAGGCTGACCGGGGAGACCGTCTGGGACATCCCACGCCCCGTGCAGGGCTCGTGGACAACGCCCATCGTCATCGACACCGGGGAGCGCGAGGAGCTGGTCACCAGCGCCAGGCCGTGGGTCATCGCCTACGACCCGGCGACCGGCGAGGAGTACTGGCGGGTGCGCTGCGTGGAGGGCGACTCGGCGCCATCGCCGATCTACGCGAACGGGCATATCTACGTGGCGAACATCTACGCGGAGCTGACCGCCATCCGCCCCGGCGGCGAGGGGAACGTCACGGGGACGCACGTGAGCTGGTCCAGGCGTGGGCGGCTTCCCGACATCACCAGCCCCCTGAGCGACGGCGAGCTGGTGTGGACGCTCTCCACCGGCGGCGTGCTGGAGTGCCACGACGCGGACGACGGCGCGCTGCACCGGCGCGAGCGACTGGGGATGCGCTTCCGGTCATCGCCCACCCTATGCGCCACGCCCTTCGGCGACCGTGTCTACCTGCTGGGCGAGGCGGGGGAGTGCCTGGTCATCGCCGCCGACCGCGAGTTCCGGCTGCTGTCCGCCGGCCACCTGGGCGAGCGCGTCTACTCCTCCCCGGCCTTCGCGCACGGGCGGATGTACGTGCGCGGCGTGGAGCACCTGCTCTGCGTCGGAGGCCGGTAGGAGCGCTCGAAGCCGGTCACGCCTCGTCGTCCGCCCGCCAGCGCAGGACCGGCCAGCGCGCGGCGGTGACCTCATCGACGCGGCGGACGGGCGTGACATGGGGCGCCTCGTGGAGGAGCTCCGGACTCTCCCGCGCCTCCCGCTCGATCTGCAGCGCGGCCTCGATGAAGCGGTCGAGGGTGACCAGGCTCTCCGTCTCGGTGGGCTCGATCATCAGCGCCTCCTCGACGATGAGCGGGAAGTACATGGTGGGCGGGTGCAGGCCGAAGTCGAGTAGCCGCTTGGCGATGTCCACGGCGTGGACGCCGGTCTCGCGCGCGATGGTCTGCGCCGAGAGCACGCACTCGTGCATGCAGCGCCCGGGGTAGGGGAGATCGTACGCCCCGGTCAGCGCCTGTCGCACGTAGTTGGCGCTGAGCACCGCCTGCTCGCTGGCCTCGCGCAGCCCCTCGGCGCCCAACGTGAGGAGGTAGGCGTATGCGCGCACCGCGACCAGGAAGTTGCCGAAGAAGCCGTGCACTGAGCCGATGCTCTTCGGGCGATCCCAGTCCCAGCGCAGCATCCCATCGCTCTCTGTAAGGCGCGGGACGGGCAGGAAGGGCTCGAGGTCGGCGCTTACGCCGACCGGCCCGGAGCCTGGCCCTCCGCCGCCGTGGGGGGTGCTGAAGGTCTTGTGCAGGTTCACGTGGACGGCGTCGAAGCCCATGTCGCCGGGCCGCGCGTGCCCCATGATGGCGTTGAGGTTCGCCCCGTCGCAGTAGAGCAGCGCCCCGGCGTCGTGGACCATGTCGGCGATGCGGAGCACCTGCGTCTCGAACAGGCCCAGGGTGTTGGGGTTGGTCAGCATCACGGCTGCGACGGTCTCATCGAGGGCCGCCTCAAGCTCGCTCACGTCCACGCGGCCGTCGTCGCCGGACTCGATGGCGGTGACGTCGCAGCCGCATCTCGCGACCGAGGCGGGGTTGGTGCCATGGGCGGTGTCGGGCACGATGACGCGGCGGCGGGCATCGTCCCCGCGGTCATCATGCCAGGCGCGGAAGACGCGCAGGCAGGTAAACTCGCCGGCCGCGCCCGCGGGCGGCTGCAGCGAGACCGCCGCCATGCCCAGAATCGCCGCCAGCGACTCCTCCAGGGCCCGGATGAGCCGCAGCGCGCCCTGCACGCAGGGCTGGGGCGCGTGCGGATGCAGCCCGGACCAGCCCGCGTGCGCGGCCAGCCGCTCACCGGCCTTCGGGTTGTACTTCATCGTGCAGGAGCCGAGCGGATAGAAGCCGGCATCGACGTTGAAGTTCTCGGCCGCGAGCCGCGCGAAGTGCCGCGCAATCTCCGGCTCGCTGACCTCAGGCAGTCCCGGCGGGGTGTGACGGATCTGGCTCTCGGGCAGCATCTCCTCCGGCGCCAGGGCCGGGACGTCGGGCTCGGGCATGCGCGTGCAGCGCTTCCCCCGGTCGGATAGGTCGAACAGCGTTCGGTTCGGCATCGGCTCGCCCCTGCTGCGCGTTGTCGTGTGCTCCGCCTACGATGCGGCGGCAACGAAGCCCTCGAGCTGCGCTCGAGTCCTGCGCTCGGTGGTGGCGACGAGGAGGCAATCCCGGAGCTCCGGGTAGTCGCGGCCCAGCGCGGGCCCGACGACGTAGCCGGCCTCGCACAGCCGCCGCGCGAACTCCTCCGCCGGCCCATTGACTTCGAGCACGAACTCCCCCAGGAACGGGCCGCCGAAGCGTGGCGAGATCGGCCCCGCGGAGCGCTCCAGGAGGTCTGAGAGGAAGTGGGCGTTCCGCGCGCCCGCCAGCGCGACCTCGCGCAGCCCCTCTGGCCCCAGCGCCGCCAGGTAGACGGTGGCCGCCAGCGCGCACAGGCCCTGGTTGGTGCAGATGTTGCTGGTGGCGCGGCCACGCCGGATGTGCTGCTCCCGCGTCTGCAGCGTCAGGCAGTAGGCCGGCTTCCCGTCCGCATCGACGGTCCTCCCGACCACGCGGCCGGGCATCCGCCGCATGAAGCGCTCGGAGCAGGCGAAGATCCCCAGCAGTGGCCCGCCGAAGCCCGGTGGGAGCCCGAGCGGCTGGCCTTCGCCCACCGCGATGTCCGCTCCGTACTCGCCCGGCGGCGCCAGCAGACCCAGGGAGATCGGCTCCACGGAGGCGACGAAGAGCGCGCCGACCTCGTGGGCGAGATCGGCGGCCCGGCGCATCTCCTCCACCACGCCGAAGTAGTTGGGCTGCTGCAGCGCCACGCAGGCGATGCTGTCGTCCAGCATCCCGGCGAGCGCGTCGAGGTCGGTCCCGCCGATGTCATCGAGCCACGGGACCTCCAGGATCTCGACGCCGCCCGCCTCGCAGTAGGTGCGCGTGACGCGCCGCGCGGCCGGGGAGAGCGCCTGCGACAGCAGCGCCCGCTCGCGACCCGTCACGGAGACCGCCATCAGCACCGCCTCGCCGAGAGCGGTGGCCCCGTCGTACAGCGAGGCGTTGGCGATGTCCATCCCGGTGAGCTCGCAGATCATCGTCTGGTACTCGAAGATCGCCGCCAGCGTGCCCTGCGAGGCCTCGGCCTGATAGGGGGTGTAGGGGGTGACGAACTCCGGGCGGCCGGTCACGCTGTCAACGATGGCGGGGATGAAGCGGTCGTAGACCCCGCCACCCGCGAGGCAGACGAGGTCCTCACAACTGCTGTTGCCGTCGGCGAGCCGGCTTAGCTCGGCCGCGACCTCAATCTCGGTCAGGGGCCCCGGGATTGCAGGCGAGGCTTGCGCCCGCACCTGCTCCGGGATCTCCGCGAACAGCTCCTCCGCGGAGTCGATCCCCAGCGCTGCGAGCATCTCATGCCGGTCGCGCTGTGAGTGTGGCAGGTAGCCCACCGTCACGCCTCCTCCTGACACAGCTCAGCGTACGCGGCCGCGCTGAGCAGCTTGTCCATCTCGCCGGGGTCGGCGGGCGCCACCGCGATCATCCACGCCGCCTCGTAGGGGTCATCAGCGATCGCGTCGTAGTCGTCCAACAGCTTCTCGTTGACCTCGATGATGTCGCCGCTGAGGGGCGAGATGAGGTCGCTGACCGCCTTCACGCTCTCTATCTCGCCGAAGGCGGCGCCCTGGGTCACGTGCGTTGACGGATCGGGCAGGTCGAGGAAGATCACGTCCCCGAGCTGCTCAACCGCGAACCGGGTGATCCCCACCCGCACGAGGTTGCCGTGCTGCTTCGCCCACTCGTGCGTCTCGGTGTACTTCCTGTCGTCCGGGAATTCCATCGATGCGGCCTCCTGCGCCTGCCAGGGTCCTATGAGTGCGCCATGCGTATACTGCGTCCCGGCGGCCGGCATTTCCTGCATCCGCCTCCCCGCGGCTATCGCGGGAAGCGCGGCACGACCGTCGCGCTCTCCTGCACGGGCAGCCTGTCCCCGACGGAGAGCGCCTCGAGATCCGCAAGCGCCCTGGATCGCTGCGCCTGGCGCGACGGGAAGAGCAGCAGGCGCGACCCGACGCGGGCCGCCCGCTCCTCAAGCCAGGCCATGCCGATCTGCCTGTCACCCGCGAGGGCGCAGCTCGTCACCCAGCCGATCAGCTCGCCGCGATGGGACGCCACCGGATCTCCGGCGCGTATCGCGCGTGCCCCCTCGTCATCGAGGCGGAAGCGGACGATGCGGGCGGTCCGCTCGCGCTCTCGCTCCAGCAGCGCGCTGCGGCCGATGAAGAACGGCTTGTCGAGGCGCACGAAGCGGCCGTAGCCCGCGCCGACCGGCGTGATCCCGTGCGGCCCGGCCAGCTCGTGGCCGAAGAGCGGCAGGCCGACCTCCACGCGGGTGGAGTCCCGCGCGCCCAGGCCGGCGGGCCTGACGCCGAGGTCCCGGCCAAGCTCGAGGATGCGCCGCCACAGGTTCGCCGCGTGGTCGGGGTGCACGAACAGCTCATAGCCGATCTCCTCGCCGGTGTAGCCGGTTCGCGAGATGACGGCGGGGATGCCCCCGAGCTCCGCGCGGCACAACCGGAACCGGCTCAGCGACCGAGCCGCGCTCGCCGCGGGCGCGGAGTCCAGCAGCGCGTCCATCACCGGCGCGGCGGACGGCCCCTGCAGGGCCATCCCCGTAAGGCGGTCGTCTCCTGCCGACTCGTCGGTCAGATCGCGCAGGGACACGGGCAGATCCACCTGGATGTGCGGGCGGTCGCGGTCGATGGCGACCTCCCCGGACACGACGGCGGTGAGCCACGACCAGACACGCCTCGCGTTCGAGGCGTTCACCACCATGATGAAGCGTTCCTCGCCTGCGCGACAGACGATGATGTCATCGAGTGGCAGACCGTCCGGTGCGAGCAGGAAGGTGTAGTGGCAGCAGCCCGGCTCAAGCTCTGCAGCGCGATTGGTGGCGGCGGCCTCGAGGAAGTCCACGGCCCGCGCGCCGCTGACCTCGATCAGCCCCATATGGCCGATGTCGAAGAGCCCCGCGCCCTCCCGCACGGCCGCGTGCTCCTCTGCGATGCTCGTGTACCACACGGGCATGCGCCAGCCCTCGAAGTCGATGAGCCTGCCGCCCAGCCGCTCGTGCTCCCCGATCAGCGGCGTCTCGCGGAGGCCCTCGTTCTCACGCGAGGGCGGCTCGAAGCCGCGCGCTGCGCGCGGCAGGTCCACCTCTGCCTCCAACGCCTCCTGCCCCACGAAGAACGGCTTCCGCAGCCCGAAGGCGGCCCGGTGGCCGCGATGGAAGAGCGACAGGCCGTCGGAGGCGGCACCGTCCCGGCTCCAGTCGGGGAGCCCGGCCTCCTCCCGTCCCGCGGCTTCCCGCGCCTCGAGCGTCCCGACCTCGCGGATGCGAACCGGCCCGTCGAGCCTGCGACGGCCCTCGGCCGCCTCGCACGGAAGGCAGCCCTCCGCGAGGCCGCGCAGCCAGGCCGCGACGACCCCCTGGCGCGTGGCGTGAGCACAGATGAGCCACGCGGCGGGAAGCGCTGCGGAGGGCGCGATCAGCACGTCGTCGATGGGTGCGAGATCGGGCTGGAGCAGGAAGGTGTGCGCGCATTCGCCTCGCGCCAACCCGGCCACCCGGCCTGTCGCGACCTGGTCCAGGAAGGCGCCGGCTCGGTCGCCGTCAAGTATCAGGACCGTCGCCTCGTCCGCCCCGAAGAGCGGGTGGTCGCGCAGATGCGCGTCGGCCTCCGCGAGCAGCGCCTGGCTATCAGCCGAGGGTGCCGAGGGAGAGGGCGCCACGCCGAGCTCGGCCGCCAGCTCGGTCACGCGCTCCTCGAGCGCGGCCAGCGTTGCCACATCCATGCCCGCGCCGACCGCCTGAGCCGCCTGCCCGAGGACCTCGCCCAGCACGGCCGCCTGGTCCTCGGTCGCGCCCTGCTGCGTGAGCCACGTGAGCCCCAGGGCAATGAGCGGGGCGCCGCCGGTTGACGGTGCGAGCGTGTGCGTGTCAGCGTTGAGTCGCAGGGCGCCGAGGCAGCGCGAGAGTGCCTGGGGCGCCTCGACGACGCACAGGTGACCGCCCGTGCCGCCCGCGATAACCGGGACGCCGGCCTCACAAAGAGCGTCGGTCACGCGTCGTGCGTTTGCCACGATGCGCCGCTGCAAGTCGATGAACTCGTCGTCGCTCGCGCGCCCGAAGGCCCCGGCGAGCGCGGCAGGATGAGGGCCTGAGGGGGCGTGGCCGCGGTCCGAGAGCGCGCGGGAGATGCGGCGGGCCAGGTCGTGACGCGTCGAGAGCACGGCCGCGCCCGGCGGTCCGCACAGCGTCGTGCCCGTCGCTATGGTGACGATGTCGGCGTGGCCGATGGGACTAGGGCAGGCGCCGGCGGCTACCAGGCCGGCCGCGCCGCCGAGCTCGGCCAGCAACAGGCAGCCCGTGTCGCCGCAGGTCTCGCCCAGGCGCTCCCAGTCGGGCAGCCGCGGGCAGCGGTCGCCGCCCGCGATCAGCAGTGCCGGCCGATGCTCCGCGAGCAGCTCCGCGACGCGATCGTGATCGAGTGCGGCGCTCTCCGGGCTGATGAACGTATCGAGCGGCGGCCGGACGATCGTCCATTCACCGGCGCGCCCCCAGAGATCGTCGCGGCGCAGGGCGAGATCCAGGATCCCGCCGCCCCCGGGGACGGCCGCGCGGGCACAGGCGAGCGTCGCCTCGGCCTCGGTGGGCGGCGACAGATCGACGTGGAGGTGCGCTGCGGGCATGCGATCGGTCGCGAAGCACGCGCTGCAGGCATCGGCGGCGCGTCTTCCGGCCTCGTCCGGGGCGCCTGCGGGGAGCGGCACCGCCAGTGCCTCGCGAACCCTCTGCGGGAGGACGCACGCGTCCGGGTGCAGCAGCAGGTGGGCAGCGCCCGCGAGTTCGGCCGACTCGGCAGAGCGGTCCACGGCTTAGTCGTCCTCTCGAACGCCGGCGGCCGCGTCACGCGAGGATGCGCGACCGGCGGCGGGCTGTGTGATTACGTGCGGACACCGTGCTGAACTCCGCGAGGTGTGTTCGCCGGCCCGCCGAAGGGACCTTCCGCGACGAGCGTGAACCGCGAGCAGTGCGGCTATCGGGCTCGCGCGCTGTGGCCGTTGGCGCGAGAGAGGTGGGTGCCGCCCAACGCCCCCCGCTTGTCCTGGTCTTGGGGGAGGCCGGACGACGGCGCGGCGTGCCGTTTGCTGTGGGGCGCGGACCTGTGCCACGCCCCTCCCTGTCGTTGATCCCGCTCGCGAGCCGGACCCTTCGGCGACGGACGGGGTAGGCACCCCCGCCTTCCTGTGGAGCCGGCGCCTCGCGTCGTTAGGCGTTCCGTGATGCGGACGCCCCGTCCGCACACCGTCGGGTTCATGACCGGTCATGTGCGGTCAGAGATCCTGTTGAGAGAGCGCAGCAAGGGCAGCGAGGCCACGAAGGCCGCGGCGCCGATGGCCGCCAGTGTTCGGGCTGAAGCATCGAGGCCGGTAAGCGGGACGAGCAGGATGCTGACGAGGGCGGCTCCGGCGGCTCCGCCCACGAGGTCGGCCGCGTAGAGCGCCGCACCCGCGCGGGACTCGCTGCCGCCGCTGAGTGAGACTCCGAGGGGAAAGGCCGCTCCGGTGAACAGGCTGGCCAGGAGTGCCGCGCCGCCGAGGATGGCCGTGGCGAGGGAGGGGGCGGCAGCCGCCGCGCGCATGAGCGCCGGAATCGCGACGCAGAGCGCGGTGAAGAGCGCGCAGACCCCAACGAAGAGAAGGCCGCTGTGCCGGTCGGGCAGGCGCCTGGCGAGCCACGCCCCGAGCGCCAGCCCGAGCATATTGAGGGTCATCAGTAGGCCGATCTGGTGGTAGAGGTAGCCGGCGACGGTCTGGAAGGCGAAGATGACTCCGAGCTGCACGCCCATCTCGAGCAGTCCGATGACCGCGATCTCGCCGGCGACCACGCCCCGGCCGTATCCCGCGACGCGCCCGAGCAGCAGGGCTGCCACGGCCGCGGCGACGATCAGCGCGAGGGCGCCGCGGCCCGCAATGCCCTGGGCCACGGGGTCGAGCCAGTCCAGGCCCGCGCGGGGCGCGAACTGGCGCACCCACAGCCGCATCTGCAGGTGGTACGCGACCGGCCGGAAGTCCGTGTTGACCGGCGCGCCGGAGGCTTCCCGCACCGCCTCCGCGGCCATGTCCACGGCCAGCGGGTTCAGCTCCGCCTCGATCGCAAAGGGCGTCAGGAATGTGGGTGAGACTCCGCGCTGGGCCATCCGTGCGGCGATCCCCGCCGGATCGGGCAGGGAGCGCCGTGACGCGAGCAGATAGAGATGCTCCTGGACGGGCAGCACCGCCAGCTCGGGAAAGCTGGCGGACAGCGCCCGCCAGACCCCGCCGACGGTCAGCCGGCGCTCGCCGGTGAGCGTGGTGCGAGGGGAAGAGAGCCCGGTCATCAACAGGCCACCGGGCCTCAGGGCGCGCGCGGCCTCGGCGAAGAACTCGGCGGTGTAGTAGCGGTTCGCGACCGCGGTCGTGGGGTCGGGCAGGTTCGTCACGATCACGTCGTAGCGCACGTCGGTCCGCTTGACCAGAGCCCGGCCGTCGGTGAAGCGCAGGTTCACCCGGGGGCCGTGCAATGGCTCCGCCAGGTCGGTGCCGAGGTAGCGCCGGATGAACTCCATGCCCCGCGCGTCCAGCTCGACGTAATCCAGCCGGTCGATCGGGTGGCCCAGGGCCTCTCGGATCGCCGGCGGCCCGCCGCCGATCATCAGCACCGACGACGGCCGGGGGTGCGCGGCCAGCGCGAGGTGCACGACCTCCGCCTGAGGCTGGGGGCCGGTGGTGAATATCGGGAGCCCGTCGTGGCTGAAGGTGAGCTGGTCCGCCTGGCGGCTGACGCTCCACATGCCGTAGCGGGTGTTGGTCCAGGCGACGAGGTCCCGCTGCCAGCGCAGGCACAGCAGCCTGCCGTCGATGGCGTGGGAGGCCGGGGGCCAGAGGGCGGGGCCCAGGCAGATCGCGCAGAGCACGCCCGCGGCCACGGCGAGACGGCGCCTGGCTGCCGCCGCGGACAGCCAGCATGCCAGCGCAGCGTTGAGCGCCCCGAGGCCCAGCACGGCGGCCACCACGTTGAGGTGATCGGCCACCAGGAAGTGGAAGAGCACCCCCGCGGCGACGGCTCCCGACGCCTCCAGCACGTAGACGCGGCTGGCGCCCTGTTCGTTCCTGCGCCCGAGGATGCTGCAGCCGACCGCGAACTGCGCGCCCAGGAGCAGACAGGGCGGGGCGAGGGCGGCTGCCGTCATCACCACCGCGGCGAGCGGCGAGGCGATCTCGCCCGGGAAGTCCCCCTGCTGGCCTGCCAGCCGCGCGAGGGCCAGCCCCGCGGCCAGCAGGGGCGCCAGGAGCATTTGGAGCCAGGCCAGAGTGCCGATCGATGCGCGCCCCGCCGCCAGCCGGCCGCCGATAGCGCTCCCGGCCGCGACGATGAGCATCCACGTGAGGAGGATGATGCCCACGATGAGCTCGTTGCCGACGAAGGAGACGATCAGCTCGCGGGTGATGACGACCTGGTACATCAGGGCCGTGAAGCCCATGCCCAGGAGCGCGGCGGAGAGGGGGCGCTCCGTCGGCCGGGCGGCGGACTCGCCCTCGCTATGACCAGACACCGGGGATCTGTTTGCCACAGAACTTGCACGCGCCACCGGATGTGACGTTCCGCTCGAGGATCTCGTAGCCGTGGCGCCTGATGACCACCTTGCCGCAGTGCGCGCAGTAGGTATTCTCGCCCTCGTGACCCGGGACGTTGCCCACGTAGACGTAGTTGAGGCCGCGGTCCATGGCCACCTCGCGGCAGGCCTCAAGCGTGGAGACGGGCGTGGGCGGCAGCTTCTTGAGCTGGTAGCAGGGCATGAATCGCGTGAAGTGCAGGGGCACGTCCGCACCGGCGGCGGCCTTGAGCCAGTCGGACATCTGCCGGATCGTCGCCATGCTGTCGTTGAGCGTGGGGATGACCAGGTAGACGATCTCCAGCCACTTGCCGAGCGCGTGGATGCGCTTGATGGTCTGCTTCACGGGCTCGATGGTGCCTCCGCAGTAGTCGCGGTAGAATGAGTCGGTGAAGCCCTTGAGGTCCACCTTGACGGCGTCGAGGTGAGGGGCGAGTTCCAGCATGGGCTGGCGGTTGATGTAGCCGTTGGAGATCATGACCGATCTGAGGCCGTTGCTGCGGGCAAGCTGCGCCGTATCCCGCATGTACTCGTAGAAGATCACCGGCTCGTTGTAGGTGTAGGCGATGGACGCAGTCCCGTACTCACGGGCCTTGGCGATGATGGTCTGCGGCGAGAGTGGGATGGGCCGATCCACCTGCTCGGGCCTGACCTGCGAGATCTCCCAGTTCTGGCAGTTCTTGCAGTGCAGGTTACAGCCCGCGGTTCCCAGGGAGAAGGCGCGGGTGCCGGGCAGGTAGTGGAAGAGCGGCTTCTTCTCGATGGGGTCGATGTTCAGCGCCGCGGCGGTCCCATAGACGAGCGTGTAGTAGGTGCCACCGCGGTTCTCGCGCACCCCGCAGAGGCCGCGCCCACCATCGCGCACCACGCACTGCGTGGGGCACAAGGTGCAGCGCACCGTATCGCCACCAATGTTCTCGTAGAACATGGCCTCATGCGGGCCGGAGGACGAATCGCTCGCATCAGCATTCTCGCGGGCGCAGCCCGCGAGGCCGCGGAGTGCGCAGGCCCCGCCAACCGCGAGGCCCCCTCCGAGCAGCACCCGCAGCATCTCGCGGCGGGTCATTCTCTCGCTTGTTTCGTCCATGGTCTCATCTCACTCTCGGCCGGTCTCCTGCTCATCCTCGGCGAAGACCTGGGCCGTGAAGACGTGAAGCTCCGCCCCGTGCTGCCACGCGTCGGCGGGCAGTCCGGCCTTGTGCGAGCAGAGGTTGCTCAGCATTGTCTCGCGATCCCAGCCCTGCTCGGGCGCGACCTGGGGCAGGAACACGCCGCTGCGTCCGCCCTGCCGCACCAGCACCCCGTGTGTGCCGACCACGATCTCATCGGGGCTCTCGACCAGGCGCATGGGCGAGAGCACGCTGATCTCGATGTGCAGGTCCTCGACCTCGTGCGGGCTCACCGGCGGGAAGCGCGGGTCGCGCAGCGCCGCCGAGACGGCCGCCGAGATCACGGCCTCGCCCAGCGGCTGACGTGCCTCCAGGCCCCCGATGCAGCCGCGCAGCCGGCCCTCCCGGTGGAGCGTGACGAAGACCGCGCGGGGCTCAGAGAAGATCGGCGCATCTGTCGGGGGATCGGGAAGCTCCTCGCCGTTTACAGCCGCGGTGATGCTCGCCCGCGCAAGCGCCAGCAGCGTCTCCTGCTGCGCCTCACCGACCTCGCCCTCCAGGGCCGTGTCCTGCGGCTCCTCGGCGTCGGGTTCGGCATCCTCGTCCTGCTCGGGTTCGGCAGCCTTGGGGCCGCAGAACGCCACCGCGCCGTAGCCCACGCAGCGGCTGCCGTCTCCCTCCGGCGCGTCACCCGAGTTACGGTACTCGATCACGTGCGCGCTGTCCGCGCCGAGCTGGCTCGCCGCATCCATCACCGCTATCAGGGGGCCGAGCCCGCAGAGCGTGCAGCCCAGCGCCGCCACGCCCTCGCCGAGCAGTTCGGCGTCCCTGGTGCGGATGGCCTCGGTGTCGAAGGACGTGATCGTCTCGAGCATCGCCCGGTCGACCCGGCAGGCCTCCTCGTATGCGGGGTAGTGCGACATGTCCGTGCTGGCGACGAGCAGCACTGAGCGGCCCGCCGCAACCTGCGCGATGGCGTCGGCCAGCGCCGAGCAGTTCTCATCCGAGAAGTCGCTGATCACCAGCGGGACGAGCGCGAAGTCGCCGAGCGCGACCTGCAAGAATGGGAGCTGGACCTCGATCGAGTGCTCGTGCCGGTGCACCGCTTTGCTGCGGTGGCAGCGATCGGAGGCCGCTTCGAGCGCGGCGCAGATCTCGCCGTCGATGGGGACCTCGCCCAGCGGCGTGCGCCAGGTGGTGCTGTCGGGCAGCGCGATGCCGTCCACGGGGAAGCGGTGCGAGGGGCCGACGATGATAACGGCCTCGATCTCTGCGTCTTGGACCTGCGCGTAGGCCGCCGCGGCCGTGTGGCCGGAGAACATGTAGCCCGCGTGCGGCGCCATCAGCGCGACCACCTGGCCGGGAAGCTCCGCGCGTTCCGCCTCGTCCAGCAGGCCCTCGACAGTGGTGCGCAGTTCGTCGGGGTCGGCGGGGTAGAAGGCTCCGGCCACAGCGGGCTCGCGGACGGAGTCGGTCGCAGGTGTCGCGGGCGCCGCTACCGCGGATTCCTCGGGCGTCTCGGGTGATCTGCAGCCCCACAGCAGTATCGCGCACATCGCCGCCACGCACATGAGCGCGCCGGACGCTCCTCTGCTCACCATTGCTCGCCTCCACCCTCGGATTCTATGCCGCCACCGGAGCCCGCGTCAAGCGCATTCGCGGCGCCGGGCCGAGGCGTGTGCGGGGAGGTGTTACGCGCGCGGTCGGGCAATAGCCTCGGTGGCAGAGACGCCGTGCCCGGGTGTGTCGGGGGGCGGACCTGGATTGGCGGCGGGCCGCTGACCGCGTTGTAGGGCGCGCACCTGTGCCGCGCGCGCCGTTGTCGTTGATGCTGCTCACGAGCGGGACCCTTCGGATCGGACGACGGCGGGCAGCGAATGCCCGCTCGCAGCAACCGCCGCACAGAAGGGTTCGGTCGCTGCCCGCGCTGATCTGCTGGAGGGAGCCAAGTGCGCGAGGCCGTGCACCATTTGCTTATCACGGGAGTTGTGCTGCTGGTCGCGTCGATGCCGAGCTGCGTGTCGCGGGGCACGGAGGGCGGTGGCGCGGCCGCGGGCGGCGCGGCAGGGGAGCAGCCGGTCAACGCCGTCGCCGAGCAGGAGCCGGCCTACCACGTGGACCAGGATCGGTGCATCGGCTGCGGGAACTGCGCCGTGGCCGCCCCCGACGCCTACGAGATCGACGAGCAGACGGGCAAGGCCCGCGTGAAGGCCGGGGCCTCGGAGGAGGACCTCAAGCGTGGCGCGGAGGCCTGTCCGCAGGGCGCGATTGTCACCCCTGACGAGGCGGAAGAGTAGCACTCGGCGATGTGGAGGGGGGCGCGGCGCGCGCCGGAGGCCCCACTGCGGGTCCGCTGAGTGGGCTGCCGAAAGCGCTCCCGCTCGTCCTCATTCGTTCTGTGGCGCGGAGAGAGGCGTTCACACGCCGTTTCGCTGCCGGTCGCATCTGATCCTGGACGCCGCACGAGGCGAGGTGGTCGCTGATGGGACGCAAGGGCTTCGAGTTCATCGAGATGCCCGTCCGGACCCGAGCGGAGAAGCCACGGGAGGTGGGGCTGACCTTTCACGGGGACTGGGGGAAGTCGCTGCGCGAGGTCGAGGATCTGTGCTCCTCGCTCGGGGAGTACCTCGACATCGTCAAGCTGGCGGTGCTCACTGGCCGGCTGATGGACCGCGATCTGACGAGGCGCAAGATCGAGGTCTACACCGAGCACCAGATCCGCGTCTTCCCCGGCGGGATGACGCTGGAGGCCGCGCTGGCCTGCAACAGGGTCGCCGAGTTCTTCGATGAGGCCGAGGACCTGGGCTGCACGGTCGTCGAGGTGTCCGAGAGCGAGGTCAACATGACGCCCGAGACGAAGCTGAAGCTCGTCGAGATGGGCGTCGAGCGGGGCTTCCAGGTGCTCGCGGAGATGGGGCCGCACCACCCGGATGAGCCGTTCTACGTGCAGCACACGATCAGGCGGGCCCGCGAGTTCCTGGAGGCCGGCGCCTGGAAGATCGTCCTCGAGGGCGAGGTCAACGCCATGATGCGCCCGTGGGAGGATCCCGCGGGCGCGGACAGGATGCTCAACCTCGTTGACGGGATCGGGCCGGAGCACGTCATCGTGGAGACCGGAGGCGGCTGGCCCTTCATCGAGTGGATGATCCTCAACTACGGAGCCGACGTGAACTTCGGCAACGTGCGCGCCGACATGATTATGCCCATCGAGCACGTGCGGCGCGGACTGAATCGCGGTACGTGGTTCGGCAGATTCGCGTCGCTTTAGGAGGCCACCTCATGTGCGGCGGGTTTGATGCTCAGCGCTACGCGAGGGAGCTGCGCGCGAGAGTGGGAGCGGAGCGCGCCGAGCGGCTCCGGGAGTGCAACGCCACCTTCAGCGAGGAGATGGCGAAGCTCCAGAACCTCTCGCCCTGGCGCAACCAGATGGACAAGGCCTGGACCGTGATGCTGGTGAGGCAGGGGATCATCCCCCGCGAGCACGGCGCTCAGATCCTCGAGGCGATCCTGGACATCGAGCAGAACGAGCCGCACTCATCCGGCGAGGGGCCGATCGCGCGGCGGATCGGGCTCGACGTCGCGGGCTTCGTCAACGTTGGCAGGACGCTGGGTGAGCCCATGCGGCGGCTCAAGGCACGGGACAAGCTGCTGCCCGTCTTCGACCGGCTGCTGGAGCTGCGCGAGGTGCTGATCGACGGGGCGGAGCAGCACTGCGAGGCGGTCATGCCCGGCTACACCCACATGTGCCACGCCCAGGCCACGACCTACGGCCACTACCTGATGTCCGTCCACGACCCTGTCGAGCGGGGGATGACCGAGCTTGAGGCGGCCTGGCGGAGCACGAACCGCTCCTCCGCGGGCTGCGGCGCCCTGGCGGGCACCAGCTTCCCCATCGACCGCATGCTCGTGGCGGATCTGCTGGGGATGGACGGCATCGTCGAGAACACCAACGACTGCGAGGGCTCCCGCGACAACTTCGTCAGCGTGCTCGCGGCGCTGTGCAACCTCATGGCCCTCGCCAGCCGCTTCGCCATGGACATGAACGTGTGGACGATGGAGGAGGTGCGCATGATCGACGTCGCGCCGGAGTACTGCGGGCAGAGCAGCATGATGCCCCAGAAGCGCAACTTCGGCTCGGTCTTCGAGCGCACGCGCAACCGGACGACGCGCGTCTACGCGATGCTCAACCAGGCCCTGACCCTCGGCTACAGCACGCCGCACGGCGACATGCTGCACAGCTACGAGATCGCCTGGCCGGCGCTGGAGGGCATCTTCTACGCCCAGCAGTCGTTCGGCATCCTCGCCGGCATCATCCCCAACCTTACGCCGCAGGCCGACACGATGTTGCGCTATGCCCGCGAGGGGTTCTCGTGCGCGACCGAGCTGGCCGCCGAGCTGGTGCGCCGGCGCGACGTCCCGATGCGCCCGGCACACACCACGGTCGCGGTCTTCGTGCGCATCGCCTGGGACGCCGGCATCACCGCCGACCAGACCACGGGCGAGATGCTCGACGAGGCGGCGCGGGAGGTGCTCGGCGAGGAGATCGGCTTCACGACCGAGCAGGTGCGCGCCTACCTCGACCCGGTGCACTTCGTCCACGCCCACGACAGCGCCGGCGGCGTCGCGCCGAGCCAGGTGCGGGCGGCCGCCGGGCGTGCTCGCGAGCGGTTGGGCGAGGCCCGGCGGC
>JALGUJ010000070.1 GCA_029820945.1 Candidatus Zipacnadia bacterium | reverse complement strand
GATTGTGACCGAGGAGCTGGCACGGCGTGCGCCCGGGATGGTCGTGGCGCTGGACCGGGAGCCGCTTCCGCGCGCGGGTGAGCAGCGGCGGGCGTGGCGGCAGGCCCGCCCGCCCCCGCACCGTCTCCTCTGCATTGGGGGCGACGCGCGGCGGCTGCCCTTCGCGGCCGGCGCATTCGACCTGGTCTTCTCACAGAACACGCTGATGTGGGTGGGCGATGCCGCGGCGGCCGTCGCGGAGGCCACGCGAGTGCTGGCCGCGGGCGGCGCACTGGTCGCCCTCGAGCCCGACTACGGCGGGATGCTGGAGGAGCCGGACCTGGGCCTGCGCGTGATGTGGCTGGATGCGCTGGAGCGCGCGGGCGCCGACCCGCTGATGGGCCGGCGGCTGCCCCGCTTGGCCGAGGAAACCGGACTGCGCGTCTGGGTCGAGATGGCGCATATCCCCCGACCGGCCGAACTCGACGCCCTCCGGCTGTTGCAGGGCCTGCCGCTGACCGTCGGGGAGCGCCGGCGAGTGGAGGACGCGTCGGCGATCGTGGCTGAGGCGCGGGGGCGCTGGTCGGTGTTCCTGCATGTCCCGTATGTGCTGCTCGTGGCGGAGCGGCCGTGAACCCCGAGCGCTCATAGTGTGGGTGCATCGCCCCGGTCTGCTCACGATTCGCCCATGATGCACGACGGAGGTCAGACGATGAGAGCAGCAGCCCTGTGTCTCGCCGCACTCCTTCTGCTGAGCGCAGCCTGCCTGGCGCAGGACACCGACGCCGACGGCATCCCCGACGCCGTCGAGATCGACCTGGGCTCGGACCCCGCGCGCGCTGAGGAGTTCGTGCTGCAGTTCCACGACGGAGTGATCGGCCAGGACGACGAGAGCGTCTCGGACAGGTACGAGGCCGCGCCCGACTTCGTGGACGTGTACCTCGCGAACGTGGCGCAGGACCGGTGGCTGTGGAAGATCACATTCACCGAGCACTACGTGGGCGAGACGAACACATTCATCCTCTACCTGGACGTTGACGGGAGCCTGGAGACGGGACGCCAGGACGCCGAGTGGGTGCGCGGCACCGACCTGATGTACACGCAGGTCAACGGCGACTTCTCGCTCTCGCAGCACACTGAGGGGATAGTGCACGATCCTCTGCGCATGGCGCCGGTTGGCGACGCGATGTACGTCTGTGCCGACCTGCCCCTGGGCGAGGGGCCAGGCCCGCCACGCTTCCGCGTCCTGTCACACGTCTCGCCGCCCAAGGACTACGACTCCGACTCGACGGACTTCATGGTGGTGGAGCTGCCGGAGCGCCGCGATGCCGAGAAGCCGCGCATCGGCGCTCCCTGTGAGCTTGCGCCCGTGGCCGAGCTGTCCACGAACCAGCCGGACGGGGATGGCGACGGCATCGCGGACATGGTCGAGACGGTGCTGGGCATGGACACCGGGCACGCCGACACGCTGCACCTGATCATCGAGGACGGCAGCGCCGCCGAGGGCGAGCAGATGTCATCGGCCTTCGAGCGAGCCAACGACGTGACGGACGTGTACTTCGGCAACGCCGCGGGAGATCGCTGGGTCTGGCGCCTTGACTTCGCCGACGAGTTCGACTCCGGCGGCGGCACCCTCGTCATCCTCTACCTGGACTGCGACAACAACCGCGCCACCGGCCGGCAGGACAAGGGCTCCGTGCGCGGGACCGACATCATGCTCACCTGCGGCGACGGCTCATTCGGCGCCAGCATCCGCAATCCCGACGTGCTCTCCGAGGACCGAACCGTGCGCGGCTACATCGACGGCAGCACGATCTACTACTCCATGGACCTGCAGCTCAACCAGAACGAGGAGGGCCACTCGGAGTACCGCGCGTACGTGCTGAGCCAGTACCGCCCGACCGGCGGCGACGCCGACAGCACCGACTGGGTGACGGTCTGCGGCCCGGGCGAGTCGGCGCGCACCAAGCCGCGCGTCGGCTGCGTATCAGAGATGCTATCGGAGGGGGTCCACGTGGAGAGCCCCTGGCTGTACTGGCGCGAGCAGCTCCGGGAGATGGAGGCGGTCCGCGTTGACCTGACCTCCGCGGAGCTGTCGGAGATGCACCTGGAGGATCGCTCGTTGGTAGCGGACGCCGAGGCCGCGACGGCGGCGGTAACCAGCCCGGTCGCGGGCGAGTATCACCTGAACGTGGTGCTGCAGGACAGCCCGGAGCGCCGCGAGGAGATCGAGCTGCGCGTGGGCGGGGAGACGGTCGCGAGGATGGTGGCGGCCGAGAACGACGGGCTGATCCACGTCTTCTCGACGCCGGAGCCGGTCGCGCTCGAACAGGCCCGGCCGATCGAGTTCGTGTGCGACGGCCCGGCGCAGGACGGCCGCATCTCGGAGCTGACGCTGACGCGGTCGATGCTGGAGCCGCGGGGCCTGGCGATCCACAACGTGGAGGTCTTCTGCGCGCCCGACCAGCGTGGCGACCGCGTTGACGTGGACGTGTGCTTCCTGACGAACATGCCGCGCACGGCGCGGGTGCAGTGGGGCAGCGGCGATGAGCTGGACCGGCTTGCGGAGGATGAGAGCGCGACCTACAACCACCGCGTGCGGCTGGAGGGGCTGGAGCGCGGCGCGACCTATCGCTTCCGCGCGCTCGCCGGCAGCGGGGCCGGCGAGGTCGCATCCGACGTGCGGAGCTTCGTGGCCGAGCCGCTGCGGCCGGAGCGCTGCGGCGTCGAGCGCGCGCGGGTGGAGCTGTCGGTGCTCGATCCGATCAAGCAGCGGCCGGCATGGCCCGTCTCGGGCGGCATCCCGATCCCGCGCGGGCATCTGCGCGACGCCGGGCACTGCCGCGTGCTCCACGACGGCGAGCCGGTGGCGGCGGACTTCGCCGAGCTGGCCTGGTGGCCCGACGGCAGCGTCAAGTGGCTGCTCGTCAGCCTGGTCCACGAGGCCGGGCGGTACACGCTGGAATACGGCGAGCAGGTGGAGCGACCGGCGGTCGAGCGGCCGATCCGCGTCGAGGACACGCCGCAGGGCCTGCGCGTGACCACGGACATCCTGCAGGCGGACCTGTCGCGGGAGCGCTTCTCACCTCCGGGCGAGCTGTGGCGGGACCTCGACGGCGACGGACGGTTCACGGACGCTGAGCGCATCACCACCCCCGGCGACGGCGCGCTGCTGGTGGACGCCGAGGGCAACAGCTACTCGACCGCCGGCCAGGCGGTCGAGCGCCTGGAGGTCGAGGAGGCCGGGCCGGTGCGCACGGTGATCCTCGCCGAGGGCCGCTTCGCGGGCGAGGCGGGCGAGCTGCTGAGCTACCGCTGCCGGCTGTACTTCTACCGCGGCTTTGCCGGCGTCCCCACGGTCTTCACGCTGATCGGAGACGAGGGCGACGCCATCCAACCGCCAACGATGACGCCGATCCGCAGCCTCACCGTGCCCGTGCAGTTCGCCCACGAGTTCACCGAGGCGGACTTCCTGCCCCTGCCCGACGATCCTGAGCAGCGGCGGACGGTCGAGAAGGCCCGGGACATGGTCCTGGCGGGCACGCGGATGCTGCACGACTACGACGACCGCTACATCGTCACGCGCGGCGATCGGGTGGAGGAGCACGACGGGCACACCAACGCGGCCGTGGGCCTGGCCTACGAGGACGATGGGCGGCGCCGCAGCATCGCCGTGACCATGCGCGATTTCTGGCAGATGTACCCCAAGGCCTACTCGGCGCAGGGCTCGCGCATCGTCGCCGAGATCTTCCCCGAGCTGCCGGCCGACCAGTACGCGGACGAGGATCTGACGCCCTTCGAGCGCACCCGGCACTACTACTGGTGCCGCGAGGGCACGTACCAGATCCCCATGGGCGTCGCGCTCAGCTACGACCTTCTCTTCTACTGCTTCGATGACACCGAGGCCAAGGAGATCATGGACGAGGCCTGGGACAACATCCCCCTGCTCACGCCGGGCCCGGAGTTCTACTGCGTGTCGGGCGCCTTCGGCGACGTGGAGCCGGAGCTGCCCGGGGTGTTCGAGAGCTACCAGCGGTGGATCGACGAGGGGTTCGAGGGGATGGAGGAGCGCCGGCAGCGCGTACGGGAGTACGACTGGATGAACTTCGGCGACACGCACGGGGAGCGGTGGGTGAACTGGACGAACCAGGAGTACGACCTGCAGTGGGGCCTGCTGGTGCAGTTCGCGCGCTCGGGCGACTGGCGCTACTTCGACCGGGCCGAGGAGGCCGCGCGGCACACCGCGGCGGTGGACACCATCAACGTGGCGCCCACCGAGAGCCTGCTCGGCATCCAGAAGGCCCACTGTCTGGGGCACACCGGTGGCTTCGAGATGGAGCGGCCCGAGAACGCACAGTACTGGTTCAAGGACGGGATCTGGAACACCGGGCACATGTGGTCACAGGGCACGCTGACGGCCTACTGCCTCACCGGCGATCGGCGCTACCTCGACAGCGGGATGCTGCTCGTGGAGTGGATGGCGCGTGAGGAGGCGCGACACGTGTCGAAGTGGGTGCACCGCGCGCAGGGCTGGACGACCATCGCCTCGCTGGGCGGCTACCACGTGGTCCCGCACCCGTGGTATCTCAACGCCGCGCGCCTGTTCAGCCAGAACGCCATCTCGCGCCAGGACCCCGGCACCGGGGCATTCATCCACGGCATCGGCGAGTGCGAGCACGAGGTCCGGCACATGGGCGGGAAGGCCTTCATGACCGGTGTGGTCATGACCGGGATGAGGATGCTCGATCAGATCGACCCCGACGAGGACCTGAAGAACTCCGTCGTGCGCAGCGCCGACTGGCTGCACTGGCGCATGTGGCACCCGTGGGACAACAGCTTCCAGTACGCGCAGTGCACGCAGTACGATGGCTCCTCCACCCACGCCGGCACCTACATGGCCTGCGAGGGGATCGCGTGGGCCTACGATCTGGCCGGGGAGCCGGTCTACCGCGAGATGCTCGTGCGGTCGCTGGGGGACATGATCGTCAACAGGGCCCCCTCGACCTCGGGCAAGGGCTACGCCATGCAGATCCGCATGACGCCCTACGCGCTGAGCGCGATGCAGCACTGGGGCATGACCGAGCTGCCGGCGCCCCCGCCGCCCGAGCCCGAGATCGGCATGGGCGGCACCGTCTACCTGCCGGCGGAGCGGCCGGGCCTGCTGGCGGTGAGCGTCAACAACCGCGGGCGGCAGCCCATCGAGGCGGAGGCGGAGATCGTGGCGCTGCCCGGCGGCCTCTCGGCCGAGCCGGCGCGCGTGACGTGGACGGCGCAGCCCGGCGCGAACCTCGGGCCGGCCTTCGCCCTCACCGGCGCGGGCGAGGGGCAGGTCGCGGTGCGTTGCAGGGCGGCCGAGACCGAGGAGACCCTGACCGCCTCGCTACGGGCCCAGCGCCACATCGAGGTCGGCGAGGGGCTCGCCATCGTGAGCGGCGAGGATGACACGGTGGCGGCCGCCCTCGGCCGGCTCGGGATCGATATAGAGCCCGTCGCGGACCTCAGGCCGGAGACGCTGGCCGAATACGGGGCGCTGCTGGTCGGTCGCGAGGGCCACGAGAAGGACTACGGCGGCCTGCGAGAGGACTGGCCGATGCTCCTCGACTTCGTCGCATCCGGCGGCCGCGTGGCGCTTGTCCAGCTCCAGAACACCAGCTACGAGATCGGGTACCTGCCGCTGCCTCTGCGCCTGTCCGACCAATCCGGGGCGCTGGGGGAGATCGCCGCCCCCGACCACCCCATCTTCACGCGGCCGAACGCCATCGAGTCACTGGCCGGCGTGATCTCCTACGACACGATCGTGGGCGCGGACGAGGGCTGGACGGTGCTCGCACGCGATGACAGCGGCAACCCGTCGATTGTCGAGACGGCCTTCGGCGACGGGCGGGTGCTGGTCGTGCAGCCCTCGCCGGACCGCTATGTGGTCGGCGAGGAGACGCCGGAGGGCGGCCTGACCGCCGAGGCCTGCGGCCGCTTCCTCGCGAACGTCGTGGAGTGGTTGGGCGCACATTAGGGACGGTCTGTCCACCCCGCGCGCGCCGCGGGCCGACCGCGGCGGTGTTCCGCTGCAAGGCAGAGCGTGCGTCCTCCGGCACGGCGGCCTCACCCCTGAGAGCGCCTCGCAAAGCTCGGCGCTCTCCTCCCCTCTCCGTGCCGGAGAGGGGCGGCGGCAGGCGATAGGATAGCAGACGGGTGCCTGGCCGGTCGATTGCCCGTCCGGGACGGAGGGGGCTGTGCTCGCGCCGCCTTACGCGGTGCGAGCACGCGGGAGGCCCGGAGAACTTCGCGCGGACTTGCGCAAGGAAGCACCAGCAAGTGGCGACGGGCCACCGTCGAGAGGCGGACGATCATGGCCGATGAGGTGCGGCCGGTCACGGAGCGCGGCGAGGACCTGCTGCGTGACCCGACGCTGAACAAGGGCAGCGCTTTCACGCCGGAGGAGCGCGAGGCCTTCGGGCTGACGGGGATGCTGCCCCCGGGCGTCTCGACGCTCGAGGAGCAGATGCAGCGCGTGATGGGGAACCTGCGCGCCAAGCCTGATGACCTCGAGAAGTACATCTACCTCCGCTCGCTGCAGGACCGCAACGAGACGCTGTTCCACGCCGTGCTCATCGAGCACCTCGAGGAGCTGGCGCCGATCGTGTACACGCCCACCGTCGGGGAGGCGGTGCGGCGCTTCTCGCACATCTTCCGCAGCTCCCGTGGGCTGTACATCACGCCCGAGAACATCGACGAGATCGACGAGGTGTTCGGGAGCGCGGTCGAGGACGAGGTCGGGATCATCGTCTGCACCGACAACGAGGGGATCCTGGGCATCGGAGACCAGGGAGTGGGGGGCATCGGCATCCCCATCGGGAAGCTGGCCATCTACGTGGCCGCCGGCGGCTTCTCGCCCACCGCCTGCCTGCCGATCACCCTGGACGTGGGCACCGACAACGAGGCGCTGCTGGCCGATCCGATGTACCTCGGCATGCGCCGCCATCGGCTGAAGGGCCGCGAGTACGATGACTTCATCGCGGCCTTCGTCGAAGCGGTCAGGCGCAACGCCCCCGGCGCGGTGTTGCAGTGGGAGGACTTCAGCCGCGACCGGGCCTTCAGGAACCTCGAACGCTACCGCGAATCGCTGCCCTCCTTCAACGATGACATCCAGGGGACCGCCGCGGTGGTCCACGCGGGCCTGCTCGGCGCGCTGCGCCGGGCCGAGCGGCCGCTCATCGGGGAGCGCATCGCGGTGCTGGGAGCCGGGGCATCGGGCGTGGGCGTCGCCTCGGGGATGATCGCGGCCCTGCAGGCCGAGGGGCTCTCCTTCCAGGAGGCCTCCGCGCAGGTGATGGTGTTCGACAGCCGCGGCCTGGTGCTCACCAGCCGGCGGGAGCTGCTCCCGTACAAGCGGCGTATCGCCCACGAGCCGGGCGTCGTGCGCGAGTGGGGGCTCGATCCGGCGGGGGACCTGTCGCTCGAACGCGTGGTGGAGGCCGTCCGCCCCGGCGTGCTGCTCGGGCTGTCCGGGCATCAGGGCGCTGTGCCCGAGTCAGTTGTGCGCATGATAGCCGAGGAGCACGAGCGGCCCGTCATCTTCGTGCTGAGCAACCCGTCCGCGAACGTTGACGCCCATCCCCACGACGTGGTGCGCTGGAGCGACGGCCGGGCCATCGTGGCCGTGGGCAGTCCCTTCGAGCCGTTCGACTACGCTGGTCGCACACATCGCTTCTCGCAGGTGAACAACTTCTACGCCTTCCCGGGCGTCGGCGCCGGCGCGCACCTGTCACGGGCGAGGAAGATCTCCGACGGTATGCTGCTGGCGGCCTCCGGGGCCATCCACGACTCGCTGACTGATGACGACCTGGCGCAGGGCCTGGTGCTGCCCGCGGGCGCGCGTCTGCGAGATGTGGCGGCGCAGGTCGCGGCGGCGGTGATGGCGGCGGCTGCCCGGGACGGCATGGCCGACCGTGCTCTGCCGCAGGACCCGCTCCAGTTCGTCGCCGACTGGCAGTACACCGCTGGTTACCGGCGCTACGTGCCCGCCTGATGCCGATCGGCGGTGCCGCAGGAGCGCGAGCCGCGGCGATGCCAGCCTTCGTGGCGTTCGTTCCCGGCACTGGCTTGTGCCTGTGCGCTTCGCTACTCGATGCGCAGGCGGGTGATGCGGGGCGGGCGCGGAGGGCGGGGCGGCATGGGGTAGTCTATACGCGGTGGCGGCGGCGGCGCCATGGTGTCGGCGAGCCTGCGCGCCAGCAGATAGCCGGCCCCGAAGCCGCCGATGTGCGCCATGTAGGCGACGCCGGTGTCGAGCCCGATGGCGCCCACGCCCTGGAAGAGCTGGATGATGAACCAGTAGACCAGGAAGAAGGGCGCCGGCAGGTCGATGACGGTCACGAAGAAGAAGAGGAAGACGAGGGTGCGAACGCGCGAGATGGGGAACAGCACCAGGTAGGCGCCGAGCACTCCGGCGATGGCGCCGCTGGCGCCCACCAGAGGCACATCCATGCGGACGGGCGTGAAGATGGTGAACACCGAGTGCGCGAGGGTGGCGATGGTGCCGGTCACCAGGTAGAAGACGAGGTACCTGCCGTGCCCCATGCGGTCCTCGACGTTGTCGCCGAAGACCCAGAGAAACAGCATGTTCCCCGCGATGTGCAGGATGCCGCCGTGCATGAACATCGAGAGGAAGAGCGCCACGACGGCCTCGCCCGCGCCCGGACCGCGCCCGGGGATCAGCATGCTGGGACGGAAGGCCCACGTCTGACCGTGCTCCGCGCTGGCGATCTGGAGCAGGAACACGATCACGCAGGCGACGATGATCGCCACGTTGACGATGGGGAAGCTCCTGGACCTGATGCTGTCTCGCAGGGGGATCATCGGTTTCTCCCGGTGTGAGCGCGGGGCCGGACGGGTGATCGATCGGGCTGCAAAGCGGGGCGGACCTGTCCGGGGTCCGCCCCGCCGAAGGTCGCGTCACAAGGAGGGATGAGCGCTCAGCTCAGTCCTCCTCTTCCTCCTCCTCGAGCTCGGCCAGCAGGCCCTCGGTGGTCATGATCATGCCGGCGATGCTCGCCGCGTTCTCCAGCGCCGCGCGCGTGACCATGAGCGGGTCGGTGACTCCGGCCTCGAGCATGTTCTCGTACCTGCCGGAGACGGCGTTGAAGCCGAGGTGCGCGTCCTCGCTGGCAAGCACATGCTGGACGACGACGGAGCCCTCCTCACCGCTGTTGTCGGCGATCTGCTGCAGCGGGGCAGTGAGGGCATCGCGGAGGATCCGCACCCCGATTGCCTCATCGCCGACCGCCTCGACGTCGTCCAGGGCGGAGGCGACGCGGGCGAGCGCAACGCCGCCGCCGGCCACGATGCCCTCGGCAACGGCCGCGCGGGTGGCGGAGAGGGCGTCCTCGAAGCGGTGCTGCTTCTCCTTCAGCTCGGTCTCGGTGGCGGCGCCGACGCGGATGACGGCCACGCCGCCGGCGAGCTTCGCGAGGCGCTCCTCGAGCTTCTCGCGATCGTAGTTCGAGTCGGTCTCGTCGATCTCGCGGCGGATCTGGTCGATGCGCTGCCGGATCGCCTTGGCCGAGCCCGCGCCCTCGATGATGGTCGTGTCGTCCTTGGTCACCTTGACCTGGGTCGCCGTGCCCAGCATATCGAGGGTCACGTTCTCGAGCTTGATGCCCAGGTCCTCGGAGATGAAGGTGCCGTTGGTGACGATGGCGATGTCCTCCATCTGCCGCTTGCGCCTGTCGCCGAAGCCGGGGGCCTTCACCGCGACGGCGTTGAGGGTGCCGCGCAGCTTGTTGACCACCAGCGTCGCCAGCGCCTCGCCTTCCACGTCCTCGGCGATGACAACGAGCGGCCGCCCGGACTGCACCACCTGCTCGAGCACCCCGATGATGTCCGAGACCGCGCTGATCTTCTTCTCGAACAGCAAGATGTACGGCTCGTCGAGGACGGCCGCCATCTGCTCGCGGTCGGTGATCATGTACGGGGAGAGGAAGCCCTTGTCGAACTGCATCCCCTCGACCAGTTCGAGGATGGTCTCGATGCCCTGGGACTCCTCGACGGTGATGACGCCGTCCTTGCCGACCTCCTCCATGGCGTCGGCGACGATCTTCCCGATCTCCTCGTCGTTGCCGGCGATGGCCGCGACGTGGAACATGTCGTCCTTGGTCTTGACCTCGATGGCCATCTCGCGCAGGGCCTCGACCGCCGCCTCCGCGGCCTTGTCGATGCCGCGCTTGACGAACATCGGGTTGGCGCCGGCCGCAACGGCCTTCAGACCCTCGTGCAGCATGGCCTGGGCCAGCACGGTGGCCGTGGTGGTCCCGTCGCCGGCCACGTCGTTGGTCTGGGACGCGGCCTCCACCAGGAGCTGGGCGCCGGTGTTCTCGAAGTGGTCCTCAAGCTCGATCTCCTTGGCGACGGTGACGCCGTCCTTGGTGATCGTGGGCGAGCCGTACTTCTTGTCGAGGAGCACGTTGCGCCCGGTAGGGCCGAGGGTGACCCTGACCGCATTGGCCACGATATCCGCACCCCGCTCCAGGGCCCGACGCGCCTCCTCGCTGTAGAGAATGTCCTTCGCTGCCATTGTTTGACTTCTCCCTTTCGAGTCGTAGTGTCAGATACGATCGGTGAGCTACTCTTCCTTCGCGAGGACGTCATCCGCCTCCACGATCAGATACTCCTCACCATCGATGACGATCTCGGTGCCGCCGTACTTGGCGACGATCACCATGTCACCCTCCTCAATCTCCGGGGCGATGACGGCGTCTTCGCTCACGGCGAGCACCTCTGCCCGCTGCGGGGCCTCCCGTGCCGACTCGGGCAGATGGATCCCGCCGGAGGTCGTTTCGGCCTCCGCGCGCTTGACCATCACCCGATCTCCGAGCAAGCGGATACCCATGTGCGTCTCGTCCTCCCTTCTTGGCATGCGACGACATAGTTGCCATCTCACGGCGGCACGCGCCGCGAGAGGATCTCCCGTCTCCTGCGTGGCACGCTATTCTACTCGGCCTGTGCGCTCTGTGCAACCTTCAGTCTCAGCGTCAGCTCACCATCCTCCGTGTCCACCAGCACGGTGTCGCCCTCGGCGAACTCGCCGCGCAGAATCCCCGCCGAGATCGGGTTTTCGACCAGCTTCTGGATCACCCGGCGCAGGGGCCGGGCGCCGAACTGCGGGTCGTAGCCGGCCTCGGCCAGCAGGTCCTTCGCGCCATCGGTGGCCTCGAGGGATATCTCCCGCTCGCCCAGCCGCTCCTCGACCCGCGAGAGCATGAGGTCCACGATCTGGCGGATCTCGGTGCTGGTGAGCGAGTGGAAGACGATCACCTCGTCGATGCGGTTGAGCAGCTCGGGCCGGAAATGCCGCTGAAGCTCGGCGGTGACCATCTCCCGCATCTGCTCGTAGTGCTCGTGGGCCTCCTCGGCGGTCGCGCCCTCCGGCGGCGCGGTGATGTGCTGGCTCCCGATATTGCTGGTCATGATGATGACCGTGTTCTTGAAGTCCACGATGCGGCCGGCGTTGTCGGTCAGCCGGCCGTCCTCGAGGATCTGCAGCAGGATGTTGTAGACGTCCGGGTGGGCCTTCTCGATCTCGTCAAGCAGGATCACGCGGTAGGGCCGGCGGCGCACGGCCTCGGTGAGCTGCCCGCCCTCCTCGTAGCCGATGTAGCCGGGCGGTGCGCCGATGAGGCGGGACACGGCGTGGCGCTCCATGTACTCGCTCATGTCGATGCGCACCATGGCGTCCTCGTCGTCGAACATGAACTCCGCCAGCGCCCGTGCCAGCTCGGTCTTGCCCACGCCGGTGGGCCCGAGGAAGACGAAGGAGCCGATGGGCCGCCGCGGGTCATTGAGGCCGGTGCGGGCGCGGCGAATGGCCTCGGAGACCGCGACCACGGCCTCGTGCTGGCCCTTGACGCGCCGGTGCAGCCGCTCCTCCATCTGCAGCAGCTTGCGGGCCTCCTCCTCGAACATGCGCGAGACCGGGATGCCGGTCCAGTCGGAGACGATCTCGGCCACGTCCTCCGCGTCAACGCTGTCGTCGATCTCCTCGACGCCCTCCCACTGGCGCTCGGCATCGGGGAGGCGCGCCAGCAGCTCCTCGACCTCGGCCCGGATGCGCTCGGCCGCCTCGTAGTCGCCGGCCGTCGCCCGCCGCTGCCCCTCCTCGTTCAGCCCGTCGATTCGCTCGCGCAGCGCCTCGGGCCGCGGTGGCAGCTCGTAGCTGTCGATGCGCAGCTTGCTGGCCGCCTCGTCGATCACGTCGATGGCCTTGTCCGGGAGCTTGCGGTCGGAGATGTAGCGATGCGACAGCTCCGCGGCCGCCTGGAGCGCGTCGTCGCCGATCCGGACTCCGTGGTGCTCCTCGTAGCGGTCGCGCAGCCCGGCGAGGATCTCGATGGTCTGCTCGACCGTGGGCTCCTCCACGAAGACCGGCTGGAAGCGGCGCTCGAGTGCGGGGTCCTTCTCGACGTTCTCGCGATACTCGTCGAGCGTCGTGGCGCCGATGGCCTGCAGCTCGCCGCGGGCCAGCGCGGGCTTGAGCATGTTCGAGGCGTCCATGGCGCCCTCGGCGGCCCCCGCGCCCACGACCGTGTGCAGCTCGTCGATGAACACGATGATCTGGCCCTGCGCGGCGCGGATCTCGTCGATGACCGCCTTCAGGCGCTCCTCGAACTCGCCGCGGTACTTGCTGCCCGCGATCATGCTCGCCAGGTCGAGCGCCACCACGCGCTTGTCCCCCAGCACCTGCGCGGCCTCGCCGGAGGCGATCTCCTGGGCCAGGCCCTCGACGATGGCGGTCTTGCCCACCCCCGCCTCGCCGATCAGCACCGGGTTGTTCTTGGTGCGCCGCGAGAGCACCTGAATGACCCGGCGGATCTCCTGCTCGCGGCCGATGACCGGATCGAGTTTCCCCTCGCGCGCCAGTTCGGTCAGGTCGCGGGAGTAGCGCTCGAGGGCCTCGTACTGCGTCTCGGCGCCGGCGTCGTGCACCCCGCGGCTGCCGCGCACGTCGCGCAGCGCCTCGAGCATCCCATTCTCGGTCACCCCGGCCTCGGACAGGATGCCGGTGGCCGGGGAGGCGACGTCGAGCATGGCCAGCAGCAGGTGCTCGGCGGCCACGAAGGTGTCGCCGAACTGCTGAGCGCGGCCCCATGCAGCGTCGAAGAGCCGGTTGGCCTGCGGGGTGAGGTAGATCTGGCTCGTGTCGGCTCCCCCGCCCGAGACCTGCGGCCGCTGGCCCAACTCGCGCTCGACGCTGCGCGTCATCGCGTCGAGGTCCACGCCCATGCGCTCGAGCACGCGCCGCGGCACACCGTCCCGCTGCTCGAGCATGGCGAGCAGCACGTGCTCGACGTCGAGCTGCTGGTGGCCGTAGCGGGCCAGGAGCTGCTGGCTCTGTGCGATGGTCTCCTTTGCCTGGTTCGTGAACCTATCGAAATCCATCATGTCACCTGTTCATTGCGTGCCGGTGCACTGGTCGCCGCCGGCCTTGCTCTTGGTCTGGTCGTCGCCTTCACGCGGCAGGTCGCTCTCACCGTCCGGGGCTCGCTGTCCGGCTTCACCGGCAGGCGGCTCAATGTGAAGCAAGGACCGGCAGACGACTCGAACTCTGTCGGCTGTGGTAATGCCAGCTGTGGCCTCCTGCTGGTCGGCTTGCGGCTCAGGATACCGGGTGGCGCCGCATAGCGGGCCGGTAGTCTGAGTTCCTCGGAAATGCGGGCCAGGTCGGGCATGTGCTCGATTGCACTTCCGAGTAACAGGCCGAGGTCATGAGACCGCGGCGGCGGCTCATCGTGCAGCGTCAGCAACGCCTTGAGGTACTTCTCGGCGCACTGCTCGCAATGGAAGCAAACCACGTTGGGTATGATAGCCCCGTCAATCGTGCGCGCGGCAAGCCAGTCCTCTTCAGCCTTCACCACCCAGTCAGCCACGTCACGTCTGAGGTTACGAGGACGCTCGATCATGGACGACAACCCCCTCTCGCACAATCCGCCGCACAAACAGATCGCCCTGTACAAGCGCGTCCTCCAGCTCACTTGGAGTCTGCACCAGGATGTCCAGCCCAAGGCTCCGAGGCCAGCAGAAGCCGGAGACCTCACCGATCCTGTCGAACGGCCTTGCCTCCGTCTCCTTGATCACGAGCAGGTCCAGGTCGCTGTCCTCCGTCCAGTCGCCGCGGGCGTAGGAGCCGAAGATGATGATCTTCTCCATATCATAGCCCTCGACGATCCTGTCTACGACATCCTGCACCTGCTCGGGCAGCTCGGCCTCCGTGGGGTCTTTGGCCATTACCGATCGACCTCTCGCGCCTCGGTGATGCGCACACTGACCCGCGATGCCTGCCGCTGCGTGCGCGCGGGGCCGAGTGCCCTCGGGCTGCGGTGCAGTCGCTCCCGCATCTGCTCGATCTCCGCCTGAAGGTCCTCGATCTGTTCGATCAGCCGCATGATGATTGCGACGCCCGCGAGGTTGACCCCAAGCTCCTGTGTGAAGCGCTGAATACGCCGGAGCAGTTCGATGTCCGCGTCGCAGTAGAGCCTGACACCGCCTTCGGTGCGCGCCGGGTCGATCAGGCCCTCGCGCTCGTAGAGTCGTAGGGTCTGCGGGTGGCAGTGGAGCATCTGCGCTGCCACTCCTATCTGATAGCGCGGTTCGTCGCGCTCGGTGGTCATGAGATTCGGTTGCCTCCGCTTCGGGAAACGCAGCCCCGCTCGCGCCCGCCTAGGTCATGGTCCGGCGCGGATCTGCATTCCACGTCTCGTCGAACTCCTCCAGCAGCTCCCGCTGCCGCCCCGAGAGCTTCTCGGGCACCTTGACGCTGATGCGCACGTACTGGTCGCCGCGGCCGCCGGAGTTCAGGTGCTTGACGCCCCGGTCCCTCAGGCGCAGCTCTTGGCCGCTCTGCGTTCCGGGCGGGATGGTCATGGTGACGTTCCCGTCGATGGTGGGCACACTGATCTTCGCGCCCAGCGACGCCTCGGTGAAGGTGACGGGCAGCTCCAGGAGGATGTCGTCCGCCTTGCGCTCGAAGATCGGGTGCGGCTGGACGCGGATGCGCAGGATCAGGTCGCCGGGGGGGCCCCCGGCGGTGCCGCGCCCTCCCTCGCCGCGCACTCGGACCTTGCTTCCGGTCTCAACACCCGCGGGAATCTTCACCATGATGCGCCGGCGGCGCGCCTTCTCGCCGGTTCCGTGGCAGGCCTCGCAGCGGCTGACGACAACCTGTCCGGTGCCGTGGCACTGCGGGCACGCGGCCCCGAAGCTGAAGAGCCCGCCGCCGCTCTGGGCCCGGCCGGTCCCGCCGCAGGCCGGGCAGGGCTCCGTCTCGCCGCCCATGCCGTCACACTCGGGGCAGCGATCCGTCATCGTCACCGAGATCTCCTTCTCGGCGCCGTGCACGGCCTCCTCGAAAGAGATCGCCAGCTCATGCTCGACGTCCTGCCCCCGCCTGGGGCTCGGCTCGGGATGCACGCGGCTGCGACCGCCGGTCGTGAACCGTATGCCGGGGGCATCGGCCATGTCCCCGAACAGGTCGCCGAAGATGTCCCGGAACGACCCCGGGCCGAAGGTGGTGTAGACGAACTGGCCGAAGTCGCCGTCCTGCCACTGGCCGGTGTGCTGAGCCTGCTCCCACGCCGCGCCGAACTGATCGTACTTCTGGCGCTTGTCGGGATCCTTGAGCGTCTGGTAGGCCTGCGAGATCGCCTTGAACTTCGCCTCGGCCTCCTCGTCACCGGGGTTGACGTCAGGGTGATACTTGCGGGCCAGGCGCCGGTACGCCCTCTTAATCTCCTCCTGGGAGGAATCCCGGTCCACGCCCAGGATCTCGTAGAAGTCAGGCTGCTGATCGATACGCACGGTGGCTCACTGTCCGATCTCTATGCGGATGCGCCCGCCCTGTCGCCGCCGGCCCACGCGGAGCGTCAGCACTCCATCAGAGAGCGTGGCGCTCGCGTCGCTCATGTCCGCGTCCGACGGAAGTCGTAGCGAGCGGGCGAAGCGCCCCATCGGCCTCTCGGCGCGCACCCGGCGCGCGTCCGCCAGCCGGGCGGGCATGGTGACCTCGCCGCGCACCCGCAACACGCCGTCCTCGGCGCTGGCCTCGATCTGCTCGCGCGCCGCGCCCGGCAGGTCCAGGCGGATCACGTAGGCCTCATCGCTCGCCTGCACGTCCATGGGCGGCTGCCAGGCCCGCGGGCGTGCCGGGCGGAGGCGGTGCATGGCCATCGCCTCTCGCAGCCGCTCGCTGAGCCTCTGCATCTGTCGCAGCGGGTCGGTCGGTCCCTTCACGTGCAGGTCTCCTCTGCGAGTTCGTTAGCTCTTCCCGGCGTACCGGCGCCTGCCGCCCGTGCGCCGCTGTCCTGCTACTGGCCCTCCTGCTCGTGGCCCACCCCGATCTCCCTCGCCCCGTCGCGGCGGCGCACGGTCACCTGCAGCAGCCCGTCGTCGAGGCTGGCCGAGACCGAGTCGGGGTCGAGCTCCCAGGCCAGCGAGAAGGAGCGGCGGAAGCTCCCGGCGGGCCGCTCGCGGACGTAGTACGCGCCGCCCTGCTCGGGCTTCCGTTCGCCGCTGATGGTCACGATGGCGCCGTTCACCTCGACGATGACTTCATCGCGGCTCATGCCCGGGAGCTCGACGAGGATCACGACCTCCTCGCCGCTGGCCAGGATATCCACTGGTGGGCTGAAGGACGGCGCGCTCTCCGCCTGCGCGAAGGTGAAGCTCTCGTCCAGCAGGCGATAGAGGCGGCCCTTCAGGTCGAGCAAGTCATCCATCGGGTCGGTCAGTGTTCTGCGCATCGCATCTCCCGTGCGTCAGGCGCCTCGTGAGACCTGGGCCGGTCCATCCTCTCCAACACACCCGCCCGGTTGTCGTATGAGCCGCTGCCGCTGCCGTTAGCTGGAAGCCGGCCGCTGGCTGCTGCCTTACTCCTCGTCCTCGGCCTCGAACTCGGCGTCGATGACGTCCTCGCCCCCACTCGCCGCCTCGGCCCGGGGGCCGGCACCGGTCTCGGGGCCCGCGCCCGGCCCGCCCGCCTCTGAGCCGCCCTCGGCGGCACTGGCCGCCTCGTACGCCTGCTGCGAGATGCGGCCGAACTCCCTCTGCGCATCATCGATCGCCGCCTGGATGGCGGCTGCGTCGTCGCCCTTGGCGGCCTCGCGCATCTCCTCGATCTTCTGGCGGATCAGGTCCTGGTCGGACGAGGAGACCTTGTCGCCCAGCTCATTGAGCGTGTTCTCGAGCTGGTGGGCCAGTGAGTCGGCCTGGTTGCGGGCCTGAGCGAGCCGCTCGAAGCGCTTGTCCTCCTCGGCGTGCTCCTCGGCCTCATGAACCATGCGATCGACCTCGTCATCGGAGAGCTGCCCGGAGCCGGTGATGGTGATCTCCTGCTCCCGGCCCGTGGCCTTGTCCTTGGCGTTGACGTTAAGGATGCCGTTCGCATCGATGTCGAACGTGACCTCGATCTGGGGCACGCCACGGGGCGCGGGCGGGATACCCGTCAGGTGGAAGCGCCCCAGCGACCTGTTCTGGCTGGCCCTCTTCCGCTCGCCCTGCAGCACGTGCACCTCGACGGTGGACTGGTTGTCCGACGCCGTGGTATAGATGCGCTCCACGCGCGTGGGGATCGACGTGTTGCGCTCGACCAGCACGTCGAAGACGTCGCCGAGCGTCTCGATGCCCAGCGACAGCGGCGTCACGTCCACCAGCACCATGTCCTGCATCTCGTCGCCGAGCACGGCCGCCTGGATGGCGGCGCCGACGGCCACCACCTCATCGGGGTTGATGCCCTTGCGCGGCGGCTTGCCGGCCAGCTCCTCGACGAGCTGTTGCACGGCGGGGATGCGGGTTGAGCCGCCCACCAGGATGACGTCGGTCAGATCCTCCTGGGTGACGCCGGCGTCGGTCATGGCGCGCTCGACGCTCCGGGCGGTCTTCTTGACCAGATCGTCGATAAGCTCCTCGAACTTCGCGCGGGTCAGCGTCATCTCCAGGTGCTTGGGGCCCTCGCCCTCGACGGAGGTGATGAAGGGCAGCGAGATCTGCGTCTGGATCGCGCTGGACAGCTCGATCTTGGCCTTCTCCGCGGCCTCCTTGAGGCGCTGGAGCGCCTGGCGATCGCTGCGCAGGTCGATGCCGACGTCGCGCTGGAACTCGTCGGCCATCCAGTCCATGATGCGCTCGTCGAAGTCGTCGCCTCCCAGATGCGTGTCGCCGGAGGTGGCGCGCACCTCGAAGTAGTCGCGCTCCTCGGTGTTGGCCTTGTCCACCTCCACGTCCAGGATGGAGACGTCGAAGGTGCCGCCACCGAGGTCGTAGACCAGGATGGTGCCCTCCAGCTCCTGCATCTCATGGCCGTAGGCCAGAGCGGCGGCAGTGGGCTCGTTGATGATGCGCAGCACCTCGAGGCCCGCGATCTCGCCCGCCTGCTTCGTCGCCGTGCGCTGGTTGTCGTCGAAGTACGCCGGCACGGTGATGACGGCGCTGGTGACGTCCTCGCCCAGATAGTCGGCCGCGTCATCCTTGAGCTTACGCAGGATCATCGCCGAGATCTGCTCGGGCGAGTAGTCCTTGCCGTCGATAGTGTGCATGTTGCGCGTGCCCATCTGGCGCTTGATCGACGCGACTGTGCGATCGGGGTTGAGGATCGCCTGGCGCTTAGCCGGCTGGCCGACGAGACGCTCGCCCTCCCTGGAGATGGCGACGACCGACGGGGTCGTGCGGCCACCCTCGGAGTTGGGGATTACCTTCGGCTCGCCCGCCTCCACGACCGCGACGCACGAGTTGGTGGTGCCAAGGTCGATTCCGACCACTTTCGCCACTGTGTGTCACCTCTTCTCGGAATACAGCCGCGCGTCGCGGTGCACGCGACGGTGCGCACAACACAGGCGCGGCCCTCAGGCCTCTCAGCATATCCCCGGCGTCCTCGCAGAGCGGGCCGCCGGGGCGATGTTCACTGTGGGTCTGCCCAATAGGGCAGGACGCTCATCCTTCAGCATGCGTATAATATCAGTTGATAGCATTGCTGTCAAGCACATTTCGCGAAGATCCTCAACGGGAGAACGTGAGGCGTTGGAGCGGTTCGCCGCCTGGTCGTGGCCGCCCGACACGGGCCCTCGCACATTCGGATGATGGAGGACCTGATGGCCTCTCCGCCGAACGACCATCCTCGACGCCCGCGCCCGCCGAACAGGAGGGACGGACGAGCCGCCGCGGGTCGCGCAGACGGGCAAGGAGATGTGAGCTGTGGCAGAACCGCTGCGAGTTGGAGTCGTTGGGCTCGGCATCCGGGGATTCTGGATCGCTGAGATGGCGCGCGCGGGCGAGGCGACCGAGCTGGTCGCCATGGCCGACCTCGACCCCGAGAAGCTCGACCTGGCCCGCGAGCACTTCGAGGGCGTCGCCATGTACCACAGCGGCCGGGCGATGGCCGAGCAGGCCGACATCGAGGCCGTCTTCGTCGGCACCGGCGATCGCTACCACGCGGCCAACGCCTGCGAGGCCCTGTGCGCGGGCAGGCACGTCCTGGTCGAGAAGCCCCTGGCGCAGAGCTTCGAGCAACTCGGCGAGATCGCACGCCTCAAGCGCGACACGGGCCTGACCGTCGGGACCTTCCTGGAGCTGCGCCAGAGCGAGCTGTGGAAGCGCGTGAAGGCGGTCATCGAAGCGGGCGAGATCGGCGAGGTGCTGGCCGCGCGGCTGGTCGATCACGTGGGCCGCGACCACAGCCAGTTCTTCGGCCGCGCCGCCACGCGCTCCCGTGAGGGCGTCGTCAGCCTGGTGCTGCAGAAGGGCGTGCACGCGCTGGACCTGCTCAACTGGTTCATCGACTCATCGCCGCGCCGGGTGCACGCCGTCGGCGGCCTGCGCTTCTTCGGCGGCGACCGCCCCGCCGACCTGCACTGCCGCGACTGCCCGGAGCGCGAGCACTGCCCGCACGCGCTCAGCCACACCGGGGGCCTTGCGCGGCCCGCCATCGAGATCGAGCACGGCGACGACTTCTGCGTTTTCTCCGAGGCCTGCGATGTCGAGGACGTGACCTTCGCGAACCTGGAGTACGCCTCCGGCGCCGTCGCGTCGTATGCGGAAGTGCACTTCGCGCCGTGGTACGGGATCCACTTCACGATCTACGGCAGCGCGGCGCAGATGGACGTGGAGGCCAACCACGACACGGGGCAGGCGTGGATCGAGATCACTGAACGCCACACCCGCAACCAGCGGCGCGAGCGCCCAACGCGCGACACGGGCCACGGTGGCGCCGATCCCGCGCTCATCGTGGACTTCGCAAACGCGATCCGCGAGGGCCGCGAGCCGGTCTCCGGCCTGCGCGCGGGCTACGAGAGCGCGGCCATCGGCATCGCCTGCCGCGAGTCGATCGACACCGGCGCGGCCATCGACATCCCGGACGTGGACCAGGTCTGAACAAGCGGAGGCACACAGCCATGAGTGAGGCACTGCACGTCGGCGTCGCCGAGACCACGATCAACCCGCGCATGGGCATGCAGATCGACGGCAACATCGGCGTTCGCCGTCCGGCGCGTCTGGTCCTGAGCGACCTGCATGCCCGGGCACTGGCGCTGCAGCAGGGCGACGAGCGCTTCCTGCTGCTGTCGCTTGAGCTGCTCGCCGTGACGCAGGAGTGGACGGAGGCTATCCGCGCCTTCGCCGCCGAGAAGCTTGGCTTCGCGGCCGACAACGTCGCCGTCCACACCGTGCAGAACCATTCCGCGCCGTCGATGGGGCAGATCATGCTCAGCGACCGGCTGGAGCCCGCGCGCAAACACCCGTGGATCCGGGGCTCGGACCCCGACTACGGGCCGCTCGCGATGGCCAGGATCAGGCCGATGCTCCGCGAGGCCACCGCGAGCCTGCGGCCCGTGCAGTTGCGCTTCGGCACCGCCCTGGAGTCCCGAGTGTCCTTCAACCGCCGCATCGCGATGCGTGATGGCACCTCGGAGATGGGGCTCGGCGGCCGCCCGCAAGATGCGCTCTACCGGGAGGGGCCGAGCGACCCGGAGGTGGGCGTCGCGCTGTTCACGACTGACGAGCTCGACACTCCCGCCGCGCTGCTGCACCACACCTGCCACCCCGTTCACTGGAGTCCGCACGACGCGGTCCACAGCGACTGGCCGGGCGCGTGGGCCGAGCGCGTCCGCGATGAGATGCTCCCGGGCGTGGTGCCGATGGTGCTCAACGGGTGCTGTGGGAACGTGCACCACGTGGACGTGTTCAACCCCGACCGCGAAGACACCCCGCAGAGCATGGCCCGCCTGCTCACCGAAGCGGTGCGGAGAGCGCTGCTGGGCCCGTGCTTCACCGACGAGCAGCCGCGCCTGGCCTCTCGCACGGAGCGCTTCGGGATCCCGTTCCGCGAGTTCCCGCCGGAGGTCTTCGACGACGCGCGGCGGTTCCTGGACGAGCACCCGGAGCCGACGTGGACGGACGAGACGAAGACGCGCTTCAGCCGCGACTGGGCCTTCGCCGCGTCGCTGCTGGACCTCGAACAGATGATGGCGGAGCAGGAGGCCTTCGAGTACGAGATCCAGGCGCTGCGGATCGGCGAGCTGGCGATCGTGGTCCTGCCCGGCGAGCCGTTCGTGGACGCACAGCTTGAGATCAAGCAGCGCAGCCCCGCGCAGCGGACCTTCGTCGCGCACATGTCCAACCGCTACGTCGGCTATATCCCCACGCCGGAGGCCATCGAGCGCGGCGGCTATGAGGTGCGCCCCTGGAGCGCCTCGAAGCTGGCGCCCGAGGCCCTGCAGACGATCACGGACAGGTCCGTGGCGATGCTCGAGGAGCTGTACGATGGGCCGGAGTAATGGCGCTCGACGTGCACCCGTATGTTGAGCTCGGGTCACGGCGTGTCGTGATAGCAGCAGGACCTCGCGCCCTCCGCGCGGAAGCTGCGTCCTCCGCGCCATCGTCGTCCAGCGGTGAGGGAGCTGTGTGTCATGAACATCGTCGCAATCGTGCTGGATACGTTCCGCAACGACATCGTCGGGCCGGGCAAGAAGCTCAGCCACTGCCGCACGCCGTACCTCGATGACTTCTACTCGCGCGCCGTCGCCTTCGAGGGCGCATACGGTGAGGGCCAGCCCACGCTGCAGATGCGGCGCGGCTTCTACACCGGCTGCCGCAGCTTCCCCTGGAGCTACAACTTCGACCGCCGCGGCCACTGGCACCACCAGCCCGGGTGGCACAAGATCCCCCCGCAGCAGGACACACTCGCCGAGGTGCTGACCGCGCACGGCTACTACACCGGCATGTGCGCGGACGTCTACCACATGTTCAAGCCCACCATGAACTACTGGCGCGGCTTCGCGACGCTCGACTTCATCCGCGGGCAGGAGTCGGACAACTGGAAGCCCTGCCGGCCGGAGCTGATCGAGGACGAGATGCGCCGCCGCGTCCGCGAGCCGATCAACTGGAAGCGCCACGCCACGCTGGTGCAGTACCTCTCGAACATGGTGGGCCGCGAGAGCGAGGACGACTACCTGTGCGCGCGCGTGGCCACCGGCGCCTGCGAGTGGCTCGACGCCGCGCACCGCAACGCCCCCTTCCTGCTCTGGGTCGAGATGTTCGACCCGCACGAGCCCTGGGACCCGCCCACGAGGTACGCCGATGAGTACTGCCCCGATTACGAGGGGATCGACGCGGTCTTCCCCGGAGCTGCCTGGGAGGGCGGCGAGCCGACCCAGGAGGAGATCGAGCGCATCAAGGCGCTCTACCTGGGCGAGGTCACCTTCGTCGATAAGCAGGTGGGGCGCATCTTCGAGAAGCTCGACGAGCTTGCGCTGTGGGACGACACCATCGTGGTGGTGCTCTCCGATCACGGCACGCAGTTGATGGACCACGGGAGTTTCGGCAAGGGCGGCGGCAACATGCGCAGCTACAACACGGGCTTCCTGTGGTACATGCGCCACCCCGACGGGCCGGAGGGCAGGGTCGTGGACGCCTACGTGCAGAGCCACGACGTGATGCCGACGCTGCTGACGATGCTGGACGTGCCGCACCGCTGCGAGGGGATGGACATCTGGCCGCTGGCGACGGGCGAGGCGGAGGTGCTGCGGCCCTTCATCGTGAACGGGTGGGCCGGCAACTCGCACGGCAACGCGTCGGGCTGGGCGTCGGTCATGGACGAGAAGTGGCTCTACTCGTGCCCGGTCGGGCGCGATGACCCGGACCCGATGCTCTTCGCGCTCGACGATCAGGACGCGAACGTGCACGACGAGCACCCGGACGTCGTCGCGACCGCCCGCCGGCGCATCGAGGAGGTCGTGAACCAGCCGCTGGAGAGCCTGCGCTTCGAGGAGGTCTGCGACCCGGCGCCACCGCCCTTCCACCGCTGGCTCAACTCGGGGGGCGGGTGGGAGTAGGCGTTCGCCGCCGGCGTGGGGGTCGGACCGGTCCGCCGTTGCAGTGCCAGGCCGCTTACGTGACGCACAATCAGGAGGAGACCGATGAGCTACAGGTGCGCGTTTCTCGGATGTGGCGGGCGGGCCAGGGGCCACGCCTGGGCGTACGAGCATGTCGAGCGTGGCGAGAAGGTCGCCTGCTGCGACCTGATCGAGGAGAAGGCCGTCGCCTTCGCCGAGGAGTACGACATCCCCAACTGGTACCTCGACCTCGACGAGATGATCGAGGAGGAGCGGCCGGACATCGTCCACATGGTCATGCCGCCCACGATCCGCTACTCGCTGATGAGTCGGCTCTCCGACCTGGGCGTGCCGGCCGTGACGGTTGAGAAGCCCATTGCGGTGGGCGCGGACGACTACAAGCGCATCCGGGAGCTGGAGGAGAGCTCGGACACCAAGTTCGCGGTCAACCACCAGCTCCGCTACCATCCTCGCACCCTCGACCTGCTCGAGCACGTGCACTCGGGCGGGATCGGCGAGGTGCGCTGCCTGGACGCCTCGGCGATGCTGCCCATGAGCGGGCAGGGGGTGCACGTGCTGGACCTGATGTTCGCCTACGCCGGCTACGTGCCGGTGGAGGCGGTGCAGGGCGCCTGCGCGGGCTTCGACGACATCAACGGCACGCACCCGAGCCCGGCCTCGGCCGCGGCGCTGATCACCTTTGCGGACGGCAAGCGCGGGCTGCTGCAGTCGGGCGAGGGCGTGCCGGAGATGGCCGAGGACGTGCCCCGCCACATGCACAAGCGCATCGCGGCCTACGGGACCGAGGGATTCGTGCACTGGTCGATGCACCACTGGGAGAAGACCGTCGATGGCGAGGTGCAGCGCGGCGAGCACGTCTACCGCGAGGAGGACGACCTCGGCCAGGCGGGCCTGGTGGAGGCGCTGATCGACTGGATCGAGGACGACGAGGCGGTGGCCCCGACGAACCTGGCGACGTCGCTGGACGAGTGGCTGGTCATCCTGGCCTGCTACGCCAGCACAGTCGGGAAGACGCCGATCCACTTCCCGTTCGACCCGCCCGACGACCTGCTGGACCAGTACATCGACTTCGTGGGGGCGGAGTGGGAGAATCCGCACGGCGGTTAGATCCGGTGGTGCAGGTGCCGTCATGTGCGACGGGCGCCCTCGCCCGTCGGCCGCCCGGAGGGCGGCACGTCGTTGGCAGGTCGGGCGTGTGCACGGCAGATTGCCGTTGGCTGCAAGTTAGTGGGGCGAAGACGGCATGGGCGGCTTCGCCGCCCCGGCGGGCGAGGGCGCCCGCCGCACAAACGACGGCGGC
>JALGUJ010000184.1 GCA_029820945.1 Candidatus Zipacnadia bacterium | reverse complement strand
GCCGTGCAGGTCCAGCGCGCCCGGCTCGGGGTTGCGCCACAGATGTCCGTCGAGGTCCGGGTGGTGGGCGTAGCCGAGGTCGATCACCGCGACGATGACCTCCGGGCTGCCGCGCGTCACGGCGTGTGCCTCCGGCACGCGGAGCTGCGTAAGCGCCCAGTCGTAGGGCTCGACTCCGTCCGGTAGGGCTTCGCGATCGCCACGCGTGGGCATCGCTCACTCGTCCTCCATCAGCGCCCCGGCGATGGCCTCGGCGGCAAGCCACACGGCCGCGGCCATTCCCTCGGGGCTGTCGGCGGTTGCCTGGATGAAGGCTATAAGGGCGCCAATGCGGACCAGCACCGAGAAGCCACGGACCTCTCCCTTGTAGTGCTTCGTCCAGCGCCCCACCAGCACCTGCGCCTCGTGCAGCGTGTCGAAGATCTCCCCGTCGAGCAACTCGTCGCCCAGCTTGCCGTTGAACGACTCAACATAGCCGTTCTCCCATGGACTGCCAGGCTCAATGAAGAGCGTCCTGACACTCAGCGTGTCCAGCCACTGGCGCACCCGCTGTGCCGTGAACTCGGAGCCGTTGTCGTGCCGGACGCAAGCGTCCGGGCGAATGTAATCCGGTGCGCCGCGCAGTGCGAACAGCCAGGTCAGCTCCTCCAGCACATCCTCGCTGGGCAGCTTGCGCTGCACCCGGATCGCCAGGCACTCACGCGTGAACTCATCGATGATGGTCAGCAGTCGGAACGCGCGCCCATCATGGGTGCGATCCTGCATGAAGTCGTAGCTCCATACGTGCCCGGGATACCGTGGGCGCAGGCGCACGCACGAGCCGTCATTGAGCCACAGGCGACCGCGCTTGGGCTGCTTCTGCGGCACTTTCAGGCCCTCCTGACGCCAGATGCGCTCCACCCGCTTGTGGTTCACCGGCCAGCCCTCTGCCCGCAGCATCGCGGTGATCCGCCGGTAACCATAGCGCCCGTACTCCCGCGCCAGCTCGACGATGCGCGCCCGCAGACGCGCCTCGTCATCGGCCACCACTCGGCTACGGCGTTGCGTTGATCGCACCTGACCCAGCACCTTGCAGGCGCGTCGCTCCGAGACCGTCTCAGCCCCCAACACCTCGCGCACATGCGCCACTGCCGCCCGGCGCTTCGCCGGGCTCAGAAGTTTCCCGAGGCCGCCTCCCGCAAGATCGCGATGTCCAGCGCCTGGTCGGCTACGAGCTTCTTGAGCCGCGCGTTCTCGGCCTCGAGCTCTCTCAGCCGCTTCGCCTGGTCCACGCGCATGCCGCCATACTCGCTGCGCCAGCGGTAATAGGTCTGTTCGGTCACACCGATCTTCTTGCACACCTGCGCCACCGTCGCGCCGTTGGCGATCTCCACCTCCGCCTGCCTCAGCTTGTTGATGATCTGTTCGGGCGTGTATCGCTTGCGTGCCATTGCCCTGCCTCCTTCATGAGCCCAGATGCCCCAGACTCTAACATAACACCTGGACCCGTTTTAGGGGGCAAGGCCACCCTCCCATTCCAGGTGGACCACGAAGCGGGGTTCAGACCAGTGGCGGGTCCGGCGTAGCTACTGCGTTACCTTCTCGATCCTGACGGCGTCGATCCAGACCGGCCCGGCATTCCCGGCGTTGCAGGCGTAGAGGATGGCGTACATGACCACCGGCGGCGTGGTGAAGACCGCCGAGACCTCGTACCACTCGTTCACTGAGGTGTCCTCGGGCGGCAGCGTCAGGTGCGTCGAGTGGATCTTGCCCAGGCCCTCGCGCACGGCCACCCAGACCGTCGGCCCGCCCCTCTGCTCGGCGCGGCGCAGGGCGGCCGTCAGGCGATAGGTGCTGTCCGGCTGCAGCGTGACGATCTGGTCCACGTTTGGCCCGGTAGGCGCCGGATCCACGCGCAGGCACGCGGTGCCATCGAAGGGGTGGTCCTTAACCACATGCACCTGGTCGGGTCGGTTGCCGAAGATCGACCAGCCCTCCGGCTTGTCCTCGTTGATCAGCGCCATATCAAAGCCGCCGTTGATCACCGGCGGCCCCACTCGCAGTGGCAGGCCCGCACTCAGTCCCTCGCTCTGTGCGATCACGCGCACTGTCTGCGGCAGCCTGGCATGCGACAGGTCGGGCCAGTCCGCCCGGAAGTTCACGGTTGCCTCCTCGCCCGGCCCGAGTTCCAGCGTCTCCTCGATCGCCAACCCCTCGGCGCCCTCGAACAGGTCGAGGCTGGCCCGGCAGGTTACCGGCCGCGGCGCGCGATTCACCAGCCGCGCCTCGATGCCGTCGCCCAGCACGCGGGCACGCGTGATCGCGACCGGTGGGACCACCGCCAGCCCCACGTAGCGACTGTCCTCGCCGCCGGATGACTTCGCCACCACCATCAGGCCGTGGATGGCCCGTTGAGCGGAGCCAGGGATCCTGATGCTTAGGGTCAGCGTTGCGCTCTCGCCGGGCGGAAGGTCCGTGAAGGGCGCCGCCTCGCTCGTCCACCCCTCGGGGGTCGTCAGTCCCACCCGCCCATTCATCAGAGCTGGCGAGAGGTTCGTCACCTCGACCGTGCCGGTCACCAACGAGTCTACTACCACGTTGGCGGGGAAGCCGACCGCCGACACCACGGGCCCGATGCGTTCGGCGAATACCGCGGTCGCGGCGTCGCAGACCGGGGCGGCAAAGGTGACGCTCGTGCCCTCGCGCGCATAGTCCAGCCGCAAGGTCGAGCCATCGCTGCCCAAGAGCCATGCCGCGGCGACCTGCGACACCGGCCCCAGGTCGGCAGTGACGGTCGCATCTATCTTCGCGTCCAGGTTGCCCAGGTTCACCAGCATGGCGCGGCAGTTCGGGTCGTCGCGCTCGAAGCGTTTGACGCGCACCGCCGGGTCGGAACTCTGAACGCCCACGGTGTCGCGGTAGGCGGCGCGGAAGATCAGCGACTGCGTCCGTCGGCGCAGATCGAACAGGGCATGCCCGAAGTCATCGAGCGGATACTCGCTGAAGCGCGTCCCCATCAGAAAGGTGTTCAGGTACAGCGGCCTCTCGCCGGGGAAGCCGTCCCGGTTCTTGTTGACGCACGCTCCGTAGTCGATGAGGATGTGTTCCGGGAAGGTGTAGTGGTAGACGTCGAACAGGTCAGGCCCGGTGCCGTAGAGGGCGGTGGCGACCTGCTGGCCGTGCACGTCGCTGGTCCCCTCCATGCTCAGCACGAACTCCCGGTGTTCGGGCTGGACCCGTGACAGCAGGCGGTCGAGCATCTGCTGGTACCCGCGCCCCCACAGGCCATAGTCGCTCTGTTCATCGTTATAGACCGGCAGCGACGGAGCCGCCGCGAGCTGGTCGAAGTAGATGCAGTCCGTGCCCAGCGCCCCGACATACCACTCGGCGGCCCAGTGGACCAGGTGGTCTTGCCAGCCGCGCGAGGCCGGGTTCATGCGCACCCCGTCGTGGAAGGGACTGGTCGAAGGCTGGTCATATGGCTGCCCGGCAAAGTCCTTCGCTTGCCAGCGGAAGGCCCACTGCGGATCGTAGGGGGCCAGCACGTCGTCGGGGATGAACTCCGTGGGCACCGCGCCGATGCTGGTGGCCGCCGAGTTGTGCCAGGGCTTGTACAGCTGCGCATTGATGTAGAAGCCCAGCCTGCCGCCGGCATCATGCACGGCCTGACAGGCGAGCCGGAAGTCCTCCGGTGTGCCCCACAGCGGGCTGGGATAGTGGAACTGCCCGCAGCAGCTCTCGGCCTCCGTCATCTGCGCCCAGCACTGCATCCAGTTCATCCCCAGGGCTGCGCGCTTGATGCCGTAGCACACCGGCAGGCTCGGGTAGCCCAACAGATTGGCGCCGTCCGGGAGCATCCAGCCGTCGGTGTCGGCCACCCAGGCGGGAGTGGGCGGAGGTTGCTGCCAGGTCCGTGCCCACTGGCGGTAGCGATCCGCGCCCCAGTGCCAGTCGCCCTCATGCACGCCCACCGCGTAGTCGCACGACCACTCCGCGCCGGGCGCCAGCAGGAAGGACTTCTTGAAGGTGACCGTCACCGACCGACCGCGGTCTCGGGTGTAGCCCAACTCCAGGTCACGGCAGGTCGGGTCATACGCCGCCACGTACAGCCCGCCGGAGGGGTCGTGCAGGTCCAGCCACTGCATCGAGGCCGCGCCGGGGTAGTTGAGCAGCTTGCGGTAGGGCGTCCACTCGGCGCTTGAGGGGTCCGCGGTCCGGCTGCCCGCCCCCCACCAGGGGAGCACCATCACGTCATCGGCGGGCGCCTCGCCCAGGCACAGGTTGTGCAGCAGCGGGAACTGCGCCGCGAAGACCTTCGCCTGCGAGTCATTGCGCACGCGCAGACGCCAGCGCATCAGGGGCGTGTCATCCGCCTCGCAGCTCACGAAGGCATGGAGTCGACCCTCCAGCAGCGAGAAGTCCATCTCCACCCGGCGACCGCCCGCGGACACGCGCCCGCTGACCTCACCGTCCAGCGAGGACACCGGTATGAGCGCATCAAGCCGATCAGACTGCTGCACATACAGGTTGAAGAGCGGGAGCTGCTCGCCCATCAGTACGTACGGGACCGGGGCCTCGCCCGCAAGCTTCTCCAGGTTCAGCAGACTCCCGGTGAGTGGGTCGAAGCTTGCGCGCAGGTGTTGGTTGGCGACCGTCCACACCTCCTGCTCGCCGGGCACATAGACCAGGCGCACCGCGTCCACGATCGGGTCCATCGCTTCATCGCGGGTAAGCTGCACCCGCACCCTCAGCCGCACGGGGTCACGGGGAGAAGCGGACAGACCGGCCAGCGAGCCATCCGGTGGAACTGTGACCCACGACTGCCCGGCGTCCAGCGATACCTGCGCCTGCATGTGCGTCGCGGGCAGACCCGCCAGCCGCAGCCACTGCGCGACCGGCCCCAGTCGCAGGTCGCGCGTCTCGGCCAGCCCGGTCCTGTGGGCGGCGATGTTGACCGATGAGGGCTCCCCCGGGCCCTCCGGGACGAACTGCAGGTCGCTGGTGAGGAGTATGCGGTCCAGCCGCGCGCCGCCGTGGTAGCCGTCGAACACGTAGTTGGCGGTCCCCGCGGTCAGCTGGTACTGAGGGCCCTTGCGCCACACCCATCTGCCGGCCAACTCGGCGTCGCCGGACTGCAGGTCGTCCACCACATGCATGTCCTCGCGCGCCATGCCCTCGGTGTGGTTCCATGAGGCCGCGAAGGGGAGGAAGCACCGCGTCCAGGACTGGTAGAGCCCGGGGGCGGCCACGTCGATGACGAAGTCCAGCCGGTCCACGAAGCCCACGCAGCGCCCGCCGACCGCCTCGGGGTCGCTGCCCACAGTCGTGTTGGCCTCGAGCTGCATCGAGCTGGGGTGCTCGGCCTCCAGCCACAGACTCGGCTCGTCCAGCCGGTAGCGGTGCTGCAGGCGCAGACGCGGACCCTCAACCGCCAGGAACTCGGAGGTCGCCCACGACAGCAGCAGCTTGCGGGGCTCGGCGGCTTCGCCCGGCTGCGCCGCCCCCGAGGTGACCATCACCAGCACCGCAGCGGCGACTGCCCCACCGCGCATGAGGCCCGCCTCCCTTCAGGTCCCGGGCTCCATCATGGCGCAGACGTCCGCCGGGGCACCGTCTGCGTGACCTAGCCGAGAACCACGTCTGTCCGCCTGCAAGGCGCCAGTGCACTGAAGGCGGGCGGCGGCGCCCGTCATTCCTCTGCAACCGGCAACAGCAGTCGAGAGCAGTGCTCCCTGTCGTGCAACACTTCAGTGCTCCCTGTCGTGCAACACTTCCTGACGCGCGATCTGCGGGCTCTTCTCCTGCCACGTGGGGGCCAATGTGTTCGGGTGTGGCAGGATGCGCGGGCAGCATGAACTGGTGATCATCAGCGCCACCCGCGAGCCCGCCGGGAAGGTGTACGCCAGGTTGTTCATCTGCACACTCAGTCTCGTCGCCCGGTCGGGGGTCAGTGCCCGCGGCTCGCTGTAGCTCTCGCGGTAGCGACACCGCAGGGAGCCGTGTGTGAGCACCGTCACCCGTCCGAGCGGCTCGACCACGCACAGCTTGGCGATGAAATCGGTATCCTCCGCGCTGGAGGCAATCCACAGATCCAGGTTGATCTCGCCCGCGACGCGCAGCGGCCGGTCGAGGAGCTCGCTGCGGTAGTAGAGCACATCGTCGCGGCGCAGGATCGGGCGCTGGTCCACCGGCCCCGGCTGATACCACTCGGCCATGCCCCAGTAGGTCGGGCCGCCCAGCGTCGGCACGGGGTTCGCCGGGTCGTAAACATAGCTGTCCGCGCTTGCTCCCGTCGGGCTCTCGCGGCTCAGTCGGCCGTGGCTGCCCAGCCCGCGGGCGTCGCCACCGGAGGTCAGGTACCATTCCTGCACCCGCGTCCCCGCGGGCGGCCAGTCGCTGGCAGACTCCCACCGGTTCTCTCCCATCAGGAAGTACCTCACCGGCGGCTCGTCCGAGATCCCATCGTCGATGTCCTTCAGCCACAGGTCGAGGAAGCGCTGCTCGTAAGCGCTGACGTCGATGCCTGCGGCCGGTCCGAAGTCCCACTCCCCGCAGGCGGTCTTGTCGCAGGCCCCATGCCCCCAGGCTCCCACCAGCAGCCGCTGGTTCTCGCGTGCGACCTGCGTGGCTGCGACCTTCCGGAGTTCCGTGAAGGAACTGAACTGCCCGCGCGAGATGTGGTCGAAGAAGCCGGCCTGGTGCATGCCCGGACAGCCCACCTGCGCGTACATCAGCGTCTGGTCAATCGAGGCCCAGTACTCGTCATAGCGGTCGCGCTCGACCCATGTGCGTAGCTGTGCAGAGCCAAAGCCGGCGCGTCGTTCCACATCCGCCAGCGTGCCACGCGCGCCGATCTCCCAGAGCTCCTTGTATGTGAAGTGGCCATTGTAGGGCTTGGTCGGGCACACACTGTGTTCGAGCGGCCACCGCACCAGATTGGCCAGCGCAAAGCAGCCATTGTAGCGGATCCAGTCGGTGAAGAAGCTGTTCGGGGCCACACCCGGCACGATGCAGCGCAGCGCTTCGTGCCCGCCGGCGGCCGCCGGGATCTGCACGATCCCCAGGTAGCTCTTGCCGGTCATGCCGATGCGGCCGTTACACCACGGTTGCTCTGCGATCCACTCAATGGTGTCCTGCCCGTCTGCGGCCTCGTCCTCCAGCGGGCGGAAGCTCCCCTCCGAGTCGTACTTGCCCCGGGTGTCCTGGATGACGTAGGCGTAGCCGAGGTCGGTGAAGTACCTGCCGCGCCCGCTGCCTCCCTGACGGTGGTAGGGCGTACGCACCAGCACGACCGGCCACGGCCCTGGCCCGTCCGGCAGCCAGACGTCGGTGGCCAGGTTGATGCCCTCGCGGTTCGGCACCTTCTGGAAGATCATCGCCTGCATGGCCGTTACCCTCCTGTGAACTGCCGGTCACTGCAGCGGATCGACGAGGCACCAGAGCATCGCCAAGAGCAGGCGGCCTGCCGCAGCATCGCCGGGTACTCGAGGTCGACGATCCCCTACCGCTACGCGTCCCAGCGCTTGGGCCGAATTGTCCCCCATTCTCCGGTGAAGGCCATCGCGTAGCCCACGCCGTCGGTGTGGTCGCTCAGGGTCATGGCACGGGCGTCGGTGTGCAGCCATACGCCGATGGCCTGTTGGCCATAGCTGAAGGTCTTTCACAGATGTCAGCGGTCCAAGCCGACAGTCCGCGTGTACCCTCCAGCCAGCGCATACGTACATCCACGGCGGCGCCGCGTCTGGTGGAGCAGACCCGCTCCGCCGAATGCTGTGAGCAGCCGCAGGGACGGCCACGTAGAGTCCGCCCACGGGAGCGCGTTCCAGTCGGCCACGGCGACATGTGACCGGGCGGCTGCCCGTCAGTCATCTCTGCACACCGCTCCTGCGAGCGAGCGTCCACGCGCACCAGTTCCCTGCTCGTACCGGCCGCACCTGTCCGCCAGCGTATCCCGGCCTGGCCGAGGGAGATCAGGACGCGTGAGGGCGCGGACCGGTCTGCGCCGGGCCGAAGCCCGTCCCGATCCGGTGATGACAGCCGCAGACACCCTCTCGCTCTCCAGCCCGCCATCTGCGGATGAGGATGGAAGTATGGTGCACTTACGTCGGGAGGCGTCTGCAGAAAGGGGCAGGAGAGCGTGCCCTCCCAGACGGATACTGCTCTGGTTGGTCAAGGGGGGCCGTGAGTTGGGCTGTGCACGACGTGGGTACAGGCTATCGGCGTTCGAGTCGGACTGCCCGGTCTGCGCTCGTGGTGAGGGGGCGGCGTCCTCGTGGGCATGCAGCGTGTGCGGTGCGCGCAACCCCCTCGACCTACGCGCACCTGCAGGCACTGTGGCGCCGCGCAGCAGAGGCGCGCAGCTACCGTGGGGCATCACGTGGCCGTCAGCGTCCAGCGGATCGGGTCGCCGTCGATGGGCGCGGAGAGCAGCGCCACACCCGAGCCATGGGCCGCCGAGCCGTCGATGGCGTAGGGATTGAAGGGGGCGCTGGG
>JALGUJ010000069.1 GCA_029820945.1 Candidatus Zipacnadia bacterium | reverse complement strand
ACAGCGCGGATGCGCTGCTGGCGCTGCGCATGTTAGCACAGCGGGATGACTGGGAGCAGTACTGGCGTTCAGGCAAGCAGGCCACCTGAGGCACACGAATTTGGATGCTGCCCGGCTGCCTCTGCTGCTTGCATCTGGGCCGCGGATATGCTACCGTCTGGTCTTGCCTGTGGACAGAGACGTTCATTCCTCGTTGAGAAGCCGCCCGATCCACGTTGGCTCAACGCGCACTCCACATGGACGGGCGCATCTGTGAGTTGGTTGGATGAAGAAAGCGAACGCAGCGGAGCCGAGTTGGCGACGCGCCGTCATGGCGGCGGCGCCGGTGATGCTCATCTGGGGGCTGGCGATCCCGGCGTATGCAGGCTGCACGGAGCTTGCCGCCGAGCACCCGTGGCTGCCGTGGCCGTCGGTGTGGTCGGCGAACCACCCGCTGGTGCCGGTCATCGAGGGGGTCATGTCAGGTGACTGGCGCAAGCAGCCGGAGTGGAAGCTGCCGATGCTCGTGAACGGCCTGCAGAAGCAGCCGGAGGGCTGCACCATCACCGCGTACTGCTCGCAGTGCCGCGACGGCGGCGGGAAGTACACCCGCTGGGGGTCGCGCGTGCGGCGCGGCATCTGCGCCGCGGACCCCGACCACTGGGGCCCCGGCAGCGTCATCTGGATCGGTGCGCCGGTGAACTCGGTGCTGATCGTTGAGGACACGGGCGGCGCGATCCAGGGCCCGAACCGGTTTGACGTGTGCATGGAGGGCGCGCACTACATGTGCGAGCGGATCGGAATTCGGGAGGCGATCTACGTGCCGCTGCACCGCGTGCCGCCGAAGAGCCACTGGGGGAGCAAGCCAGAGGGCTGGCATCCGCCCGTGTGGGCGACGCCCCCGGACGAGGACTCGTAGCGGCGAGCGACCAGGAGGCCGCGGAGGGATGCGCGGGACGGAGCGTCAGGCTCCGTCCCGCGCCTGTTGGGAGCAGCGGCCAGCCACCGGGAGCCGAACCGGGCGCCGCAGGGAGGGCTTTGGCGGCGGGGGGCGAATCCCTCTTTGCCGGTAGGGATGTCACCAGCCTGACGGGAGGCGTTGATCGATGTCCGACGGCAAGCTCAAGCTCGGAGTCATGGTCCACCTGCGTGACGATCCCGAGGCCGCGATCCGCAAGGTCGCGGACCTCGGTCTGCCAAGCTGCCAGCTCGGGTGGCCGCCGAACCTGACCGTGGAGCAGGGGCTGGAGGTGAGGCGCATCGCCGACGACTACGGCGTGGAGATCACGACGCTGTGGGCGTCGCTGCCGGGGCTGGCGGTGTGGAACTTCACCGAGGGCCCCATCACCATCGGCCTGGTGCCGGAGCCGTGGCGGGCCCAGCGCGTGCAGGCGCTGGAGCAGGCCGCGCGCTGCGCCGCCGAGATGGGAGTGCAGTCGCTCCCGACGCACTGCGGCTGCATCCCGGAGTACCCCGGCGACCCGCTCTACCAGGGAACGGTGGTCGCGCTCAAGCAGGTCATGCGCACCTGCGACCCGCTGGGCGTGCAGTTCTGGTTCGAGACCGGGCAGGAGACGCCGATCACGCTGTTGCGCACCATCCAGGACGTGGGCAGCGAGAACCTGGGCATTAACCTGGACCCGGCGAACCTGCTGCTGTACGGCAAGGCGAACCCCGTGGACGCCCTGGACACATTCGGCGAGTGGGTGAGGGGAGTCCATGCCAAGGACGGCGAATACCCCACCGACGGGAACTCGCTGGGCGAGGAGAAGCCGCTGGGGGAGGGCAAGGTCAACTTCCCGGTGCTGGTCCCGAAGCTCAAGAGCTACGGCTTCACCGGGGCGCTGACCATCGAGCGGGAGATCTCCGGCGACCGCCAGATCGAGGACATCAGGCGCGGGATCGAATTGCTGACGCCGCTGCTCTGAGGACGGCCGTGCTCCCACGGCAGCGGCGAAGGGCAAGGTATCCCGATGACGCATGCAGCACCGACTCGTAAGCGTCAGACAGACGGGCCGCACAACTGAGGAGGAGGAGAGACGATGGAGGAGCGCAGTCTGCCGCTGATCGGCGATCCGGCGCCGGCGTTCACGGCGCAGACGACACACGGGGAGGTGAACTTCCCCGACGACTACGAGGGGAAGTGGGTGATCCTGTTCTCGCACCCGGCGGACTTCACGCCGGTGTGCACGACGGAGTTCATGACCTTCGCCTCGATGGTCGATCAGTTCAATGAGCGCAACTGCGAGCTGATCGGGCTGTCGATCGACAGCAACTACAGCCACATCGCGTGGGTGCGGACGATCGAGGAGAAGATCGAGTTCAGGGGCATGTCCGGGGTGAAGGTGACCTTCCCGATCATCGCGGACCTGAAGATGGAGGTCGCGCACAAGTACGGGATGCTCCAGCCGGGCGCCAGCGACACACACGCGGTGCGGGCCACGTTCATCATCGACCCGGAGGCGAAGGTGCGGGCGATCCTCTACTATCCGCTCAGCAACGGGCGGAACATGGACGAGATCCTGCGCACCCTCATCGCCATGCAGACCAGCGACGAGCACGGCATCGCCACGCCGGCTAACTGGCAGCCCGGCGACGAGGTGATCGTGCCCCCGCCGGGGACGACCGACATCGCCACCGAGCGCGTGGCGGGAGCCGGCGAGGACTACCGCTGCCTCGACTGGTTCCTGTGCCTCAAGAAGCTGCCTGAGTAGCGCGAGGATCATCGGACGCAGAGCGACGGGCGCCTCGGCCTCGGGGCGCCCGTCATTGGTTTCGAGCTGTCGGTGGTCGGTTGCGAGCAAGGGCAAGCGACAGCCGTAGGCAGCACTGGCGCACAGCGAGGGCGGCGGCCGGCGCAGGGATCGCTCGGGCGCGTGGGGAAGATGCGGGCCCATGGATGCCTCCGCTGACGAGGCCGGAGGAGCGCAGCGCCTGTGGCGGGTGCTGGAGGCCGGGACGCGGGCGGTCTACCTGGTCTTTTCGCTCACCTACGTCTGGCTGGTGCCCCCGGGCCAGGAGCCGGACGCGGCCGGGCACGCCGCCTACGTTCGCTCGCTCGCAGAGGCCGGGCGGCTGCCCCTGCCCGGCCCGCAGCTTGGTGTGACCGTCGGACCCCTTGGCGACATCGTGTACACCACTCCCCAGGGGCACCACCCGCCGCTCTACTACGCCCTGCTGGTGCCCCTCTACGTCGCGTTTGGCGGAGGGAGCGCGGGCTTCATCCTGGGCGCGCGGCTGGTGAGCGTGGCGATGGGCCTGGGGTCGCTGCTACTGATGCGCGCGGCCGCGCGCCGCGTGCTGCCGGACCGGCCGGGCGCCACCGCCGCCGGCCTCGCGGCAACGGGGGCCTTCACGACCTTCGTCTACGTGATGGCGAGCCTGAACAACGAGGGGTTGGCGGTGCTGCTGGTGTGCCTGTCGGTCTACCTGGCCGCCCGCGCGCTGCAGTCACAGCGGCGCGTGCGGTGGGCGCTGGTGCTGGGCGGCTGCGTGGGCCTGGCGCTGCTGGCGAAGCTGACGGCCATCGTGGCGGTGGTGCCGATGGTGGCCGCGATCATCGGCTCCGCGCGGGCCGAGGAGGCGGGTGGCGACTGGCGCGTCAGGGCCGCGGTGCGCACACTGGCCGGCCTCGCGGTGGCGCTGGCCATCTCGTCGCCGTGGTTCGTCCGCAACTGGATGGCCTTCGGCACGCCGAACATCAACTCGAACCGTCGCCCCATGCTCGAGTCCCCGATGATGGCCCTCGCGGTACCCGGACCGGCGCTCATCACGTCGGGGGCGGTGCTCGAGGAACTGACCGTGGGCGTGTGGTGGCCGGGCTGGCTCGTTCGCGAGCGGACCAGCCGTCTCGCCTGGCTGCTCTTCACGCAAGAAGAGGTGGGCGGGACGCCTGAGCCGCACTCGATCGGGTCGATCGCGGGCGGGCTTCTACCCCTGTTGGTGGGGGCTGTTGCCCTGTGGCGGCTATGGCGCAGCGCGGAGCTGTCGCAGACGCAGCGGGCGCTGTTGGGCGGGCTCATCGCCCTGCCGGTGGCGACCACCCTGGGCCTGCTCTGGCAGATGTTCATGGTGGACGGTACCGTGCTGCGCTGGGGGCCGCGCTACACCCCGGTCTTCCTGCCGTCGCTGGGGCTGCTGCTGGGCCTCGGTTACTGCTCGCTGGTGCCTCGGCGCGCGCGACCGTGGCTGGTGATCGCGCTGGTGGCCGCGGCGGTGACGGTCAACGTGCTGGCGCTCAGGCGGCTGTGGGTCTTCTACTTCTGAGCGCCCTCCGGCGCGTCGGCCCGCGCGTGCGGCGGATGCCGAGCAGATGCGGCCCCCGCGTTGGGAGCTTGCTCACGCACCATCCTGTGGGGGGCGCAGGTGCCCGTGCATGCGGCGGATGGCGATCAGGTCGGCGACCATCTGCATGCCGTCGGCCAGGGCGTTGACCTTGGTGTCGGGCGCGTTGACCCAGCGCACCGGCACCTCCACCACCCCCAAGCCGAGCCGCAGGGCGATGAAGATCAGCTCCGCGTCGAAGGCCCATCGCTCGAGCTGCTGGTAGGGGAAGACGGTCTCCGCGGCCTGGCGCGTGAACATCTTGAAGCCGCACTGGGTGTCCTTGATGCCCGAGCCGAGGATGGCGCGCTGGACCACTGAGAACATGCGGCCGGCCGTCTCACGCAGCAAGGGCTGGTGCACGTCGATGCTCGCGCCGGGCGCCACGCGCGAGCCGATGGCGATGTCCGCGCCGCGCTCGATCGCGGCCATCAGGTCGGCTGTGTGCTCGATGGGCGTGGACAGGTCGGCGTCGGAGAAGAGCCGCAGCCGCCCCGTGCCCTCGATCATCCCCCTGCGCACCGAGTGGCCCTTCCCGCGGTTCCGCTCGTTGACGAGCACCCGGTGGGCGATCGGCATCTCCGCGAGCATTCCGCGCGCAAGGTCGGCCGTGCCGTCGCTGCTGCCGTCGTCCACCACGATGATCTCCGACGGGTAGTCCTGCTCGGCGAGGTACTCGACGATGCGCACGAGCGTGGGGCCGAGCCGCTCCTCTTCGTTGTAGGCGGGGATGACGACGGACAGCCCGATGTCGTTGGTTGCTGCGACCATGCCCTGGCTCCTCGTGCGGTCTCGTGACGGGCGGTGCGGGTGAGGTGCAGTTCCCTTCCAGGCGCGGGATTCCCTGCGTGGAGGGAGCTTCGCCCTCATGGTCGAAGGGCACTCGACGACATACGCGGACCTATGCGGGCGAGCAGATGATGGCAAGAGGGGACCGCGGAGCGGTGAGGACCGCCGCGCGCATCGGGCTGATCGTGTGGACGGCCTACAGCGTGGCCGGCATCGTGGCGCTTGGCGCATCCTTCGCCACCACGCCGGCGGAGCTGGACACCGGCGGCAGGCCGCTGTCCCTGCTCGGCGCTCTCGTCAGGCCGCACGAGCGCTGTCCACTGTGCGACATGACGCACGCCTTCTGCGCGCTCTCGCACGGCGAGCTTGAGTTGGCTCTTGCCTACAACGGGGCCTCACCAGCGTGGTACGCGGCCGCATGGCTGCTGGTGCTCTCGGCCGTTCCATGCGCCATGGCGTGGCGCAGGCTCTTCGGGGGAGGAGCGGATACGCGGGGGTAGTGCGTGCTTGCGGACGTTCGGCGCCGCGCTACCGACCTGACAACGGCGTGTGGCCCTGCGGGCCACCAACCGGCGGGGGCGCCGGTTGCACAGTACACTGAGCCTATGCGACGGGTGCCGATGCCGTCTGTGCGACGGGCGCCTCGCCCGTCGGGCCGCCGCAGGCGGCCGTGTCGTTCTTCGCCGCGAGGTACCTGCGCCAGCCACCAGGCGCGCTGCGTCCCCTCCTTCGAACGGACCGCCGTGCGAAGCGATCCGCTAGAAGAACTCCCACTCCTGGACCGTCCTGCCCTCGGCGACCTTCTGGCCGATGAGCGCGGCGTCAACCACCGCAACAACCGTGATCGCGACCATCAGGGGGATCAGCAGCACGCCGATGCAGATGTAGCTGAGCAGATAGGTCACGAACCAGCCGCCGATGTCCACAACGAGGATGACGGCGCCCTTGGTGGTCTGGCGGTTGTAGATCCGGCCGATCCCCGGGAACAAGAGCGACAGGAGGGCGGCAACCCACGGGAGGTGCTGGCCGGGCTGGCCGCCGCCGGACGGGGGAACCTGAGAGCCACCGGGCATCTGTTGGTCGGACACGCTACCCCTCCTCACGCGGCCAGGTCTGGGCGGGACAGACTCCCTGCGGATACTCTACCATCCGCCGGCCCGTTGTGTAACCGGGGAGAAGGCCCATGGCGTCGGGGTGGATTCGATTCCAGACTTCACTGGGCCGGTTGCAGGTATGGCAGGACGCAGCGTCGAACTGCGGTCCATAGTGACGGGACTTCGCGGACGAGGAGGAGCTCATGGTAAAGACGGGCGAGTGGTTCTCTGAGGCCTGGCAGCTCATCTCCAAGGACATCGTCACACACCTAATCCTCGGCCTGATCGTAGGTCTGGGCAGCAGCATCACCGGCGGGCTGCTTTGGGGCCCGCTCATGGGCGGCTACCTGTGGATCGTCTTCCGCAAGCTCAGGGACCCCGAATACACGCCGGAGATCGGGGACGTGGGCAAGGGCTTCGAGATGTTCGTGCAGACCTTCCTGGTGGGTATCGTGGGCGGGATCATTGCGGCCCTCGGCATCTTGGGCTGCTTCGTCGGTGTGTTCGTCACCTCCGCGCTGGTGGTGCTGGCACTGCCGCTCGTGGTCGAGGGGGGCATGGACTTCTGGTCCGCCATCACGGCGTCGATCAGTAAGACCAAGGAGAACCTGATGGGCTGGATCCTGTTCGTGCTCGCCGTTGGGCTCGTGAACGCCATCGGCGGCGCGGTGGGCATCGGCTTCATCATCACGGTGCCACTCAGTGCGGCGCTCATGGCCATCGCCTACCGGGACACATTCGGCCTGTCCGGCGCGGCCGCCGGTCCGGCTGCCCCGCAGGCACCCGCAGGCGACGAGAACGTGCAGCCTTCCGAGCCGCCCCGCCCGCAGTAATGGAGGCGAGGCCCGAAGCAACATGAGCCTCATACTCAGTGCCGATAACCGGCCGGCGGCGAGCGTGCTCATCGAGCCCGATTCGGCGCCGGCCGTCTCTTTCGCCGCCAGGGAGCTGTCCCGCTATCTGGCGATCATCACGGGGGGACGCTTCCCGGTGTACGAAAAGGAGCCGGAGGGGGAGGGGGCGGTGGTGCGGTTGGCGACGGCGACGGCGCCCCTCCTGAACGGCGTCACGGCCCCCGGGGCGTACGCATGGCGGGTGCATGAGGGCGGCATCGAGATCATCGGGCAGCGGCCCGGTGCCGTGCTGCACGCGGTCTACGCTCTGCTCGAGGAGCTCGGCTGCCAGTGGCTGCACGTCTGGGAGGGCGGGGAGGTCATCCCTCGCCGGCCCACCCTCTCGCTGCCCTTCGGTGACCACACTGACGAGCCGGCGATGGCGCATCGGGAGATGACCAACCTGATGCCCATCGACGAGGGCTACGTGCATCACATCGACTGGATGGCGAAGAACCGCTACAACCGCTTCATGGTCTTCGCCAACATCGAGGGCTCGATCGAGCGGTACCTGGATCTGCTGGAGCCCGAGGTCGCCATCCGCGGCATGCAGGCCACGATGGGCCACCACAGCTTCCGCTACTTCCTCCCGCCGGACGAGCACTTCGACGACCATCCCGAGTGGTACGCCCTCATCGACGGCCAGCGCTCGCCGCAGGGCCAGCTCTGTACCTCGAACCCGGCGGTGGTCGATGCCGTGGCCGAGCGCGTCTGCGCCTTCTTCGCCGAGCACGAGCGGATCGAGATGATCGGCCTGTGGCCCAACGACGGCTTCGGCTGGTGTGAGTGCCCGGACTGCGTGGCGCTTGAGCCGCAGGAGCCGTCGCGCTTTCGGCCGGAGCACCCACGCCGTACCGACACCTACCTGCGCTTCGTGAACGCCGTGGCGGAGCGTGTCGCAGGGCAGCACCCCGACCGGCGGCTGAGCGCGCTGGCCTACGTCAACTACACGGACGCGCCCCGGAGCGTCGAGCCCGCGGAGAACGTGGCGGTCTGCTTCGCGCCCTTCTGCCGCTGCCTCAAGCACCCGCTGCGGCCGGACGTGCAGTGCGAGCGCCTGAACGCGGCGTACGCGCGGGAGTTCGAGCGCTGGCGCGAGGCGGTCTCGAACGACCTCTACCTCTTCAGCTACCTGATGCAGATCCACACGCTGTCGATCCCGTATCCGATCGTGCAGATGCTGCAGGAGAACTGGCGGTGGCTCGTCGAGGCCGGCTGCGACGGCTACGTCATGGAGTTCGTGCCCGAAGAGTGGGCGGCGTTCGGCGTCAACGGGCACCTGATCGGCCGGCTGTCGTGGGAGCCGGAGATGGACGTGGACGGGTGGCTGGGGCACTACTACGAGGCGCTGTTCGGGCCGGCCGCGGACGAGATGCTGGCGTATCTGCGCTCGCTGATCGACGACTTCGCCGTGCCGGGGCAGTGCACGGGCCACTACGACCTGAGCCACACCACGCGCGCGACGGAGCGGCTGCTGCGGCCCGCGCTGCAGGCTTTCGGGCGCGCGAGGGCGCTCGCGGCGACGGGCGAGAGGCGCCACTGGCGGGCCGTGCAGCGCTCGTGGGTCGGCCTGGAGCTGCTGATGCGCATGGGCGCGTGGCGGCGGCTGGTGCGGGACGCGCGCGAGGAGCCGGAGGTGCGGCGGGCGTCGCTGCGGCGTCGCGCGGCAGAGGCGGCACGGGACCTGCTGGCGTTCGCTCGCGAGCACGCGGACAGCGGCGCGGTCGAGCTGGGGCGCTACGAGCGGATCGTAGGCGACTGGCTTGACTCGCAGTAGCACGGCGCTCCTGCGCACGGCCCCCCGATCATCCCGCCGGCGCGAACGAGGAGGATCGCGATCATGCGCACCGCCGCATTGCTGACGGCCGCGCTACTGGCTCTGCCCGCCGCGGCAGAGGTCGTGGCCGAGGCGGACTTCAACGATGGGACGCTGGGGGCGTTCGAGCCGGCGCAGTACGGTGAGGGGGAGTTCTCCGTCGAGGTCGTGGCGGGCCTGGGTCGGGACGGGACGCCGTGCGTGCGCGTCACGAACCTCGATCCAAAGGCGGGCGCCGCGGCTAAGTACGGCATGCGCTACGATGCCGGCCGGGCCTACACCATCAGCTTCTGGGCGCGGGCCGAGGAGGGGACGGCGCGGGTCAGCGCCTATCTCGACACGGGCGACTGGCGGCTGAATTACCCGGGCGGCTACTGCGCGCCTGTCGAAGTCGGGGCAGAGTGGCAGGCAGTAGCCTACACGAACATCCACCAGCAGGGCCGCGGCTACCTGGCGAACGTGCGCAACAACTCGCCGGGCAGCGTCCTCATCGACGACATCCGCATCGTCCGCAGCGATGGCGAGTTCGCGATCAACCGCGCGCTGGCCTCCAACGGCGGCGAGCCCTCCGCAGACAGCCTCTACCCGCAGTATCGCCTGCAGGCGCTCAACGACGGCCTGCAGATCCACGTGGGCTCCGACTTCACCCGCCGCGCGACGGCCACCGCCGAGACCGAGGAGCCTCACTGGGTGCAGGTGGCCTTCCCCGGCCCGCGACCGATCTCGCGCATGGTGATCTACTGGGCGGCGGAGGGCGGGACGGTCTACTGCTCGCGGCGGTTCGACGTGCAGGTGCACGTCGAGGGCCGGTGGACAACGGTGACGGAGGTCGAGGAGCCGGAGCCGGCCCCCTTCTCGGCGGTCGAGTTCGACGAGGTGCAGGCCACGGCCGTGCGCATCCTGCAGCCGGGCGGCGGAGGCTGCGCGCAGCGCCCGAACCTGTTGTGGGTCTCGGAGGTGGAAGCATATTGAACCCCGCTAACGCACTCGGCATCATCCTGACGGTCGGTCTCCCGGCGGTGGGGCAGGAGCCGACCGTGTTCGAGGTGGAGGAGCTGGCCGGCGGCGCGCCCGTGCAGGACGTCCCGGCCGCGCTCGACGGCTCGGCGCTTGTGCTCTCGGCCGGGGCGTCGCTCGAGCTGGCGGTGCCGATCCCGGCGGGCATCGCGCGCATCACGATCGCCGTCATGGCCGTGGGTGATGAGCCGGCGGTGCTGGAGACGCTCGTCGAGGGAGAGGTAGGCGGGCAACACTTCGTCCCCGCGGGCGTGTGGGGCGATATCGGCATCGGCGTCGAGAGCGGCGAGGCCGGGGCCGAGGCCGACATCCGCCTGACGGCGGCGCGTGGCGCTGTCGCACTGGACCGCGTCGCGGTCGAGAAGCTGGAGGAGACGCACGAGACCCTGCCACTGCTCTCGCCCGGCACACTGCACCGCGAGACGCCGCTGGTCGCGGACGGAGAGGCCGCGGCGACGCTGCTGCTCCCGTGCATGGAGGAGTATCGGGCGGTGGCCGAGCAGTTCGCCCGGCGCTTCACCGAGGCGACTGGGGTCGAGCTGCCCACCATCGAGGAGTCGGAGGCCACCGAAGAGGACCTCGCGTCGGACACCTGCATCATGGTCGGGAATCTGGCCACCGGACCGCTGTCGCTGCGACTCTATGCGCGGCGGCTGATCTACTCCGACGGCGCCTTCCCCGGCGACGGCGGCCACGAGCTTCGCACGGTGCACGACCCGTGGGGAGCGGGGACGAACGTGGTCTACCTGGGCGGCAGCGACCCCGAGGGCTGCCGGGCCGCGGCGGAAGCGCTGCTGGATCGGCTCGAGCCCGCGGACGGCCTGACACTACCCGTCATCGTGGACTGGCAGTCCGAGAAGACGAGCTTTGGCCCACTGACCGACGAGCAGATAGCGAACATTGTGCAGGATCTTGAGGATTACCTCCACAGCTTCAGCGGGGCCTATCAATACAAGTCTGCAGCGGGCAGGCCGTCGAGCTACGCGCGGGCCTACTACCTCGGGGGCGGCGAGACGCAGGCGAAGGCCTACGCGGCACTGGTGCGCGTGCTCAAGGATTACTACGAGGACACGCCAGGCGTCGATCCACCGACCTTCACGCTGGAGACGATCGTGGCGGGCCTCGACCAGATCGAGGAGTGTGAGGCGCTGTCGGATGAGGACCGGCTGATGGCGGAGGAGTGGGTGCGGCAGATCGTCGAGGACAGCATGGACTACTGGGAGATGCGCGACCCCATCGCACGGGAGAAGGCAGGCATCCAGGCACCGACCTGGAACCACCAGACCCACCCGGCGGTCGGGATCGCCTTCGCGGCGGAGTACTTCAACGCGCACTTCGACCTGCCGGCGGTGGACTGGTGGAAGCGCGTGGTGGACAACCTCTTCGCCGGCCAGGAGACCGCCTACAAGCCGCTGGAGGACTCGGCGAACTACCAGTGGATCACCATGGTGCACACCATGAAGTGGGCGCTGATCAGCGGCGACATGGACATCTTCGAGAACGGCACGATCGCGAGGACCTGCGAGCTGGCCATTGCCTGCCACGACAACTTCGGCCATGAGGCGACCTTCGGCGATCCGTGGATCGAGTTCGGCTCAAACGCCCGCACGCTCATGCGCATCGCGTCGCTCTACTACGATGATCCGCGCTTCCGCTGGCTGGCGCAGCGGCTCGACGCCAACGCCGGCACGGAGGCCGTGCTCGGCTACTACAACTGGACCGGCCCAACGGAGGAGCCACGGGAGCACGTGGGCCTGACCACCTTCATCCTCGACCCGGCGGTGCACGAGCGCTACCTGCAGGGCAATGCCGCCGGCAGTGACGTGCCCGCGGAGCGCTCGCTGGACAAGGCCGTCTTCCGGTCGGGGTTCACGGAGCAGGACAGCTACCTGATGCTCGACGGCATCTCCGCGGGCATCCACGATCACGATGACGCGAACGCCATCATCCGCTACACAGATAACGGGCGGCTGTGGCTGTGCGATATGGATTACATCCGCGCCACGCCGAAGTGGCACAACTCGATCCTGCTCTCACGCGACGGGCAGACGACCGCCGTGCCGGGGCTGAGCGAGCTTGTCGCGGAGGCGGATTTCGGGAACGCGGGCGTGGTGCAGGCGCGGGCCCCCGGGTACGCGTGGACGGACTGGACGCGCAGCATCTTCTGGGACGACGAGTTCTTCGTGGTGATGGATGACGTGAAGGCGCTCGAGTCGGGGAGCTTCCGCGCCACATGCGTCTGGCGGACGCTGGGCGACACGAGCATCGAGGGCAACCGGCTGGACGTGGAGCAGGACGGCGAGTTCTTCCACATCACCAACGTAGACGGCTCGCGCCTGTCCCTGCGCGAGACCTGGGACCGCGGCCACGGCAACGACCGCGGCTACTACTCGGCGTATCCGCACGCGGGGAAGATGACGCAGGTCCTGCACCAGGACCAGCAGGCTCACCTGGAGCCGGGCGAGAGCATTCGGTTCGTGAACCTCTTCGAGGCGGGAGGCGAGGCCCAGCCGCGGATGTCGCTGCGCATCATCGCCCCGGACGTCGTGGCACTCTTCCGCGACGGTGAGTTCCACAGCGTCATCGGCCTCGGTCCCTGGGAGCATGGCGAGGCGCGCATCGACGCGGCGATGTTCGCTATTGACGGCGGTGGCGGCGCCTTCGCCGATCTTGGGGAGGTGGACGTGCCCGGCCTGCAGCGTACGGGCCAGGGCGAGGACAGCGTGATCCAGGCGCCGGACGAGCCGGGCGACCGTGACCGCTTCCTCGCGTGGGTCGAGTCTGTGGCCGCGGCCGCGCAGAACCCGCCCGCGCCCGTCCACCTTGAGCGCCCCGAGTTCCCGCGCGAGCTGGAGGTCGCGTGGCGGGCGGAGCTTCCGTCGGATGTGCGGTGCACGGACGTGTGGGGCATCAGCGCGCCGGCGCAGATCGCGGCGGGGACGGATGGCGGCGAGACGGTCCTGCTCTCGGCGGACGGTGACGTGCTCTGGACGCGCGAGGCCCAGGGCATGGTGCGCGCGGTGCGGTTCATCGACATCGACGGCGACGGGCAGCCGGAGCTTCTCTCCGGTGCCGATGACGCGAAGCTGCGCGCCTACACCTTGGCGGGCGAGCTGCTGTGGGAAGTGGAGATCCAGCGGTACCACGGCCGCTCGGGATCGGTGGCCTCGATCTGCGCCGCCCAGCTCGACGACGATCCGGCTCACGAGGTCGTCATCGGCTCCGACAACTGGCACCACTACGGCTTCGACGGGGATGGCACCGAGCTTTGGCGCACCAACACGACGCATGCGAGCACCGTCTGCGACGCGGGGGACATCGACGGCGATGGCTACGATGAGGTGCTCGCGGGCTCCGAATACTACGGCTCGAAGGTCCTCGATCAGGATGGCCATATCATGGCTTCGGTCGGCGGCGGGCCGAACTGGCCGGCGTGTCTGGTGACGGACCTCGATGGCGATGCGACGGCCGAGGTGCTCTTCGGCGCGGATGACGCCGTCATCCGCGCCCGCGGCGGCGACAACGAGGAGCTGTGGGAGGCGAACGTGGGCGGCAGCGTGACCGCGATCATCGGCCTATCGCCGACCGACGCGGGAGCGGTGGTGGCGGCCTCGTCCGAGGCGGGCAGCGTCTACGGCTTCGACGGCGCGGGGGCCATGCTGTGGCGCACCGAACTGCCCGAGCAGGTCAGCGATCTCGTGACCCTCAATACCCAGCTCGCCGCCGCTTGCGACGATGGCACGGTCTATCTGCTGGGCGCCGACGGAGGGATCCTCGGCGGCTACCGCCCGGCGGTCGTCGATGATGCGGACGCCCCCGTCCGCATTCCGTTCCCGGGCGCGCTCTCGGCCGGAGACCTGCACGGCGCCGGCTCGGCGGTGATTGTGGCGGCCTGGGGCGCGGAGCTGCTGGCGCTGGCGGTGGACTGAGCACGAGGGCCGACGTCGAGCCCGCAGGCGAGGCGGGCGCCCGAGGGGAGGTCGGGTGTCCTATCGCGGCGGGGCCTGCGTGCCGGTCCCTGCGACCAAGGGTGAACGGCCGGGCGGGCAGGGAAGGCCCCCCATCCTGACGGCGAATGGCGCACGGGCCGGGAGGCCCGCGCCGCGGACCTGGCTCCCACTCTCGCCGAGGTCGGGCTTCCGGCCCGACCAATCCGGAGCGGGCAACGGCCGGGCGCGAGCGGAGGCGCGCCCCTCCAAACGGCCGGGCAACGGCGGGCACGGCACAGGTGCGCGCGGTGCAATGCGCAACGGCCGGGCAACGGCGGCCCAGTGCCCCGCGTACTTGCTGCTACTCGGGCTTGAGGCGCAAGACCGCGAAACCCTCGGCCGCGACCTCAACCGCGATGGGCCTCCCCACCATCGCTTCGCCCGCCGACTGCCAGGCGCCCTCGTCCAAAAGTCGCTCCACGGACATGGGGCCCAGGCCCACCAGTGAGCGGTAGCGGCCGATGGGCAGCACCAGCTCGAGGCCCTGATCCTCCTGCGAGATGTTCGCGAGCACGATGCCGACGGTGCCGTCCGGCGCGCGCCAGGCCGAGGCCAGGACGGCGGGCAGCTCGACAGGTAGCGGCTCCTTGTAGCGCCAGACCGAGGCCACGACGGGCAGGTCGGTCAGTATGCGCGGAGGCGGCAGCATCTCGCCGTAGAGCAGCCAGGGTTTGGCGTGGTGGTAGGTCCGGACGAGGCGTCGGTAGTACTCGCTGGTCTCCGGGGCGTACGTCGGTATGTCGGGGCGCACCCAGCCCGGCTGGATGCCGAAGACGAGCGCCTGCCCGTGGCCGGTCACGAACTCGTCCATCCCCACGTCGCCCCGCTGTAACCGCTCCGGGTAGTGGCGCACCATGGAGGCGGTGTCGTACCATTTGCCCATCGGCCGGCCGACGCTGACCGAGTAGTCGTGGTAGACCGCCTGCCAGAGCGGGACCTGGTCGGGGCGGCGAGAGCCGTAGGTGAAGTTGTAGTCATTGAGGTCGATGTAGGGCTCACAGGGCTCCTCGCCGCCGGTGAAGAAGTCCGGCTCCTCGGGCTCACACAGCTCCCGGATGCGGCGGAGCATGGCGCGCCGGCCCTGCACCCAGTGCTTGCCCGCCCCCGGGCGGTGGCCGTGGTCGGTGGAGTAGCAGGGCCGGGCGGTCGCGGTGCCCAGCTCATCGATGTAGAGCCCAGTGACCCCGCGCTGGATGAAGCCGAGGCAGTAGCGCGCGAAGTACCGCTGCCACGTCTCGCTGGCCGGGCACATGATGGCGGTGTAGCCGCCCGCCAGCGGCTCCAGCGCCACCTCCCCGTCGGGCCCGATAACCGCGCCCGCCTCCAGGCCGAGCTGCTCCCACTCCGCGATGCCGACGTCGAAGCGGCGGATGTTGGTGTAGGGGATGACGGGGATGCCGAGGTCGGTGACCGCCGCCACACTCTCAGCGAACCTGCGCGGCGGCACCTGGCACCCCTGGCGGGTGTCGAAGGCCGGCAGCATCCACGTCGTCCACCACCAGGTCACCGGCACGTCGAAGTAATCCTGGAAGCGCGCGGCGGCTTCCCTGTTGAGCTCGGGGGAGAGCGGCAGATAGGCCTCCTGCAGCTCCTCGGGGCTGAGAGCGCGCTTCTCATCGGGGCTGAGTGACGGTTGCCTCGCGCCGCCGGAGCGGTCGCGCGGCATGTGCCCGACCATCCAGACGGAGGTCTCGCGCACGGGCGCGGGCAGGCCGCGCTCGGCAAGACGCCCGCACGAGCACCAGGTCTGGCGGGTGGCCCATGCGCGGTAGAGCCGCCCGGCGTCGTACCAGTCGCCCTCGAACGGGCCGACCACCACCGGGTAGGGCGTCTGGTAGTCGAGGCCTGGGCGTCCGGTGTCGGGGGGCAGGTGAGCGACGCTGTAGCGCAGTCCTGCGGTGGTCTCGGGCCCGAGCAGCAACGTCTTGAGGTAGCCCTCGCCGTCGTGGGCGGCGAAGTAGAGGCCGCCTCGTCCGTCGTACCAGGCCATCATCTGCATGCTCGCTCTGGACGAGGGATAGGAGAGGCTCAGTGCGGTCGGGTTCGAGTGCGGATCGCGCAGCTCGCGGCCGAGGCCCTGCGGGTAGACGATGCGCTCATCGGCGGGCCGGTCGCCCAGTGGCGGCATCTCGGCCAGCACCGGGAACTGAAGCTCGACCAGCCCCAGGCGCTCATCGCGCAGGTCAACCCTGCAGGTGAACCAGGCGAGGGACTGGCCGGGTGGCGCGAGCACGAACACATCGACGTCCACGGCCGGGCGGTTGCCCACGTACACCCCTCGCCACGACAGCACCGCCATCGCGCCTCGCTCGCCCTCGCGCACCTCCGCGCCCAGCAATGCGCGGTCATCGGGCAGCACCCGCAGCGTCTCGCCCTCGGCGTTGCGCACGCGCAGCTCCCAGAGGTTGACGTCCGGTCGCAGCCCCTCGGGTCCGTCGAGGTAGGTGCGGCCGCGCGCTCCGCGTAGCCCACGGACCTGCACGAGGTTGCCCGCCGAGACGAACCGCAGCGACAGGTCGTCGGTCTGCAGGCTGACCAGGTCGGTGGTCGGCAGCCTCGGCGGGGGCTCGACCCAGAATTCGATGTCGTCGAAGAGCACGTCGGCGGTGGTGTCGTAGTTCAGCGCCCATACCCCAAGATAGGCCACCGGCTTCTCCGGCTCGAAGGTCTGCTCCACGAGCACCCACTCGCCGGCGTGCTCGACGCCGGTGTTCTGGAAGAAGCCCACGCCGGAGCCATCGACGTGGCGGCCGTAGAGGTCAACGCACTGCAGAGCCTCGGGGTCGGTGGACATGCGCTTGACCCAGTAGCGCAGGTGCAGGGCGCGGGGCTCGTCCTGGTTGAGGCGGACGGAGGGCTGGAAGGCGCGGACCTTCCCCGCGGAGGGATTCGTCACGCGCAGCGCGCCCGCACCCGAGTGCACGTCCTCGCTCTCCACCAGGATCTCACCAGGGGCGGCGCCGCCCCAGAAGCGCCACCCGTCGAGGCCGTCCTCGAAGCCGGGATTCGCGACGAGGTTGCGCTGAGCCACGGCGGGCGCAGCGCAGGTGCAGACGATGAAGAGGGGTGCGAGCATCCGCCGCATGGCGAGACCTCCACTCACGGAATCAAGCGTCGAGGTGAGGTTCGCGGATTCTCGCGGAGGGGCCTTCCGGCTGGCCCCTCGGCGGCACGGGAAGGCCGTCGCGGCCCATAGAGCGAATCCTCGGGCGCATCAATCCGATCGACCCGGGACGGTGGTGAAGACGATGAGCCTGAGCGTGGGTATCGTCGGCTGCGGGGCGTTCGGCAGGCACTTCATCGAGCCGGTCAGGGACCATCCGCAGGTGGGCCGGATCGCGCTGTGCGACCTCGACGAGCAGAAGCTGGCCGAATGCTCGAAGCAGTTCGGAGTCGAGGAGTGCTACCCGAGCCTGGATGAGATCCTGCACACCGACATCGAGGCCGTCATGATCTTCACTCAGCCGTGGCTGCACGCGCCGCAGGCGATCCAGGCGATGGAGGCGGGCAAGCACGCATACACGGCGGTGCCCGTCATCAGCCTGCCCAGCGGCGACGAGATGCTCGACTGGTGCGACCGGCTCATCGAGGCCGCCGAGGGCACGGGCCAGATCTACATGATGGGAGAGACCACGGTCTACCGCCCCGAGACCATCTTCTGCCGCCGCAAGGCCGCGGCCGGGGAGTTCGGCCACTACGTCTACGCCGAGGGGCACTACCTGCACGACATGTCGCATAACCTCTACAATGTCGCGAAGTGGCGCTGGGGCGAGAGCTGGGACGACAGCAAGCGCGGCGGCATCCCCATGCACTACCCGACGCACTCGACGGGCGGGATCATCGACGTCACCGGCGCCCACATGACGCACGTCTCGGCCGTGGGCTACACCATGCCCGACGAGGACTGGTTCCTGCCCGACACGCAGGCCGGGAACACAATGGGGGATATGGTCGGTCTGTACCGCATGAGCGACGGGTCGATGGCGCGCATCGCCGAGATGCGGCGCATCGGCACGCCGTGCCTGGAGACCTTCCGGCTCTACGGGACGGAGGGCGCCTTCGAGCGGAACTTCAGCGGCGCGGTCTGGCTGACCAGGGATGGGCAGGAGCCGGTGGACCTGTCGCGGGTGGAGGAGCCGCTGCCGGAGAAGCTGGCCGCGGCTAAGGGCGGGCACGGCGGCTCGCATTCCTACCTGGTGCACGAGTTCGTGATGTCCTGCGTGGAGGAGCGGCCGCCGCGCGTCAACGCCTGGCAGGCGGTGCGTTTCCTGGCCCCGGGCGTGATGGCCTACAGGTCGATCCAGCGGGACGGGGAGATGCTGGAGGTGCCTGACTGGGGCGACGCGCCGCACTGAGGGGGCCGGGACCGGCGAGCGGCGGCGAGTCGAGTTGGAGAGAGACGATGCGGGCGATGAAGAGCAAGCTGGCGATCATGGGAGCCCTCGTTGGCCTCGCGCTCGCCGGAGGGGTGGCGTGGCTGTGGCTCGGAGGCGGGGCGGACGCGGTGACCGCGCCTGTGCGCCGGCGGCTCCCGCCCGAGGCGTACGAGCGCCGGGCGCGCGCGGCATTCCTGCAGCGCCACCCCGGCGAGAAGCCACTGAACTGGCGCATCGCCAGGACCGCGCTGCGCTTCCATGAGACCAGACCCATGGGGCGCTTCATACTGCACGAGAACGATTGCTCGGACTTCGTCGGCTGCATCATCGACGAGGCGCTCGGCCCGGGAGCGCGCTTCAACCGCGACAGCACCGAGCACGCGCTGTGCGGGAAGGGCGGGGCGCTGCGGCGAGAGCTGTTCGATCAGCGGCCGCTGACCGAGGTCGAGGCCGTGCAGCCGGGCGACGTGCTCCGCGTGCGCCACTCGCCGTGGTATGCGCCTCACGACGACACCATCGGGCACGTGGGCGTGGTCGGGCCGCAGGGCAAGGTGCTCGACTTCGTGAAGCTCAAGAGCTGGCGGGAGGCGCGCTACGGGCGGAGCGGGCTGGCGTGGTTCATCCGCCACAATGAGCCCGAAGAGGTGCGCGTCTGCCGCCTGCGCCCGCAGTTCCGCTACCGGATCCAGGCGCTGCCGACGCAGCTCCCGCGGGCACATCAGGCGCAGAGAGCGCACGGGCGCGCGGGGGCGGCCGGCGGCCGGCCGGGGGCGTAGTCAGGGCTGTCTGCAACGCGAAGGCCATCGTGGCTCAGTGCTCGGGCAAGGTGGGCGGGAGAGGGGACTCGGGGAAGCGGAAGACCACCAGGCTACCCGCATCGAAGACCTGCTCCAGCGCGTCCCAGCCCCGCAGGTTCGCCGCCTGACCCTCGTTGGCCGCTACCCACGCGCAGCCCGCCTCCCGCAGCACCTCGAGCCGGCGGGCATCATCGGTGCGGGCGGCGAACAGCTCGTTGGCCATCCGGCGTTTGCGCCCCACGTCCACCGTGACCTGCCAGTGGGCGAGGTGGACGTGGCGCAGGGCGTAGCGGCAGCAGAGCTGGCCCACGTGCATCGAGGTGAAGACGCGGGCATCCTCGGGAGTGTTGCGCGCGATCCACTCGAAGCCGGTCAGCCAACCGCGCGGGATCAGCGGCTCCTCGGTCATCGCACCGTCCACGAGCAGCTTCACGTTCGTGGGCAGGATGCAGATTAGCAGCAGCACCATGGCGAGGGCCGTGGCGCGTGGGCGGTCCGCCACGGCCCTTCGGAGCCACGGCACGATGCGGTCGCTCATGGCCACGCCGGCGAGGATGGCCAGCGGGATGTGAACGCCCTCCACGCCGCGACGCTCGAAGGGCACCAGCGGGTAGGAGTAGACGACCAGCGCGGTGATGAGCACCCAGACGACCAGCAGCCAGACGGCCGGACGCCGCCGGGGCTCCTCCCCGAGGGCGATGCGGCCGACCACCGCCAGAGGCAGAACCACGCCGAAGCCGAGCAGGTAGACCAAGGGGTGAGGCGAGCGGAGCAGATTCTGCTCGGCCCAGGAGGCCACGAGGGGGTTGGCGTGAGTCTGCCAGACGTAGAGCAGCGCGGGCAGCGCCGCGCCGGCGAGGGCGGAGAGATCGATCAGCGCGGCGCGCCAGTCGCAGGCGCGGCTGAGCACGCAGACCGCGAAGTGCACGACGAGCACGGGGGCGAGGACGGCGAGGTCATAGGGGTGAATGGCGATGAGGACGGCGACGAGGCCCGCCGCGGCCAGGTGCAGCCGCAGGGACGGCCGCCGGTAGCCGCGCATCAGCACCAGCGCCAGACCGGCCATCAGGGCGATGGCCATGGTGAAGTGCGGCAGGCGGAACGAGTGATAGGCCCACAGCTCCGGCATGACGTCGGCGCTGCAGATGACGGTTCGGCCGGCCAGCGCGTTGGCCGCATCACACAGCGCGCCGAAGCCGCTGCCCAGCGCCGCCACGACGAAGCCGAATGCCCGTGGCGCGGCGCTGTCGTAGAACCGGACGACCAGCCGCCACAGGACGAGCAGATAGATGAAGGCGAGGATGACCGCGACGATGCGGTAGGTCACCGGCAGCGCCACAGGGAGGATGCGCCCGATCAGGCCGATGAGCAGCCACTGGGGGCCGACGAAGAGCGGCGGCGCCTCCTCGGCGGTGGCGTAGGCCCTGACCATTACGTCGCCGCGCCGGACCTGCTCGGCCCACATGAGGTAGAGGTTCTGGTCGTTGTGGGCATCGACGAAGCCGGTGAAGGCCGCGTCGGGCGGTGGCGTCAGCCATTGGTGAAGGTGCGGGAGCGCGGTCGAGAGCGCGACCGCCGCGCTGAGGACGATGACCCACCGGGGCCAGGCCGGCTCGGCGCCGGTGACGTCCGGCGTCCCCCCGCTCATCTGTCGATCCGCCTTCTCTCCCACTCGTCGAAGAACTCCCTGTGTTTGGCCTCGGAGCGCGGGATCTCGGGCTTGAGCTCCACGGAGTCCAGCCAGGCGGCGTGGGGGTGCGCGAGCTGCATGGACAGAAGCTTGAACTGGGCGGGCTCGAGGCTGACGAACACCACGGGACGGTTAAGCGCGATGGCGTCATCGCTGAAGTGGAAGGCACCGAGGTAGCTGCGCCGCACCCCGCCGGGGCCGATCGCGACGGTGTGCAGGTCCAGTGGCTGCGTGCGCACCTCGAAGATGAGGTCGATCGTCGCGCCCGTGTTGTTCCACAGCGCCAGGAGTCCCTCGTCAGCGCGCATGAAGGGACGGAAGCCGACCGCGGCGGTGTCGGCGGTGCCGATCTGCGGCGTCTGCCTGAGCACCACCAGGGGCACCGCCGCCGCCAGCTCGCGGGCCAGCTCGCGGTACGCGTCGGCGACCACGCCGCGGGGCCGGCCGTCATCGTCGAGCGGGCAGAATGCGTCGGCGCCGGGCGGGCAGTCGCTCGGCCGGGCCGCCGGCGCGTAACCCGTGGCTCCCTGGTAGACGCATGATGTCAGCGTGCGGGCGAGGACCAGCGCATCGACCTCGGGGGAGCCGGTCCCGGTGGCGCACAGCTCCGGGAAGAAGAGGGGGAGGCGGGCCTGCGACCGCAGTGCCGAGGCGACGTCCTCGAGCCGGGTGGCGGCCGACAGCGCGGACCAGCAGGGCTGCGCAACCGCGCGCTCGTGCTCGTCAACAGTGACCCTGCCCACCGCCGCGGCGTGGAGTGCCGGCAGACGCAGGCTGGGGGCGGCGATCTTTCCGGCGAGCTCGGCGGTGACGAACAGCGACTCGCCGTCAATCGTGGGCGGGGCCGCGGCAGTGAGGTCGAACGGAGGGCCGAGCGCATGGACGCCGACGCCGGCGTGCTGGAGCGCATCGTGCAGCTCTCGGGTGAGCTCGGCGGGCCGGTCGGGCCCGGCCTCGCCACGAAGGCGATGGAGCGCGAGGAAGTCCGCGCAGCCCGCGAGTGCCGTGGCGGCGCCCTGCAGCGCCTCCTGCGACCAGGGCGGGCCGAGCAGGGCGACGCGCGTCAGGTCGCCGGGCAGCGGCAGCCCGCCCGCGGCGCCGTCGGTGGGAATGCGCAGCGCGTGGAGGTGGGCGGCCAGTGCCCCGGCAGCCCGGAGCGCCGCATCGGAGGGCGGGCCGCTGAGCCAGCACATGCCGGCGGCCGGATACGCCGGCGCGACCTCGAGCCGGACGGGCGCGGAGCCCTCCTCGCCGCCGCAGCGACAGGTCACCCGTACCGTGAGCTCGCCCACCCGCAAGCACTGGAGGGAGGCGTCGAAGACCGTGGTTCCCGACGGACGGATGCTCACGGTCCGGTCGGGGACGAACAGGCCCTGGGGGCCGGAGACGGAGATCGTCAGCTCCTTCGCCTCCGTTCCCCGGTTTGTGGCCGTCACGCGCATGGCGCCGCGCTCGCCCCGCCGGGCGGTCACCCGCGCGGGAAGCGCGACCTCGAGGCGGCCGACGTACAGCAGCAGCTCCCGTGATGTGCCGAGACGGCGCTCCAGGGCGTCGAGCAGCCCGTCCGGCTCCCAGCCCTCCTCGAGAGGCGGCGGGACGACGGGCGCGTCCTCGGGCGGAGGCGCCTCCCCGCGCTCGAGCGCTTCGAGCACGACCTCGTCGATGAGCCACCCCTCAGGCCCATCGACGCCCAGGGCCAACCGGACCGCATCTGCGGGAGGGGCCAGCAGCTCGGCGACCACCTGGTGCCAGCCCTCCCCCACCTCCGAGGCCGGCAGGGCGAACTGTGCCTCGGGTCCGTCCTGGTCTGACGCGAGGAGCGCGGCCATCAGGCGGCCGGCTGTATCCGGGTGGGCCGGCCGGGCCCGCAGGCTCAGCCGCAGCCATCCGGCGGCCTGCGCCGGCTCGGCGAGCACCCAGCCGTCGCGCAGGCTCAGCGCAGCCTGGCCGACCGCCCCCGGCGCGGGCTGGGCCACCGCGGCCCCCTCGGGCGCGATGACGGTCCAGCCATCCAGGCCATGCTCGAAGCCGGGGTTCGGTGGCATGCCCTGCACGGGCTGCCCCGCCGTCGGGCCGGAGATGGCCAGGGTCAGACACAGTATCAGGCCCGCGATGCGTGAGACCATGAGACAACGCCCCATCATACGCCTGCGCGCTCGAAGAGCGCCTCGTAGAAGTTGCGCCAGGCCATCGCGAGGGCCGCGAGGGCCACGACGGCCGCTACTGCGAGCGCGAGGCCCGACGCGCCGATGATGACCGGGTTGATGGCTGCCTCGCGGCGCTCAGCGGCCCACTCGGCCGCGGTGGAGATGCTCCCCTCCAGGTTGCCGGCGGTCTCTGCGGTCGCCAGCATCCGGCGCACCTGGCGCGGCACCAGGCGCACATCCGCCAGCGCTGCGGCCAGGCTGGCGCCGCCCCGCACCCGTCGGGCGGCGGCCCGCGCCTGCGCGCTCGTGCGGGGATCGCCTGTGGTACCTCCCGCCATCTCCAGGCCGCGATCGAGGGTCGCTCCCGCGCGTTGGGACAGCTCCAGGGCCTGCAGGAAGCGCAGCAGCGCGGCCCATCGCGCCGGTGCGCCGAAGCCGGGGATGGACATCAGCAGCCGCGAGCGTATCCCCGCGAGCGCCGGCAGGCGCAGCAGGCCACCCACCAGCCACAACAGCAGCAGCGCCCCGATGATCGCCGGCGCCAGGCGCGTGCCCGCCAGTACCAGGTACCAGCTCATACCACGGGAGACGATCCACGGGAATGGAGCAACGAGCACCGCCAACACCAGCACCGTCCCATAGTAGAGCCGAAGCCACTTGAGGCGGCCGCTGATGCGGGCGTCTGTCTCGAACTGCTCTGCCAGCGCGGCCAGCACCTCCGGCAGGGCCCCGAACTGCTCCCCCACCCGGATCATGCCGACCACATGCTCGTGGAAGAGCGCCGGGTAGCGCCCCATGTTCTGCGAGAGGCCCTCGCCCTCAGCGAGATGGGCCGCCATCTCCCGCGCGGCGCGCGAGAGCCGGCGGTCGCCCAGCAGGGCCGATAGCTCGTCCAGTGCCTCGTGGGCGTTCACACCGCTGCGCAGCAGTGCGGCAAGCTGTGAGAAGAACTGCGCCAGGTGAGAGGCGGGGGCGGGCCGCAGGCGGTGCCAGAAGCCCGCGCCCCACCGCTGCTCGGGCGGCCGCCTCTCCGCGAGCCTCGTCGGATCAAGCTGGCGGGCGCGAAGCCGGCGCGCTGCATGCGCTCTGGTCTTGGCCTCGATCGTCCCCGCGGTCCTGGCTCCGGTCTTGTCTCGCGCCTCGTACTCGAATCGCGGCATGGACGCCTCCCGTGCGCTTGGACGGACCGACGCCAGGGACATTGTAGCGCCCGATGGCCGTGGTTACAACGCCCGGAGGTGCGCTACAGCTCCCCGCGCGCAGCCCCGGGGCGCTCGGAGCGGAGGAAGTGCAGCCAGTTGCGGATGCCCTTCTCCAGGCCTGCGCGGTCGCGACCGTAGATCAGCATGCGCGCCGGCTGCTCCGGGCCGCCCTCCTCGAGGTGGATCAGGTACTCGCCCGCCGGCGGGTAGCGGTCGGTGACATGCAGGTCCGAGCGCTCCCAGCCGGATGTGTCGGCGATGCGCAGGTCCAGCGCGAACTCGCCCGGCCAGCTCCGCCCGAGCCGCGGGGCGACTCCGAAGCGCTCGCGCAGCAGTGCGCCGAGCAGCTCCGTGGCGTGGCGGTCGGCGGTTGGGGCGATACGCAGAAGGACGTCACCCTCCTCAGCGAGGGTGTGCCGGCCGTAGTAGAGCGATGGGCCGAGCGAGCGCACGCGCGGCCGCAGGTCGGCCAGCAGGTCCAGGACGATGGCGCGGGCCCGCTCGGCCGCCGGGACGTCGAACTCCTCGATGCGGTCGACGTGATGCAGGCGGTCGCGGGTCTGCGCCAGCGCGATGGCCGCGCCCTCGCCGCCGACGGCGCTGCGCAGGCGAGCACGGGCGTCCGCGGCAACCCGCGCGAGGGCCGG
>JALGUJ010000068.1 GCA_029820945.1 Candidatus Zipacnadia bacterium | reverse complement strand
TTCCGTAGCGGCCTCCACCGCCAACACCGTGTCAACGGCGATCAGAGTGAAGTCGGCGAGCGGCGCGAAGTCCGCCACGATCTCCGCCACCTGCGTCCCGTGGGTGTCCGTGCCCATCGTCCCGTCGACTCTGAAGCTCACCATGTTGGCGCCGGCCGGGAACTCGCGGTTGTCTATGTCCCCGAAGCCCAGGTCCATGATGGCGACCCGGACCCCCTGCCCGAAGTAGCCGGCGCGGTGGAAGCTCGTTGCGCCGATGACCTGGAGGGACTCCGACGCGCTCGCGCCATAGCCCTGGGCGGGCCTCACGAAGGTCGCCGGCTCGACCTGCGCGACCTCGGGCAGGTTCGCCACCTCGAGGAGTCGGTCGGCGGGGATGAAGGCCTCCACACGGGTGCCTCGGCGGAAGCGCACGCGCGCGCCGTACGCCGTAAGAGGCTGCGCGGCTGCGGCCATCTCGCTCTTGAACCGGACGACGACCAGCACCTGCTGACCGGGGCCCTGGACCTCCGCGGGCGCCATCTGCGGCAATGGTTCGCCGCGCTGCGCCCTGATGGCGATCTCGCGCAGGGGGCCTGCCAGGTCGTCCACACCGGCCGCACCCAAGGCCGTTGGCAGGGCGATCATCAGTGCCGCAAGGGCCAAGATGGCACCGCACACGGGGATCCTTCGATTGCGAAGCCGACTCACTTTGACTCCTCCTTCTGGCCGCACTTCCGTGCGCGCCAGCCCTGGAGCGCCATCTGTGTTTCTGTCTGCCATTCCCCGGGCGACACGTATACTACGCCGCCGCCTCACCGTCTGTCGCGTCGCCATCCGTCCGCTGCATCAGCTCGCGAAGCCGCACGTGATACAGCGCGGTCAGTTGGCCCCATCCGCTCGCGACCGCGAACTCGCACGTCCCGCCACCGGCGGGAGCCATCATCGTCGGTATTGAGATCGTCAGCCCCAGCGCCTCTCCGGGCCGGAGGCCACGCGCATAGATCAGACAGCTCTGCGCGTCTCGGGCGACTCTGGCGGCCGCTCCAGCGACCTCGTCCTCGGCAACCACAGCCAGCTCCCGGCAGAGCCCCCACAAATCGCAGGCCTCACGGCCCGCGCCCCACGAGAGACATCGGCTCCGCGCCAGCGTCAGCGCCGGTGTCGCCTGCTCGATCCCCCCGCACACCGCCGCCGACAGCAGGGCCACGGAGCGCGCCACTTCTTCCACTCGGCCGGGCTGTACCGCCGCCAGCACGGGCGTGCCGCCCGGCATGACCTGGTCCGCCCCCGCTACCAGACGGCGCGCGAAAACATCCCCGTTGGCGCACTCGCTCGGTCGCACCGTCGCCAGCAGTTCCCGCCACGGCAGGCCCACAGCCGGCATGCGTCCGGGGCACGCCACGAGCGCGTCGCAGCCGTCCCGCAGGTCCCAGGCGACCTCCACGCTGCTGCCGTAGCAGCAGTCCAGCACGACGACGTCGATGGAGCCCTCGGGGCCCAGGGCATCGTGCGCGGCCGCCGCCACCTCGCGCGCCGTCAGGCCGTCCCGGCTGCTCTGGTCCAGCGCCACCACGGCGCCGTCGGCCACCTGCCGGCCATCGTGTCCGCGCCCCGCGGCGGTGGTGCCGTGCCCGAACACCACGAGCGCAAGGTGCTCGGCCGGGGCTAAGCGCACGGTCCAGGACAGGAAGTCCGCGAGCGACTCCCGCGACCCCATGCTGCACGCCGCGCCACCGGCCACCGCCTCGCCTGACACCACGCCCACGGCCGTTCGGGCTCGTCGCGCCACGGGCGCATTGCCACTGTCCGTCTGAACTGCCAGTTGCCAGTCGCCGCGCGCGGCCCCGTCCATGAGCCCGCTCACGTAGCCCGCCGCGAGTGGAGTCAGATCACCGTCGGCACACACCCAGGCTGCGATGGTCCAGTCGCCCTCGTCCGCCGCGCTTGCGCCGCCCGTCAAGACGCAGAGCACTGCGGTCACAAGGCCCGCAACCACTGCCGGTTTGCGCCACATCCGCGCGCGCATCATCCTCCACTCGTTCGCCGTGTCACCCGGCGCTACTTCAGGCCCTCGCTGCGCGCGCCCGGCACGCGGTGCATATACCGGCTCATCCCGAAGGTGCCGGTGTACACGCTTCCACCGGGCCGGTGGCCGGCCGCCGTGGTTCCCGGCGGGGGCGGCGGCGCCTGCGCGGTCAGGAAGGTCCGAATCTCGCTGAACAGCCAACCCTCCCGATCATAGCAGACCGGACGGGCTTCGCCCGAACGCCGCGCGCCGACCCGCCAGTAATAGCGGGCCTCCGAGTTGAAGCGGGTGTCGATGGTCGTGAACATGGTCCCCGAGGTGTCCTGGCGCAACTCCACCTGGTACACCGGAACCCGCTGGCCGTTCGGGTCGTCCTGCGGGAAGACCTGCAGGATGTACTCGTTGGCGCCGAGGGTGCTGTTCCAGGTGAATGTGATCGAGCTCGTGGACTGGTTCTGGGCGCCGTTCTCGGGCGACTGCAGGACCGGCGGTGTGAAGTAGGTCACGCCGTCGGTCGGGGCGCTACCATCGCTCTGGGCGTCCCCGGGCTCGATGCTGATGGTCGGCGGCTCCAACTGGGCGGGACTGAGGCCGGCGGTCGCGATCGGCGCGCCACTGCCGGCCCGCTCCACAGGCTCCACGATGCGCTGAACCCGGTGGTAGTAGGTGTGCCCCGGGTCCAGTGACCAGTGGTGGTAGAGCAGGTCCACGTCGATGGTCTCCTCATCCCCGTCTCCGGTGATGTAGTCGAACTCCATCTCGACCTCTATGTCCCCGGCGAAGGCCGAGTGGTCGTCCCAGACGTTGTTGGGCAGTCGGCTCTCGTCCACGAAGCCCACCAGGTTGGCCGGAGACAGGCTGAAGTTCTGCTGGCCATCGGCTCGGAAGAAGAGCCAGGCGAAGACCTGCTCGTCCAGCGGTATCGGTCGGTCCGGCACGTGGATGCGTATGACGGCCTCGTCGCCCGGCGCATGCTGGAACAGGTGCGAGGTCACGCCCACCGGCGCATCGTCACTGGCCGGGCCGGTCGCCACCTCGACCACGCCGAAGAGCAGGCCCAGCGCCGCCAGCACGGTCAGGGTGTGGCGGTGCGATTCCTTGCGCTTGTAGGCCTCGACGCGCTCGGGCCCGCGGTAGAGCTTGAAGGCGCGGTCTCCCACACGCGCCCTGCCCTCAGTCAGCGGCAGCAGCTTGGATGTCCGCGCACCCACATCGGACACGCTGAACCGCCCGACCTTGACCATGATGAGCTTCTCCATGTCCTTCTGCCAGGTCGGGCGCAACAGCAGCAGCTCCATGCCGCTCTGCAGCCGATCGTCATGCCCGAGGTTCACCGTCGCCACGCCGAATTGGTTGACCGAGGTGACAAAGCCCTGCGGAATGCGGCTCGAGAGAATCTCCGCCACCGCCTCTTCGGCGATCTCCCGCACCGCGTTGTTGATGACACCCGCCTGCTCCCCCTCGAATCCGGGCACGGGCTTGGTCACCGTGCTCACATTCGCCCCGTTGAGAAACTCCCCCGTGCTCACATCAAGCATCGCGACCGACAGGGAGATACTCACCTGTCCAGTATTCTGGTTGACCCGCAGGTCCGTGATCTCGCCGGTGGCCACCTGATCGACCTGCAGCCGCTCACCCAGCCGCACCTGCTCAGCGACGGAGAGAGGGGGCGTCATTTCGAGCTCATCGAGCTCCCGCTGCAGGTCTATCTCGGAGGTGACCATGAACTCGCCGCTGGCCTCCATGGCCAGAGCCAGGGCGTCGGTGGCCTTCTGGCTCACTACCAGCGAGTCATCGGGGGCCACGATGGGCAACACGATGACGGCGGCGCTTTCCACCACCGGCTGGGCCTGCGCTTGCGCGACCGCCGGGAAGCTCACAACGGCGTATGGAACCATCAATGTTGCCGCAACGTAGAGTGCGACGAACTTCCACAAGCGACCCTCATGTAGCCGATGCATTATCTCGTTGCTCCTCCCGGCATCTGGCTCACTGACACCGTGTGCCCGGTTTGTGCGCGTGAATGCTCATGATGCTGCAACGGCCCGGCGCTCGCGCGAGGCGGCCCCGGGGCCTCGGTTCATCGCCCAAGCGCAAGCGTGGTGATCGCCTGCGCCTGCTGGCCGTCATCGCTCCGAGCCTGCACGGCCACCAGGTAGACGCCGCCCGGAGCCTTCGTGCCACGGCCGGTCATGCCGTCCCAGACGACCCTCTGCGTTCCGGCCGCCTGGATCTCGCCGTCGGCGATCGCCGCCACCGGCCGGCCCGCGATGTTCATGACCGTCACTGTGACCTGCGCGTCGGCCGAGAGCGTGTAGCTCACCGCCGCGCCCTGGCCGGCCGCCCTCGCCGACGCGGCGCTCACCGCGAGTGCCGCGCCCTGGTCAATGAGTCGTATCTCCAGGTCCCGCGCGCCCTCGCCAGCGGTGAACTCGTAGCAGCTCGAGGTGCGCATGTAGAGCTGCGCGTTGGCCGCCGCGTCCACCAGCACGGGCCGCACCCCCTCCGGCACGTCCGACAGGTCCGGCCATCGCACGGCGAGCGGCTGGCCCGCCGGTCCCTGCACGCGCAGCGTCCACCGCACGTCCGCCGCGTCGGCGGGCCGCACGTCCACCGCGTAGCTGGCGTCCGCGACCGCCGCCGCATACACAGACGAGCCGATGCTCGGCGGCGGAGGCTTGAGCATGTCCATCCCCGCGTCGAACCCGCCCGTGGCGCCGGGCGCGCACCCGACCCACGTGGCGGCGTCGGTCATCTCGCCGCTGCACACCACCACCGGCATCAACCAACCACCATCGGGGGCCGCGACCGCGGGCCGCGAGGCCTGCTCGTCCGCCGCCAGCGTGTCCGTGCGGCGGTCGCCGACGATGGTGACATCGTCGCCGATGTTCAGCCAGTAGCCCACGAAGGGCTCGGCCACCGCGGAGGTGGCGTAGCCGCCGAGCAGGTAGGCGAACAGCGGGCTGCGCACCAGCCCCGCCGCCATCGCCTGCTGCATGTTACGCACCACGCCGTTCCTGTCGCGCACCTGCAGCGAGTAGAAGTCGATGGGCTCCGTGAAGAAGTCGCCGACCAGGTGCCAGCCGGTCGAGCCGGCGGCCAGCGGCAGTTCGTAGACGTCCTCCGCCTCAATGCCCTCACGCGAGAGCTCGCGCACCTGGCTGAGCTTCAGCCAGTAGCCCGATCCGAGCCGGAAGCGGTCTGCGGGAGTTGCCGGGTAGATCGCATAGCGGCCGTTGGTTGGCTCCCAGGTCGCCAGCTTCAGGTTCGGGCCCGCATCGAGCAGTTCCGCGGGATCTGTGTTCGGGTAGTCGTAGGGCAGCGAGATGAGCTGCAGGCCGGCCGGGAAGGTACGGATGCTGCTGACCGCGAAGTTGACCCCCGTGGTCTCCTCCCCGGTCTGCACCGTCACGATCCGCTCCGCCGGGGAGACGGTGAACCCGACCGGGTCCGGCCGCACCGTGATCTGCCCCGTCGGGGCGGTGGCGAACCGGTAGTTGTAGGCCGTCCCGTCGCCGGCGGTGGACGTCGTCGCCGTGGTGACCGTGGTGTCGATGATGTTGTCGTTGACCACCAGCTCGACCACGATGCCGCCGACGGCCTCTCCGGTGATGCCCCGCGCGACCAGCCCCGAAACGCTGCCGGGCGGCTCGCCCTGTAGCGGGATGGTGACCTCCTCGGTCTCACCGGCCATGATGCTGACCGGCTCCGGCTGCGAGCGCTGGAAGCCGGGCCTCGACGCCTCGACGTTGTAGTCGCCGGGCTGGACCTCGACAGAGGCCTCGCCGTTGACGTCCGTCGTGCCGCTGCCGGCGAGCTGACCATCGGTGAAGACTTCGACCGTTGCGTCCTCCAACGGGTTGCCGTCCATGTCGGTGACCGTGGCAGTGATCGTGCCGGGCGCGGCCGACAGCGCCAGATCGACGGTCGTCGTGTTCCCGCTGGTCACCGTGGTGAGGGCCTCTTCCGTGCCGTACCCGATGCTGCTGCCATCGGCCTCCACGATTACCTGACCGGGCGTGATGTTGCCGATGCTGTAGGTGCCATCCGCCGCGGTCGTCGTGCAGTCGTAGAGCTCGCCGCGCTCGATCTCCCCGTTCTGCGCCGCCTGGGTCTGACCGTCTTCGCCGTCCTCAGGCTCCGGGATCACGCCCTCGTAGGCGCATACCTCCACCGCGGCCAGCGGCTCGCCGGTCGCCAGCGAGGTGATGGTGCCGCGGACCGCGCCGGGCTCAGCCCGCGCGATCGCGAAGTCAATCGTCGGGTAGGGCAGCCCGCCGTGGCACGACCTGCCGTCGGCGTGGTCGATCTCAAACCCGGGCCGCACCGCGCTGATGCGGTAAACGCCGGGCGGCAGGCCGCCGATGACGTAGCGGCCATCCTCCTCGCAGCGGACCGCCGCCTCGTATCCGCCGCCGCTCACGCGCACGACCGGTGTCGGGTCGTTGATCGGCTGGTTCCCGTCGCTGATGGACAGAACCCGGCCCTGGAAGCCGCCGGTCCGCAGCCAGCAGAGCGTGTTGTGCAGCGTCTTGGCGCGGTTGTTCCCGCACTGGCCCGCGTCCCAGGCACCCCAGCCCGTGGCGGGGTTCCGGTAGTACCTGTGCGTCTGCTCGAAGCCCCACGCGAAGTAGACGACGCGGTAGCCGCCGGCCGGGTCCGCGTAGCGGATGCCCGCATCGTTGCCACCGGCGTCGTAGACGTGAGTCGCGACCGCGCCGCCCACGGCCTGCACCTCATCGGGCCATTCCGTGTAGTGCGCGCAGTCCTGCGCGTAGCATACATTGCTGATCTGGTGCCACCCCATCTGCAGATCCTCGGGAATCTGATAGTAGACCGAGAAGGGGTGGGCCACGATCGGGTCGCCGTCCACGCCGGACACCGTGGTACGGCCGCACATGTTGGAGGGCGCGTCGTCGTCGATGTACTGCGCGTGCAGGTAGTTCGTGTAGAAGTTGTTCGGGCTGGTGCCGTCCAGCGTGAGGGCGAAGCCGATGTCCTGGCCTGAGATCATCAGCCGGCCACCGCGGTCGAGGAACATCGACAGCGTCGCCTGCGTTGTGGCGTCCACCAGGCTCCCGGGGCCGACCCACTCATCGCCGGTGTGCGGCGCGGCCCAGACGACCGCGCGGTCGGCCACCAATACCTCGCGGGTGTCCAGCAGGTCCGGGACCGTGAGCTGGACCTCCTTGGTCGGGAGGTAGTAGATCAGGTCGGTCATCTCGATCGGCCCGCGGCAGATGACGCGCCAGATGTCGTAGGGCTCCCCGAGCCAGATGCCGTCGCGGAACCATCCCAGGTCGCGGAAGGTGTTGAAGGCGACCCTGTCGCCCTCGACATTGTCGCCGCCCATGTTGGTCGTGTAGTAGCTCTCGACCGGGAAGGAGGTAGGCCAGTCGTTGTTCGCCCCGCTGGCGGCCCAGATGAACTCCTGCCCCTCGCAGTAGTCGTTCACGAACAGCACGTTGCTGGTCGGCTGAAACATCTCCGTGGTGAAGCCGTAGATGTCGTCGTACTCGAAGGCGTTCCCGGCCACGTCCTGCACGTGGATGTCGATGATGTAGTCGCTCGGCGAAGGTGGGGTGGTCCACACACCGCTGAAGATCCCGTCGCCCGCCTCGGCGTCGCCGTGCGCCGGATCGCCGTCATCGAACAGCTCGGTCTGGCCAACCGTATCGCAGTCAAGCTCGCGGTAGACGTGGCCGCTCGTCTGCGTGTACAGCGAGTGATCGTCCGCCGAGACAGAGAACAGCTTGTGCTCTATACCCAGGCTGTCGTCCACAGCGGAGTCGGGGTCCTTGATCTCCGCGACGACGGCCTGCACGCCACTGTCGCGATCGAACACGGGCACGTGGATGGTGACGTCGCTGCCCGGCGACACGAAGCGCCGTGGCGCGTCCACCGACGGCAGGTCCTCCAGCTCCGGCGGCACCGGATCCGACAGCTCGAACCGCCAGATGTCCGGCTCGGCGCCGGGATTGGGCCCCACGGCGTCGGGGCGGGACGAGGTGAAGAAGATGCGCACCGGCTGTCGGGGTCGCAGCCCCGGGTTGAAGGCGGGATACCGGTCGTCGTGGGTGTCCGCCGGGTTCAGGTTGCTGCGCAGTTGCGCGGGCGTGACGTCCTCACCGGCGGGCGAGACCGTCCAGATGTTGTAGTCGGTTGTCAGGTCGGCCGCGTCGATGGGCCGATCGGACGCGAAGGCGATGAGCTGGGTATTGTGCCGCCATGTGGGATCTGAATCGTTGGCGCTCGGGTTGCCGCCGCCGTTGGTGACCGGCTGCTCATTGGTGCCGTCCGAACCGATGCGGAAGATGCGGCTGCCGCCCGCACCCGAGCGGGTGAACAGAATGGGCGAGGCGATGTCTCCCGCCGGTGCCCATGTCGGCTGAGTCTCGTCCTCCGGCGTCTGCGTGATCGCCTGCGGAAGCTGCGAGCCGTCCGAGGGAATGATGTACAGGTCGCGGTTGCCCGCGGCGTCGCCGCTAAAGACGATCCAACTGCTGTCCGGCGACCAGGTCGGGTGGTACTTATTCCCGGGGCTCGAGGTGATCTGCCGAATCGTCCCGGTGAGCACCTCCACCGTGTAGATCTGCCAGGTGCCGCTGGCATTGGATGAGAACGCCACCAGCCGAGCGCCGGGGCTGTAGGCCGGGTAGAGCTCATCGCCCGTGGCGTCGGTAAGCTGCGTGGCCAGCGAGCCATCCACTCGCAGCAGCCAGAGGTTGAAGTCGTCGGCCACCACACCCGGGTCGAACTGCCCGTCGCCGTCCTCGTCCACGCCGTTGGACGAGATCACGATGCGGTTCAGCTCACCGTAGGGGGCCGAGTTGGCGTAGAACTCCTCGCTCGCGGTCGCGGTCGGAGTCAGCTGGATGTCGGGGATCGGCCCCGGCCCCTGCTTCGCCGCCGCCCGCGCGCGCATGGTCGCGAAGAGCCAGTCCGGCCGCTCCATCCCGATGTACGTGCGCCCGCTGGAGGTCAGCAGTCCCGCGGAGGAGTACGCCGACGTGAGGGAGTCCACAGGCCTGCTGAACGGCTTCGCAGGGGCGCTGAGGGAGGCGGGGCAAGCGGCAAGAATGAGTGCGGCGGAAAGCGGCACGACACGTGTCAGAAGGATGCGCCCCTTCTGCAACACAATCACTCCCCCGGGCCTGCGGCTTCGTCTCATGCGCTAGCTGCGCTCACTGCTACGTGCGGCCTGCGTATTCTTGCTCAAGTCCCGGCCTCACCTGCCAACAGGCCAGACCGGCTCGATGGCGCTGATTCTGTGCTCCGCACCCCGGCGTCGGAGGCGTCGTCAGCTTCTGAGGCCCGGCACTATCCGGACCCGAGGGGCCCGAACGCCTGCGTCCGTCAACAGACACGCTTCGGCAGCGGATTATAGCACACCCTCGCTGCCAAACGCAAGCCGCCTCCGGTTAAGCCGACGTGACGTGGCTCTCTCTCCAGAGGGCCGCCACCGATGCCTCTCTTTGGAGCGCTTGTCACCCGCATCTTTTGACAATATCCCGCCAGAGCCGTTGCACCCGGCGCCGCGTCTGCGCCTCGTCGGCATCCGTGTGAATGCAGTAGTCCGCGGCATGGCTCTCAATCCCCAGGCGCTCGTGCAGTCGGACCATCGACTCGGCGCGCTCGCGGCTGAGCCCGTCCCGCGCCATCAGCCGGCGCACCCGCTCCTCGCGCGAGGCCGTGACCAGCACCGTCGCGTCCGTGAGGGGCAGGGCCCCCATCTCGACCAGGTTCGCCGCCTCGATCGCGACGGCCGGCACGCGACCGTCGCGCCGGACCTCCTCCACCCGCGCCGCCATGCGCGCCACCATCGCAGGATGCACGATGCGCTCCAGGCGGCGCCGCGCCTGGTCGTCCTCCATGATCTCTGCGCCCAGAGCGCGGCGGTCCAGGCTGCCGTCGCGGCGCAGGAACCGCTCGCCGAACTCCTCGATTACCTGACTGAGCAACTCACTTCCGGGCTGCAGCACCTCGCGTGAGACCGCATCGGCCTCGATCGACGCCGCACCCAGCCGGCGCAGCTCGTCGAGCACCACCGACTTGCCCGACGCGATTGGTCCTATGACCCCGATCACCAGCATCAGGGGCTCCTCAGCGGACCTGGGTAAGCCGCGACCGGTGCTGCTACTGCTCCTCGGCGTCGGGCTCCGCCTCTTCTTCGTCGCCCGCGTCCTGCGGCTCATCGGCGGCGTCGTCTCGCTCTGCTTCCTCTTCCTCGGTATCGCTCTCGGCCTCGGCGACCTCGGCGTCGTCCTTGCCGGGCTCATCGGCGGCATCCGCGGCGCCGCCGTCATCAGGCTGCTCCTCCACCTCTTCCTGCTCGCCCGCGTCGCCGGAGGCGGCCTCGGCGTCGGCCTCCGGGGCGGGGGCCTCCTCCGCTGCCGGCCTGGCCTCTGCCACGCCCTGTTCGCCCACGTCACCCAGCTCCGCCGCTACCGCGCCGAGCACGTCGCCAAACTGGTCTCCGAGCGTCGGCTTCGGCGCGGCCTCGTCGGCCATGTACTGCTGCATCTCCTGGCGCTCCTGCTCCTGCACCGCGGCCACCAGCGACAGCGTCATCCGGCGCGCCTGCGGGCGCAGCTTGAGCACCTTCAACTGCACCTCCTGCCCCTCCTCGATCACCTCTGAGGGGCTGTCGATGCGCCTCTCCGCCATCTCGCCGATGGGGAGGAAGCCCTCAACCTCGTACTCGAGCAGCTCGACGAAGGCGCCGGTGCGCACGACACGGCTGATCCGTCCGGTCACCATTGATCCCGGCCTGACGTGCTTCCCGATCTCCTTCCAGGGGTCGGGGAGTATCTGCCGCCGCCCCAGCGAGATCCGGTCGCGCTCCCGGTCGATGTCGAGTACGACGACCCGCAGCGTGTCGCCGACGCTGCACACGTCGGAGGGATGATCGACGCGCCCCCAGGACATCTCGGAGACGTGCAGGAGGCCGTCCACCCCGCCCAGGTCGATGAATGCGCCGTAGTCGGTGATGTTGCGCACCTTGCCCTCACAGACCAGTCCCTCCTGCAGCCGGTCCATGGTCTCCTGGCGGCGCTGCCGGCGCTCGTCCTCCACCACGAGACGGTGGGAGAGCACCACCTTCTTGCGCTGCCGGTCCGCCTCGAGCACCTTCAGCCGCAGCGAGCGCCCGACGAAGCGGTCGAGGTTCCGCACATCCCTCGTCGCCACATGTGAGGCGGGGACGAAGCCGGAGACGCCCAGGTCCACGCGCAGCCCGCCCTTGACCCGGTCGGTGACCATCGCGTCGAGCACTTCGCCCGTCTCCAGCGCGCTTATCACCCGGTTCCAGACCCGCTCGTAGTCGGCCCGCTTCTTCGACAGGATCGTCATGCCCTCTTCGTCCTGGAGCTTCACCACCGCGACCTCGATGGTGTCATCGCGGCTCGGTATCTCAGAGCGGTCGAGGAACTCGTAGACCGGCACGATCCCCTCCGCCTTGTCGCCCACGTCAACGAGGACGCCCTCCTCGGTGACGGAGACGACGACGCCCGAGATGATGTCTCCCGGCTTAAGCTCGGCTGGCCCCACCTCATCGAGGTCCACGTCGTCCATGGTCATCTGGGGCTCGTCGTCTTCAGCTTCGGGGGCCTCGGACGCCTCCGGCCGTGCCTGCTCGCCGGCCTGCTCGGCGTTCTTGTCCCCGGCTTCCTCTGCCTCGGTGCGCGGCGGCTTCTCGCCTGCTGCGCCCTCGGCCTCGGTCGTCCTGTCGTCATCACTGTCCTCGAAATCCCACGCAGACATCCGAAATCCTCCTTCGCCCGTCCGTGGCGGCACCGCTCACCGGGCCCGTCCGGGCATCCACGTCACGTTTCGCGTCCCGCCTGAGTAGTCTCAGTTACTCGGATTCACTCTGACACAGGTGCTCTACGGCCTGCATGTCACGCCAGTTCCGTCCGGCGGCCACATCGACGGTCAGCGGCACATCCAGCTCGAACGCCGATTCCATCACCTCCCGCAGCAGTCCCGCCACAGGCGCCACTTCGGCCTCCGGCACTTCCAGCACCAGCTCGTCGTGCACCTGTAGCAGCATGCGGCTCTCGGCGCTCAGCCCGCGCAGTCGAGGTGCGAGGTCGATCATGGCGAGCTTGATGATATCCGCCGCGCTTCCCTGGATCGGTGTGTTGACGGCCGCGCGCTCGGCGTACGAGCTGGCCCGGCTGTCGGAGCTGCCGATTTCCGGGAGCGGGCGCTTGCGTCCAAGAAGCGTCTCCACGTACCCCATGTCGCGCGCCGTCGCGACGATCTCGTCGATGTACCGGCGCACGCCGGGCAGCGCGCGGAAGTAGTTCTCGATGAAGGCCGCCGCCTCCTCCCTCGCCATGCCAAGCTGCTTGCCCAGCGCCGCCGGGCCCTGCCCGTAGAGCACCGCGTAGTTCACCGTCTTGGCCCGGCTCCGCATCTCGTAGCTGCACTCGTCCGCGGGCACGCCGAACAGCGCCGCCGCCGTCTCGGTGTGGATGTCCGCCCCCGCCCGGAAGGCCTGCACCAGCCGCTCGTCGCCGCTGATGTGGGCGAGGATGCGCAGCTCGATCTGAGAGTAGTCGGCAGCGAGGAAGACCCGACCCGGGCCACTGACGAAGCAGCTCCGGATCTCCCGTCCCACCTCCGTGCGGACCGGGATGTTCTGCAGGTTCGGGTTCCGGCTCGACAGCCGGCCCGTCGCCGCGACCGTCTGCTCGAAGGTCGTGTGCACCCGCCCCGTCTCCGCGTCGATCTCGCGCAGCAGACCATCCACATAGGTTGAGCGCAGCTTCGCGTACTCGCGGTACTCCAGCACCAGCCGCGCGATCTCGTGCTCCTCGGCCAGCTCCTCCAGCACCGCGGCGCTCGTGGACCAGCCGGTCTTGGTCCGACGGCCCTTCGGCAGCTCCATGCGCTCGAAGAGCACCTCCGAGAGCTGCTGCGGCGAGCCGACGTTGAACTCGCAGCCCGCGATCTCCCAGATGGTCTCCTCGAGCTCCCCCGTTATCTCGTCGAACCGCTCCCCGAGGGCCTCCAGCTTCCCGGCGTCTACCCCGATGCCCGCCCGCTCCATCTCGGCCAGGATCGGCACCAGCGGCATCTCGATCTCATCGAACAGCCTCAGCAGCCCCGCCTGGTCGAGCATGCCCCGCAGCGGCTCGTGCAGCTTGCGCACCGCGATCGCCTCGGCCGCCGCGCGCAGCCGCGACGGCGCGATCTCCGCCTGCGGCTCGCCGCCGGCCTCAGGCAGCGCATAGCCCAGGTGCTCCTGCGCCAGCAGGCCGATGGAGTGGTCTCGCCGGTTCGGCATCAGCAGGTAGGAGGCGATCTCCGGGTCGAATCCGGCGCCCTGCAGCTCCATGCCCAGAGAGGCAAGCCGGCCCGCGAGGCCCTTGAGGTCGGCCGCGCGCTTCTCGATCTCTGCGTCGTGCAGCACGGACGCAAGCCCGCCGAGGTCGAGCCCGGGTTCGTTCGCATCGGCGAAGAGCGTGCCCTCGTCGCCCGGCCTTCCCGCAATCGGCACCAGCAGAGCCGTGTCGCCATCGAGGGCCACGGCCAGCACCGCCGCGTCATCCTCGGCCAGCGCCAGCACCGCCAGGCCCTCGCCGCGGACCGTCTCCACCAGTTCGTCCAGCTCAGCCTGCTCCCGCACAGCGACGACCCTGGCCTCAAGCGACTCGCCCCGCGCGTCATCGGATTGCGCTCCGGGCAGCCGATCGAGCAGACTCGTGAACTCCAGCCTCGTCGCCAGCTCCCGCAGCCTGTCCACCTGCGGCCCGGACCAGGCGATGTCGTCCAGGTCCTGCTCGACCGGCACGTCGGTCTTGATCCGCGCCAGCTCCCTGCTCAGCCGCGCCAGCTCCGGGCTCTCCTCCAGCCTGCTGCGCATGCGCGCGGAATCGATCTCCTCCACGCGTTCCAGGGCCGCATCGACGGTGCCCATCTGGGCCAGGATGGCCTGGGCGCTCTTCTCGCCGATCCCCGGAACGCCCGGGATGTTGTCCGAGCTGTCTCCCGCGAGCGCCCTAAGATCGACGAGCTGGTCGGGCTCGAGGCCGTACTCCTCGCGCACCTCGTCCGGGCCGTAGCGCCTGGTCTCCGTGATGCCGCGCAGTGTCGCGACGACCTCGACGTTCTCGCCGACGAGTTGCAGCAGGTCTCTGTCGCCGGTGACGATGGTGACCTCATGCCCCTCGCTCGCCGCCCGCCTGGCCAGCGTGCCTATCACGTCGTCCGCCTCGTAGCCCTGCAGGGCGATCCCCGACAGCCCCAGCGCCTCCAGCAGGGCGTCCAGCAGTGGCATCTGGGCCTTCAGCGCCTCGTCGGTCGGGGGCCGCTGGGCCTTGTACTGGTCGTAGATCTCGTCGCGAAAGGTCGGGCCGGGGGCGTCCAGAGCCACCGCGGCGTAGTCCGGCTCCTCCTCCTCGAGCAGCGCCATCAGCATCTGGAGGAAGCCGTAGACCGCGTTCGTCGGTTGCCCGTCGCTCGTGCTCAGGGGGGGCAGAGCATGGTACGCGCGGTGGAACAGGCTGTGTCCGTCAACCAGGAGCACCTTCTGGCCCATTCGGCGCAACATCCTCGGCACGTCTGGTTGGCTCGTGGCGGCGTCCGGCGCTACTCCGGCAGCCGCATGATGCGGTCCACGTCCTCGAGACGGTAGTCCTCAAGCAGGCGCTCGGCGGCGGCGCGCCCCGCCCGCTCGGGCATGGTGCTCATCCAGTCAAAGATGTGAGTGGCGCCTCCCATGTACTTGAGCTTCGGCTCGCCCTCGATGCCGCCCAGCTCCCCCGCGATCTCCACCGCCCGGTAGAAGTTGCCCAGCTCATCGACCAGCCCGGCCTTCATCGCCTGCTCGCCCGTGAAGATGCGGCCGTCGGCCACCTCCTTGACCTCGGAGACATCCATGTCGCGGCCTGCCGCGACATCCTCTATGAACTGCCTGTAGATTTCGTCGAGCATCTCCTGCAGCAGGCGCTCCTCGTCCTCCCGCATCTCGCGCCAGGGCGAGCCCGTGTCCTTGTAAGGCCCGGTCGTCAGACTCCCGCCCGTTATGCCGAGCTTCGACATCGCCTCGTGATACTGCAGGTACTCCATGCGCACGCCGATTGAGCCCGTGAGCGTCGATGGATTCGCCACGATCCGCTTCGCCGGCACCGCGATGTAGTACCCGCCCGACGCCGCTACGTCGGCCATCGACACCACCACGGGCTTCTCCTCCGCGAGCCTGCTCACCTCATCGTGGATCTCCTGGGACGCGGCCGCGCTGCCGCCGGGGCTGTTGATGCGCAGAACGACCGCCTTGATGTGGTCGTCGTCCGCCGCGTCGCGCAACTGCTCCATGACGGCGCGGGTACCGCCGATCGGGCCGCCGAAGAACGTCTCCTCCCCCGACGTGCTGATGACCCCGCTCACCGTCACCACCGCCACGCGCTCCCCCAGGGACCCGAATGGCCGGTCGGCCCCGACCGTCAGCGCAACGACCGCCGCGCCAACCAGCAGCATGCCCCCCACCAGCAACAGCGCTACGAGGCCCAGCCCAACGATGAGCACCCAGTTGCGTCCGCCGCGCTCTGGCGGTGATGGCGGAGGCGCCGCTGACGCCGGCTGCTCGCCGCCGCTCTCCTGCGCCCAGCCCTCCTGCCCGCTTCCCGTCTCCCCGGTTGTCACCTCGTCCTCACCTCACCTCACGCTTCCCCGCGGCCCGTCACGCCGGGCGCCACGGGGGCCGGCCGCACCGTTGACAGGCCGGCGGGCCCGCTGGTAGACTGGTCCATGGGTGCCGGAGTGGCGGAACTGGCAGACGCACCAGACTCAAAATCTGGCGGTGGTTAACCCACTGTGCGGGTTCGAATCCCGCCTCCGGCACCAACTTCCTCTCCGACCGCACCCCTGCACTCAGGAGAGGTCCGGCTCGGCCATGTGCCGGAACTTCTGGTAGCGCATGGCGGGCAGGTCGTCCCAGTCCACCTCATCGAGCTGCAGGAGCACCAGGTCGAGCGCCCGCCGCAGGAGCTGCGCCGCCGCCCGCTTGTCCTCGTGCGCGCCACCGGGGGGCTCCCTGATCACGCCGTCGATGATCCCCAGGCGCAGCGCATCGTCAGCAGTCAGCTTGAGCGCGTCGGCCGCCTCCTCCTTCAGCGCCCGGTTTCGCCAGAGGATCGCCGCGCACGACTCCGGCGCGATCACCGAGTAGTAGGCGTTCTCCATCATCAGCACGCGGTCGCCCACGCCGATCCCGATCGCACCACCGCTGCCGCCCTCGCCGATGACCACGGGCACCACGGGCACGCGCAGGGAGAACATGTCGCGCTGGTTCGAGGCGATGGCCTCCGAGATGCCGCGCGCCTCCGCCTCGTCCAGGCAATGCGCGCCGGGGGTGTCGATGAGCGTGATGATGGGCCGCCTCAGCTTGTCGGCCAGCCGCATAATGCGCATCGCCTTGCGGTAGCCCTCCGGCCGGGCCATGGCGAAGTTCCGCCGCGCGCGCTCGCGCGCCTGGCGGCCCTTCTGGTGCCCGATGACCGCGACGGGCCTGTCGTCGAGCCAGCCCAGGCCTGCGACGATCGCGCCGTCGTCACCGAAGCGCCTGTCACCGTGTAGCTCAATGAAGCCGCTGATGATCTCCTCGATGTAGTCAAGCGAGTAGGGGCGGTCGGCATGCCGCGCGAGGCCGACCTTGCGCCACGCGTCCGACACCTCGTGCGCGGCGTGCTCGTCCGGCTCGGTGCGCAGCGCCTCGTGGGCGTCCTCCGGCACCATCTCCGCGCCGCGGGCCGAGCCGTCGCACCACGCGACGAGTGTCGCCAGCGTCTCACGCATCTCCGAGCGCGGAACCAGCCTGTCGAGGATTCCGTGTTCGTGCAGGTACTCCGCGGTCTGCACGCCCTCGCCGATGGGCAGGCCCGTCACATCGATCACGCGCGGGCCGGCGAATCCCATCGCCGCGCCGGGCTCGGCCAGGATGATGTCGCCCAGGAAGGCGTAGCTGGCCATCACGCCGCCGTAGGTCGGGTCGGTGAGCACGCTGACGTACAGCATCCCCGCTTCGGCCAGCTTCGCGGCCGCGCCGGAGGTCTTCGCCATCTGCATCAGCGCGACCAGGCCCTCCTGCATGCGCGCGCCGCCCGAGGCGCTGACGATGATCAGCGGTAGCCTCTCCTCCGCCGCCCGCTCGATCAGCCGAGTGACCCGCTCGCCCACCACCCACCCCATGCTGCCCCCCTGGAAGCCGGGCTCCATCACGCCGATGGCGACGTCTACCCCGGCGACCTGCGCCCGGCCGGTCACCACCGCCTCGCGCAGGCCCGTCTTCTGCTGTCCCTTCTCCACCTTCGACTGGTACTCGGGGAAGCCCAGCGGATCACAGGTCGGCAGGTCCGCGTCCCACTCCTCGAAGCTGCCCGCATCGACCGTCACATCCAGCCGCTGCCGGGCCGAGAGACGGAAGTGATACCCGCACTTCGTGCAGACCCAGAGGTGCTGGGCCAGCTCCTTGGCGTACAGGAGTTGATGGCACTGCGGGCACTCTTCCCACAGGTCGGCAGGGATGTCGTCGTCCAGCCGGTTCCTGATCTCTCCAGCGCTCATCGCTGCGCTCACGTGACACCTCCGTGGCTAGCTTCCCTGTTGCCGCAAGAACACCTCTTCGCCGCCCGGCTTGTTCGCCGACCCGTCGCCATGGGCGTCCTCAGTACGCCGGCCCGGCCCGGGCTCCCAGCAGAGCGAGAAGAGCATGAACACCGGCAGCCAGTCGATCCGACTCCCGATCCCCGCCCGCACCGTCCACCCCACCAGCACGGCGACGCAGGCCGCCAGCCACGCCACGTGCGTCGGGTCCACGTAGAGCCGCGGCCGCCGCATCACGGTTACGGCGCCGCGGAGCAGCACCGCCCGGGCGACCAGCAGCATCGCCACGGCGGCCAGCAGCCCGCCATCCAGCCAGGCGTCCAACCAGGCGTTGTGCGCGCGATTGAAGCCCGAGTGCTGATGGTAGCGGAACTGCGACCCGCCCAGTCCGATCAGCGGGCTTTCCTCGATCAGTTCGCCGGCCACCGACCAGGCGAGCATCCGCCGCTGCAGGCTGTGTGTGCCCGTGCCCGCTCGCGTCGCGACGTGCCCGAAGCGCGCCAGAGCCGGAGGCCCACGCAACTCGCCGAACCAGATCAGGCCGGCCGCGGCGACAACGGCGGCGGCGAGCCCAACCACCAGCCATCGCCGCCGTTGGGCCAGCCCCACGACGAGCGCCGCGACGATGCCGCAGACGACGGCCGCTCGCGAGCCGGACAGGAGCATGCCGGTCGCGAGCACGACCGCACCCGCACCCCAGGCCAGCCGCCGCCACCCGGCCTCATCGCTCAGCGCCGGCACCAGCGCGAGAGGGAACGCCACGATAAGCATCCCGGCGAAGATGCCGGGCGTGGCATACAGCGACTGGTGCCGGCCCTGCGGCGAGACGCCGGGCACGCCGGCGACCACCTGCGTCACGCTGCGGCCGGCGAGCAGGTCGGCGACGCCCAGCGCCCCGAACAGGATCACGAAGCCGGCCGTGGCCCGCGCGAAGAGCGCGCAGCGCCGCCGGTCATCGCATAGCGCCCGCGTGACCGGTGCGTAGACCAGCCAAACGAAGCTCCACCGCAGCAGGTCCTTCGCCGCCAGACCCACGTCGCGCGCGTTCGGGATCGACGCCGCGAGGCCAGCGAGGAACAGCAGCCCCGGCACCAGCATGGGGCTCGACGTGTACCAGCGCCGCAGGAAGCTCCTCGGCCCGGCGGTCAGCGCAGTGTAGACAAGCACCAGCAGCGCCAGCGTCAGTGGCCCATACGCCAGCGACTGCGCGTGAATCCCGAACGCCGCCTCGGTGAAGAGGGTGATCAGGAAGAGAGCCACCAGGTACAGGCCGGTCGCGATGATCATCTCTGTGCTCAGTGCCGGTCTGCCTTAACGCGTCGTGAACACTTCTCGGCTCCGGCCTCCGAGGCCTGCCTTCTGCCTCGCTTCGGCGCGGTCTCCGACCTCACCCTCGGGTATTGAAGCGACACCAGATTCGGGAGTGCCGGTCACGCCCACCTTCGAAGCTGCGGCGCTTCCGTTGCCTTCGTCGCCGCCGTATGCTACGATTCGCCGCAGCACGACGGCGCGAGGAAGGGCCTGATGCCGATGTCGATGGACGAGCTGCGGCGCCGGATCGAGGAGATCGACTCGGGGATGCTGGAGCTGCTGCTGGAGCGCGCTCGCATTGCCCGGCAGATCGGCGAGCTCAAGAGCGCCGATGAGACCCCCGTGTACGCCCCAGATCGGGAAGCGCTGCTCCTGCGTCGGCTGCTCGAGCCGGAGCTGAGCCCGCTCAGCGCCGAGTCGGTGGAGGCCGTGTTCCGCGAGGTCATCTCGGCATGTCGCGGCCTGCAGGAGCTGCCGACCGTGGCATTCCTCGGACCCGAGCATACCTTCACGCACCTGGCCGCACGCAAGCGATTCGGGCATCGCGCCCAGATGGTGCCCGTTGCCTCAATCGCCGAGGTTTTCGACGCCGTGGAGCGCGGCCAGGCGGACTTCGGCGCGGTGCCCATCCAGAACTCGATCGAGGGCGTCGTGGGCCTGACGCTGGACTGCCTGCTCGATACGCCCCTGCGCATCTGCGCCGAAATCTACGTGCAGATCAACCACTACCTCGCGTCCCGCGGAACCATGGGCGGGATCGAGCAAGTGCACTCGCACCCGCAGGTCCTGGCGCAGTGCCGGCAGCATCTGCGCGAGCTGCTCCCCGGCGTCGAGCAGGTCGCGACCTCCAGCAGCAGCGCCGCCGCCGCGGCGGCGGCAGAGAGTCCGGGCATCGCGGCCATCTGCACCCGCGAGGCCGCGGCGGCTCACGGCCTCGAGGTGCTGGCCGAGCGCATCGAGGACATGCCTGACAACTGCACGCGCTTCTTCGTCGTCGGCGACCTCGACGTTGCGCCAACCGGCAGCGACAAGACCTCCGTGGTCTTCACCACTCCCCACCGCGCCGGGATGCTGCACCGCGCGCTGGGCGCATTCGCCGAGCACTCGATCAACCTCACGCTCATCCAGTCGCGGCCCGCGCGAGCGGAGATGTGGGAGTACGTCTTCTTCGTGGACTTCGAGGGCCATTACGACGACGCCGGCCCCACCGCCGCCATCGATCAGCTCGAGGACTACTGCCCGCTGGTGAAGGTGCTCGGCAGTTACCCCACCGAGAGCACCTGACGTGAGGCACAGCTCAGCGCGGCTGAAGCCCCCCGGTTCCAAAGCACAACCGCAGACCGCCGACGGGCGCGGGCACACGGGCTCAGGCCAGCCGCTGCTTCAGCTCCATCATCTTCTGCATGGCCTCCTGGCCCTCATCGCTCCTGGGGAACTCCCTGACCTCCTCAATGCGCTCCCGCAGGCTCTTCTGCTTGGAGAGGAACTCCCCCACCTTGAAGTGCCGCTCGATCTGCTCGGCGTCGGTGCTGAGGCCCATCCCCGCCTCGAGATAGGTGTCCAGCTCCTCGCGGCTGATCTCCGCCTCTCTGTCGGCCGCGACGGCCAGCTTCACCAGCGAGGCGTTGACCAGCGGCGGCCGGCCGGTCACCAACACCGCCAACCTGTCCGCGGTGAACTCCGTCAGCTCCACCCAGCCGCGCAGGAACGCGGCGAGGGCCGTGATAGGGAACAGGAGCACCTGGAGGCCGATGTGCGCGCGACGCATGAAGTGGACGAGTATCGTCATGCGCACATGGCCGCAGAGGATGTGGCCCATCTCGCGTGCGATCATCACCGCCAGTTCCTCGTCATTCATCGCCTCGAGCAGCGGCGCGCTCGCGACGATCCGCCCCGACTTGCCGGGAAGCGAGAAGATGTACGGCGTGTCGTCCTCGAGGATGTACATCTCCGGCTCGTCCATGCTGAGCAGGTGGGACTGCTCCGCGAGGATCGTCTTGACCCGCGGGTAGTTCTTGCTCAGCACCCGGGCGTTCATCCCCGCCTCCTTGAGCTGCTGAATGCGCGGCCGCATCGCCAGCCAGTTCGCCACGACCCAGGCCAGCACGGGATAGGCGACCATGATGAGCGGGATCCACCACTTGCCGTAGAGTGGGGCATCGGGCTGGATGTTGGAGTTGACGGGAGGGCCGACCATGAAGTACAGGACGTCCCAGGCGAGAAACAGCGTGATGCCGATGAGGCCCCCAACGCCCTCCCAGTACACGCGCTTCTCGCCCCGGACCTGATAGTCGGAGACGGTAAGCATCGTCTCCGGGTCCTTCCGCCTCCTCCTTCTCTTCACTCGTCGAGCCACTACCGCTCAGCCTCCTGGGGTCCTGGCACGATCACTCGCAGGCGTTCGACGTACTGATGGTTGCTCTCGATCACCACAAAGGTCACGGCGCCCGCCCTGAGAACTTCGCCTTCTTCGGGCACGCGACCTGCCAGGCCCGTCACAAGACCGCTGACCGTGTCGTGATCCTCCGTGGAGAGGTCTACGCCGAGCTGCTGGTTGAGGTCCTCAATCCGGGTCTTGCCCCGGATCATGGCCTCGCCCTCGCCCACCACTACAATATCGGGTTCGGGCAGGTCGTGTTCGTCCTCAATCTCTCCTACCAGCTCCTCGAGGATGTCCTCGATGGTCACCAGCCCCTCGGTACCCCCGAACTCGTCGATGACGATGGCGATGTGGACCTTCTGGTCACGCAGCTCCCAGAGCATCTCGTCGAGGCTCTTGCTCTCCGGGGCCAGGATCGGCGTGCGCGCCAGGTCGGCCAGCGGCGTCTCCCGCTCACCCCGGCTCAGGTTCCTGAGGATGTCGTTGACGTAGATCACGCCGATAACGTCGTCGATGCTCTCAGCGTAGATGGGGATGCGCGAGAAGCCCGAGTCGACGGCGACCTCCACCAGCTCGTCCAGTGTCGCATCCTCGGGCACGGCGACGATATCGACACGCGGCACCATGATGTCACGCACCGTGCGCTCGCCCAGTTCCATGACGCTGTCGAGCATCTCCCCCTCCTCCGGCCGGACCGTGCCCTCCTCCTCCCCCAGGTCCGCCGCGGCCCTGATCTCCTCGGCGGTCACGAAGTGCGCGGTGCGCCCTGCGCTCGCCCCCAGCAGGCGCAGCAGGCCGTGGCTGATCCACGTCATCAGCGCCACCACCGGCTTCAGCACCCGAAGCAGCCACGACATCAGACCGGCGACCGCCCGCGCCGACGGACCCGGACGCAGGGAGCCGTAGGTCTTCGGCACCAGCTCCCCGAACACCAGGATCGTCGCCACCATGGCCAGATGCCCCACGTTCTCCATCATCTCCGCCCCCACCGCGTCCGGCCCGGAGTAGCGACGCAGCAGGTGCGTCATGAGCGTGGAGATGATCAGCACCAGCACGTTGTTGCACACCACGAAGACGTGCAGGAAGTCGCCGCGCTCGGTGATGCTCAGCAGCACGTGCGCTCGGCGGTCCCCCGCTCGCGCCGCCTTGCTTAACTCGCGGCGGCTCACCGCAAGCAGCGATGCCTCGGAAAGCGACAGGGCGAAGCTCGCGCCCAGGCAGGCCACGATGAGGGCGATCATCACGCCCGCGAGGGCCGTCACGACTCATCCTCCCCTGGGGCCGCGCCCGGCTCGTCGTGCGAGTGCTCAGTGACGCTGACGCGTGAGATGCGCGGCCCGTCCATCTCCTCGACCGCCAGCGTCAAGCCACCCCATTCGAAGCTCTCGCCCACCTCCGGGATGCGTCCGGCCAGCTCCAGGATCAGCCCACCCAGGCTGTCGTACTCCTCGGTCGGCAGCGACGTATCCACCAGGTTGTCCAGCTCGTGCAGGCCGATGGTGGCGTCGCACATGATGCATGTGTCGGTGCGCACGATCGCCGGCTGCTCGATGTCGTGCTCATCCTGGATGTCGCCGACGATCTCCTCAAGCAGGTCCTCGACGGTCACCAGCCCCGCGGTGCCGCCAAACTCGTCATAGACGATCGCCATGGTGCGCCGCCCGACCCGAAGCTGCCGGAGCAGTTCGTCAACCGGCAGGCTTTCGGGGACGAAGTGCGGCGGACGCGCCATCACGCGAACCTGCGTCTCCATCTCCCCCAGTTGCACGTAGGGCAGCAGATCCTTCGCGTAGAGGATGCCCGTGATGTGGTCTTTGTCACCGTCGAAGACCGGCAGGCGCGAGTGCTTCGCGGCCATCGCCACCTCAAGCGCCTCCGAGACGGTCGCGCTCTCCTCGACGCAGATCATGTCCGGCCGGGGCGTCATCACCTGTGCCGCCGTCTGGTCGCCGAAGTCCAGAGCGCCGTGCAGCATGCGGCCGGTGCTGAGCGGCAGCGCCCCCTGCGACTGGCCCTCCTCGATCATCGCCTTGAGCTGCTCCTCGGTCACCGTGGGCAGCATCCCATGTCCACCCAGGCCGGTGAGGTACATCAGCCCGCGCACGATCAGCCCGAGCAGCCCGACCACCGGATACATCACGACTGCGAAGAGCGCGACCACAGGGGCGGCGCAGGTCGCGACCTGCCGTGTCTTGCGTGCCGCGAACTGCATGGGGGTGGCTTCCGCGAAGATCAGCACGACCACGGTCATGGTCACGAGCGCGATCAGTGAAGCGAGGGTGGGGCCGACCGTCGCGCCGAGGTGGTAAATCGCAAGCTTCGTGGCGATATGCTCGGCCCAGTAGTAGCTGCCGGTGATGCCGACGAGCAACGTGGCAAGTACGATTGCTCGGCGCTCCTGCATGACAACGAGAAGCCGGGCCAACTTCGACCCTGCCTCGGCACTCTGCCTCACCCAGGTGCGGGACACACCGAGGAACGCAACTTCGGAGCCGGCGAAGAACGCTGCTAGAAGGACCAGAGCAAACAGCAGCGCTGCCTCGCCAGCGTGCGCTGACGAGGATTCCAAGACCGCCCAATCCTCCTGGCTCCGGTGTGAGCCACTCTTTGGTGACTTGAACTATAGCACAGTCCGCAGGGGAGCGCAAACTCCCCTGGGCTGCATTCGCGCGCAGTGCGCGGAGCACTGCACCTCAGCCGCCGCACCCGCCGCTCCAGCAGACCCAGCGAGGCAGGTTCCGCTCGGCGTGGCGGGGAATGGTCGCTGTGCCACAGTCATCTGGGTACCCGGAGGGTTGACCGCCATGACAAGCCGCCGGAACCACCGCACGGCGCTCGCGCTCATGCTGGCCGCGACCTGCACCGCAGCGCACGGGGCGGCGCTGCTCGATTCCTCGCTGCCGGGCGCTTTCGGCGTCCGCTACCTCCAGGACCGCGCCCTCGTGACCTATACGGTGCGCGACCCCGGGGAGCGCGTGATGGCCGACTCGTTCCGCCTGCGCGTGCGGCTGCCCGAGCCGGCGCGGTGGGGCTTCCTCGACCGCGAGCCGATGGCGGCCAGCGCGCTGCGCTGGGCGGATGACCGCGGCCAGGTGGTGCTGTCGGTGCCCTTCGGCAGTCACAGGCTGCACATCGGATGGGCGGGCGAGCCATCCCTCCCACCGGAGAGCGCCGAGATCCCGGTCGTGCTGGACGCGCGCGAGGTGAGCCGCCTGCGGGCGCGCTTCGACCTCGAAGGCATGGAGGCGACGGGCGAGGCACCGGTCGGGCCGGGGCTCGCCGATGTCCGGCTCGAACTCAGCCGCCCCCTGGGCCCCGAGGCCGTGTCGCTGTCGGTGGGCGGTGAGGTCGTCGGCCCGTGGCTGGCCGAGGGCGCGGGGCTCGCCGCAGAGCGGCTCATGATCGATGAGGGCGCCACTCTCTCGCTGCACGTTCGCGCCTACGCCCTGGCCGGCAGCCCCGTCGAGCGCGTGGTCTTCGAGCGCCTCGACCCCCCCTCTTCCGTGGCCCGGGTGGCCG
>JALGUJ010000013.1 GCA_029820945.1 Candidatus Zipacnadia bacterium | reverse complement strand
GGTTGACCTTCCGCTGCGCGAGCTTCCATCGGTGGAGGAGGCGCGCAGGGCGGTCGAGGAGAGCGGCGATCCCGACGGCACCGGCTCGGTGCACGAGCGCCACGAACTGTCGCTGGCCGAGCGCTACGGGGGAGAGGAGAGCACCTCTGTCGAGGTCTGGTCGATGTCCCTGGGCGATCAATGGGGGCTGGTGGGCCTGCCCGGCGAGGTGCTGTGCGAGTTCGAGCTGCAGATCAGGCAGCAATCGCCCTTCGCGCACACCTGCGTCGTTGAGCTGGCGATGGACAGCCCCGGCTACCTGCCCACGGACCCGGCCATCGATGAGGGCGGCTACGAGTCGGGCTGGTCGCCTTTCACGTACGGCACCGAGGCGGCCCTCGTGGAGGGCGCCGTGGCCGCGCTCCAGGACGTGCACGTCTGAGCAGCAGCGGAATCGAGGGGAAGATCGGCGGCAATGGCGGACGGCAACCGGCGCGACGTGCCGGCGCTTGAATGCGTCTCGAGGCTGGCGACCGCGGAGGACCTGCCGGTCCTGGCCATCTTCGAGCGCGAGCTCGCACGGCTGTCATTCCCCGAAGACCCCATCCTCGATCTCGACTACCATGCCGAGAAGCTGCGCCGGGCCATGGCGCGTGAGCCGGAGGGGATGGTCGTTGAGACGGTGGCCGCCACGGGCGTTCCGGCCGGTGACGAGATCGCGGCGTGGCTATGGCTGATGACGAAGAGGACGCTGGCGACCTCCGAGGCCTACGGGGTGCTGCGAAGCCTCTACGTGAGGCGGCCGTACCGCCGGCACGGGCTTGCGCTCAGCCTGGCCGAGTACGCGCTGCGCTACTTCGCGGCGCGTGACGTGAAGAAGATCGTGGCGAAGGTCCACGCGGAGAACAGGCCGGCCCTGCGGGTGCTCCGCCGCGTGGGCTTTGAGCCGCTGCATACGACGCTGCAGTTCCGGTTGGAACCGGGTAGCCCGTACCTCTTCGACGAGGACGGAGAGATCGACGTGCAGTAGCCTCCGGGGTCATGGGGGCCACAGCTCGCGCAGTCTTCCGTTGTCGTGTGGAGGGGCCGGACCACCGTCCGCCCCTCTGGGTCGTTGTCGTGAGGAGGGAATGCCGCCGGCTACTCGCGCACTATGGACGGCGCCGGATAGAAGTAGTGCATCACGATCCAGAAGGTCAGGATGAAACTGACGCCCAGGATCAGGCCGAAGGCCAGCGGCCGCAGACGGTTGAAGGCGCGATGGCCGCCGAAGCGCACGACGGCCACCTTCATCAGCCATCCAACGAAGACCGACATCCAGTAGCGGTGTATCGGCCAGCCCATCCAGACGACGTAGCCGAGGGGGTGCAGCGGCCACCACAGGAAGTTGCGGCGCATGACCACCAGGCCCCAGGTCAGCGCCGCGCCCAGTCCCATGGCCAGCCAGTCGGTCAGCGCCATGGTGGTGGGCGTCTGGAGATAGCGCGCCAGCCGGCTGATGGTGTTGAGCGAGGAGCCGCTGGGCCACCACCCGAGCTTGGGCACGCTCCAGGTGTAGATCACGTAGAGCGAGGTGACGTGGCTGCAGAGGATGGCGACGACGACGGCCAGCATCGCCGCGCCCATGACCCGCGCTCGCGGCGCCCCCATCTCGCTGCCGATCTTCAGTCCCTGTGCCACCGCGGCCATGTTCATGGTGGCGGTCGAGCGGATCTGCGTCCAGCCCGTCATGGTCATGAGCGTGACGTTCTGCGCGCCGATCCGCTCGGTGCCCGCGATGTCGAAGATCGCCTCATTGAGGCGGAAGGGGCTGGAGTAGATGAACATCCCCGCCTCGCACACCACGCGGGCGACAACCATCCCCACCAATGGAAAGGCCGCGTACTGGACCAACGCCCAGATGGTAGACATGCCGAAGTACGAGCACCACCATACCACGAAGACGAATGCGCCGACGAACCCCAGAACGGCCAGGCGGTAGGGCTCGCCGGCGTCCTGAGCCGTGGGCTCGCGGGTAATGGCGCCCACGGCGGCCGCGGCCGCCCGGCGGAGATGATCGCGGGCCGACCACAGCAGCGCCGCCGCAAGCAGGAAGTAGCCGCCAATTGTCTGGAACTGGAAGAACTGGTAGTGCCCGACGTCGATCCCCACCGCGACGCGCGCGAACTGCTGCACGCGCTGGAACCAGTAGAAGAACCACAGCGAGAAGCCAACCTCGGCGGTGAGCAGGTAGGCGACGCCGACCATCTCCGGGTAGAAGTGCGTCGGGATGTGATTGAAGGCCGACCACGGGCCCCCGAGCACGGTCTGCGTGCTGCGCTGCAGGTCGATGTCGGGGACGGTCGGCCAATAGGCGTGCACGCCCTTGATTGAGTAGAGCAGGCAGGCGAAGGCGAAGCCAGCCCACATCAGCGGGCTGTGCATGAGCACAGAGGCGCGCACGGGCTCCGCCTGGACGACCTCCACCGGGACCTGGACGAGCGGGTAGAGCAGCCTCTCCTCCCGCTCCCAGCGGTGGGCCAGCGTAGCCATGAAGCACAGGACGAGCCAGTAGACGGCGAAGAAGAAGGGCGTCCAGGCGAGCAGGGGAGTGACCCATTGCCGCCAGGGAATGCCGCGGCCGGGCGGGAGCCCCTCGTACGCCCAGCGTATCGCCGGCGCCTCCGGCGAGGTGTCCGGCACCAGCATCGGGTTCAGGTCCTCGAGGTACAGCTCCGGAGGCGCGATGTCGGGCGTGGCGTAGTAGACGGTGCCCAGCAGGTTGAGGTACACGTGCTGCGCATACTCCTGCCCGGCGATGGCTCCGGCGACCAGCAGCATGAGGAAGACCAGCAGCAACTCCCGGGCGTTGAGTCGCCATCGGCTGTCCAGCCGCCCCACCAGCCGCAGCGCGCTGTTGACACCTACGAGCGCCAGCAGGATGCAGACCGCGCCGCGCGGCAGATAGCCGGTCCCGATGATCTCGTAGCGCAGGAAGACGCCGAAGCAGCCCACGACGGTGAAGGCGACGACCATGAGGGCGCCTACCGTCAGCGCGCGGGCCGTCACCCCGCAGCCCCGCCGGTCCGCGTCCGCCTCATCCTGCTGTCGATGCGCCTCGGTAACCTCGTGCGAAGCCAGCGCTGTCACACCTCCGGGCCCGTGCAGCAGCATCGCCGCCGTGCCGGTTCCGCGGCGATCTGGCGAGGCCTACCATTCGGCTTCGTGGCGGTCCTGACCTGCCGTTCGCGCGCGCAGGAGGCCAATGCCCGCGCGTGTCGAATAGCGGAATATCAGGTACGATCACGTCGTGGCCTGCGAGATCACCATGCGGGAGTGGCTCCAAAGGGGATCGCTCCGCCGCGTCGGCCTGGCGGTCGGCGCGGGCGTCTTCTGCCTGGTCGCCCTGCTGGACGGCCTGGGGCGGCTGAGCGGGACCGAGAGCTCGCTGCTGGCCCTGCGCTTCCAGTTGCGGGGGCCGCGCCGGGCGGCGCCGCAGGTGCTCCTGCTCTCACTCGAGGAGGGCAGCACGGCGGTGAGCGACGAGCCGCTGCCGTGGTCTCGAGAGGGCCTGGCCGCGCTGATTCGGCGTCTGGACCGGGCGGGGGCGGCCGTTATCGGATTGGACATCTCGGCTCTGGCCGGGGGCATCATTCCGGCGCGCTCGGCGACCGAGGACCAGGTGCTGGCGGCAGCGATGCGGGGGCACGGCCGGGTCGTGCTGCCCATGGTCGTGCGCGGGAGAGCGCCCGAGGACGGAAGCGCCGCCGAGATCGCCGGCCGCTTCGCCATCGGCGAGGGCCAGTTGCGGCGCCCTCGCGGCCTGCGCCCCGCCGACCTCGCCACGCCGTCTCGCATCCTGGTTGACGCCGCGGCCGGGCTGGGGACCACCAATATCTACCCCGATCTCGATGGTGCGGCTCGCGAGGCGCCGCTTGCCATTTCGTGGCAGGGGAGGATCTACCCGTCCTTCTGGCTGGAGCTGGTGCGCGTCCTGGAGGGAGACGAGCCCGGCACGGCCTCCGTCGCGGACGGTGGGATAAGGCTCTCCGAGCGCTTCTTCCCCACCGACTCCGAGATGGAGATCCTGGTGAACTATGTCGGTCGCTACCGCGACTTCCCCCGACTCCGGCATGAGTCCGTCGCCGACATGTCCCCGGGCGCACTTGAGCGGGTGGTGACGGACAAGATCGTCATCGTGGGCACCGACCTGGCGGGCGTCACCACGCTGTGGCGCACGCCCACGGCTCCGCTGATGCCCGGAGCCGAGGTGGCGGCGACGATCACTGAGAACCTGGTCGGGGAGACGATGCTCTACCGCCTGCCGTGGTGGGTCCAGCACCTGGCGACGCTGGTGCTGGCGCTGTTCGTGGGGTGGGTCGTGGCCGAGTCCAGGCCGCTGCACGGCCTGCTGGCGACGCTGACGCTCCTCGCGCTAATCGCGGTCGTGGCGCTTGTGCTGTTCATGAAGCAGGTCTATCTGCCGCTGGCGGAGCCGCTGCTGGCCATCGCCATCACAGGCGGGATCCTCATGGCCAACTCCGCGGCCTCCGCGGAGCGCCAGCGTGCGGAGGCCGAGGCGCGACTGCAATCCCGGCTTCAGGCCATCGCCGGGATCGGCCGCCTGGTGAACTCCAGCCTCGACCGGGAGCAGCTCCTGGTCGAGATCCTGCGCTGGGCGGAGAGCGAGATCGACGCCGAGGCGTCCTCGGTGCTGACGATGGAGCCTGACGGCGAGCACCTGCGCTTTGAGGTGGCTCTGGGCGACAAGGCGGACATGCTCAAGGACATTACCGTGCGAGTGGGCGAGGGCATTGCGGGGACGGCCGCCGCGACCGGCGAGCCGATCGTCTCTCAGGACGTGCAGGCCGACACGCGGTGGAGCCGGGACGTGGCCTATGCCATCGACTTCGAGACCCGCTCGATTCTGTGTGTGCCCATGATGCTGCGCGATCGGGCCGTCGGCGTCATCGAGATCATCAACAAGCGCGGCGGGCCCTTCACCGACTACGACGTGCATCTGATGCGGGTCATCGCCAACCAGTCGGCGCTCTTCCTCGAGAACGCCCGGCTCTACACGGCCCTGTCGGAGAGGGTGGACCTGGCCAACGAGGAGCTACTGCGCGCCAACGAGCGGCTGGAGTTCGAGATGGCGCGCATCGCAACGCTGGTGGACGAGATGGCCGACGGCGTCGTGGCCACGGATGAGGCCGACCGGGTGGTCATCTTCAACAACGCCGCGGAGCAGATGTTCGGGGTGCCCGAGCAGAGGGCCGTCGGCCGCCCGGTGGTGACGGTCTTCGACGAGCCCGATCTCGCCGACCTCTTCAGCATGCCGCTTTCGCCGCACGGCGGCTCGTACCAGGCGGAGATGTCGCTGGCGAACGGGCGGGAGGTGCGCGTGCACATCGCGCTCATCGACCAGCCTGGTCAGCGGGCGGTCGGCAAGTGCGCGGTCTTCTCGGACATTACCCACCTCAAAGAGCTGGATCGCATGAAGATGGACCTCATCTCCTTCGTCTCGCATGAGCTTAGGAACCCCATCGCGTCCGTGCAGGGCGCCTGCAGGATGCTCCACGACCGCCTCGCCATCGATGAGGAGCGCACCGCGAGGCTGCTGGAGATCGCCACGCGCCAGAGCCGGCGCATGCAGTACCTGGTCCAGGACTTCCTGGACCTGTCGCGTATCGAGGCGGGGCAGGAGCTGAGCGTCAACTGGAGCGAGATCGACGACCCCGAGGAGCTGGTGCTGGGCACCTTCGCGCTCTGCCGCGGCGTTGGGTCCGAGCATCATCTGGCAGTGGAGGTGGACGAGGACACGCCGCCCATCTGGGCCGACAGGAACAAGCTGGAGGCGGTGCTCATCAACCTCGTCGAGAACGCCGTGAAGTACTCCCCGGAGGGCGGTGACGTCACGGTTCGCGTCCGCCCGACTGAGGACGAGATCGTGATCGACGTGAAGGACGAGGGCATCGGCATCAGGAAGGAGGACATACCGAAGCTCTTCAGGAGCTTCCGGCGCATACACGACACGACCTACGGGCGCGTGAGCGGTACCGGGGTGGGGCTGTACATCTGCAGGCACATCATGGAGGCACATGGGGGCGACATCACGGTCGAGAGCACCTGGGGCGAGGGCTCTACGTTCAGCCTGCACCTACCGAGGCGTGAGGGGCCGCCGCTTGACGCGGCGGAGGTGCCATGAGCCGGCCCGTGCGCATGCGGGAGGGCGACACGGTGCGGCTGAAGAAGCCACACCCCTGTGGCGCGAACGCGTGGGAGATCATGCGCCTGGGCATGGACGTCAAGCTCAGGTGCACCGGCTGCGGGCACATCGTGCGCCTCCCCCGGGCGAAGCTGGAGAGGCGGGTGCGCGAGATCCTGACCTCGGAGGAGGCGGGGCGAGAGGACGGGGGGCATTGAGCGACCCCGAAGAGGCCGCGTTCCTGCGCAGCACCATCCGGCGCCTGCCCAACGGGCGGTGCAACGGCTGCTACGACTGCGCTACGCGGTGTATGGGGAACCTGCCCATCACGCGCACCGAGTTCGAGGCGATCCGCGAGTTCATCGGCGGCGGTGGCTACTTCCCGACGGTGCGCCCCGCCGGCGGGATGGCCGCGGCCTGCGAGTTCGCCGACCCGGACGGGCCGCGCTGTCTGATCTATCCGGTGCGGCCGCTGATCTGCCGACTCTTCGGGCTCGTGGAGTGGCTGCCCTGCCCGCGCGGGCGCCTTGGGGTGCTGCTGCCGGACGGGGTCGAGCTCATCCGCCGCTACAGCCGATTCGAGCGACGCACGTACCGACAGTGGCTGCGCAACAGCAGTGCAGCAGGGAGGGGGATAGCGTCAAAGCTGGTGATAGCGTCAAAGCTGATGTCCGGGAGGCCGCAGAGAGGCAGCCATGGCACAGGTCAACAGCAGCATCATCATTGAGGCGTCGGTGCAGAAGGTCTACGACATCGCGCGTGACATCGAACGCTTCCCGGAGTTCATGGACGATGTGGTCGAAGTCGAGATCCTCGAGCAGACGGATGAGCGCCAGGTTAGCCGCTGGGTGGCAAGGATCGAGGAGTTCAACCGCACCCTCGAGTGGACTGAGAAGGACTTCTGGAACGCCCAGGACCGCACCTGCCGGTTCGAGATGCTCGAGGGCGATTTCACCGCCTACAGCGGGCTGTGGACGTTCCAGGAGGGCGAGGAGGGGACCCTGGCGCAGCTTACGGTGGACTATGAGTACGCCGTGCCGCTGATCGGGGCGCTGATCAAGAAGCTCCTGCACCGGAAGGTCCAGGAGAACTGCGACAACATGCTGGAGGCCATCAAGGCCGAGGCGGAGAGAGAGTAGGTCCGCCTCGAGTTCCGTGGAATGACCGATTTCGTTACGTGGCTCGAGGTTGTTCTTGTCCGCGGTAGGAGCCACATCGGGGCGGGGGCGGCCAGCACGCCCTGGCAGCCTCGCGCAACTTGGTTACACGCCGCGTGCGCTCGTACTTGAGCGGGCGCCGCCTGTTGTGCTATACTGCGCCGCAGGCTGGGTCGGATTCGGCGGACGCGATCGAAAGGTGAGGTGCGAGATGCAGATAGACCGCAGTCACCGCACTGCAGTAGCCCTCATGGCATGTCTGCTGTGTTGGGCGCTGTTCGTCGGCGTGGCCGATGCGCGCGAGGTCCAGCTTGCCGGCATACGGCTCGGCCAGCACGCCGTCAATTTGCTCGACATCTACGGCCAGCCGATGGGCATCGCCACCGGCCAGGGCGAGGAGTTCGCCACCGGTGGTGCAGGCGCCGGCGTCGGGATGGGCATGGAAGGCGTCATGGGGATGGAGGGCATGGAGGCTATGCCGGGCATGGAGGCCATGCCGATGGAGGGCCCCGGCATGATGCCGGAGGAGATGGCCCTTGGCCCCGGCGAGTTCCCGGGCGCCGAAGAGGGCATGGGCGTTGAGGGGGCCGCGGCCGTCGGCGGCGCAGCGGCCGCCGGTGGAGTCCAGCGGAATCCCTACCCCATGTGGGCTCTGCCCGTCTGGGTCACGCTCGAGAGCAACCAGATCCAGTGGCTCTACCGGATCGGCGGCGTGGTGCTGGGCTTCGTGCTCGATCGCGACGGCTACATCGAGTCGATCACGGTGGCCGGCGAGAAGTGCGACTTTGCCCGCACCGCGCTCTGGCAGCCCCACCAGTATCTGAAGCTGGGCGACAGCTACAAGCTCGCCATCTACCGCTACGGGTGGCCCGACGAGACGATGACCTACTACCCGACCGGGCCCGGCGAGGTCGGAGTCGGTGGCGGGCCGGTCAGCGTCACCTGGAACGGTGTGACCCGCGAGTTCTCCCGCGACTGCATCCTCCGCTACACCGAGCACAACAACGTGGAGTTCACCTTCCACAACATGGAGTGCGTGCGCATCCACATCTGGACGCACGAGTAGTCGCAGCGCGGATGAGCCGATCCAAGCCCCCGGAGCTTCCGGGGGCTTTTTTGTGATGGGGGTGGTGCAGCGGCAGTCGGGGCGGACCGCGCGCGCCCGGGCGCATCGGTAGGTGAACCCACCGCCGGTCGCGAACGGCCGCTCGACGGGACCCCGCTCGATGCCCGGGAGTGACCTCGGTGAACATCGTGCTCGTTCTCTCAGACACGCTGCGCCGCGACCATCTCACCTGCTACGGCTCCCCGCCCTGGGACTGGGAGATCCACGCTCCCAACATCAACCGCCTCGCCGCCCAGTCCGTCGTCTTCGATCGCTTCTACCAGGGCTCGTTCCCCACGATCCCCACCGTGCATGACCTGCTGACCGGCTGCCACTGCTTCCAGGGGGTCGGCCTCTCCTTCGGCACCGACCGCACACTACAGGCCGTGGTGTCCGAGGCCGGCTACGTCAGCATGCTGGTCACCGACGCCCACAACTACCTTACTCCGGCGCGGGGCATTCACCAGGGCTTCTCCGGGTTCGAGTTCATCCGCGGGCAGCAGGGCGATCACTACGGAACGGCTCCCCGGGAGGTCTCACCGCCCTGCAGTCCCGAGAAGGTCCGCCAGTACGAGAGGCTGCTCGTGCCTCACCTGCGCAACACCGCCGGGCGAGTCCACGAGCGCGAGTGGTTCGCCCCGCGCGTCTTCCAGACGGCCATCGACCGGCTTGAGGCCAACCATGACGACCACGATCGCTTCTTCCTCTACGTGCATGCCTTCGACGTGCACGAGCCCTGGGACCCGCCCCGTTGGGGTCGAGGGCGAGTTGAGGTCATTCCGGTTCCGCCTGACCCGCAACTGGAAGCAGCCGTGCCAGTACAGCAGCACCGAGACCGCGCCGGGCGGCTTCAAGCAGGTCGCTTCGATGAGCCGGTTCGAGATCGACCCGGACGCGCCACGAGTGCAGATGCTGGGCTTCGACGGGTGGCTGGACGGCCGGTGGGACCTGCAGATGGCCGTCGGCAACCCCGGTGATGCGCCCGAGGCGGTCCGGGTGAAGATGCACGCCGAGGCCCCCGTCACCGGCATGGCGGCGCAGGTCGGCCAGGAGCTTGTGTCCCTGGCTGCCGGCGAGAGGCAAGAGGTGCGCTTCGAGCGATCGCTGACGGCCAGGGACGTGTGGACCGGGAGGATGCTCGTCACCTCGGAGGACGAGGGCACCGTCTGGTTCTCGCGCCGGTGGCGCTTCCGGACCGAGCCGCCGGAGCAGTTGTGGACGACCGTCGAGCGCGAGAAGAGGGCGGTCGCCCTGTACTTCGGCTACAGCCCCTACCGGAGCAGGTCACGCTCATCGACGAGTTCATGGTCTACCGCAGGCCCCTGGGCGTGGGGGAGATCGCCGTGCTCGGCAACGCCCTGTGATCGGGGCGGCGAACGCAGTCGCGGTGACGTCCTCCGGCGCCCCCCTCTGATTGCCCGTGGTGCTCGGCGCGTGCACGGCGAATGCGCGCAGGTCTCCCGGGTCGTGAAGGTGTTCGGCAACCCGGCTGGGAAGGCACACGTGGATGGCGGGGCGGCGAGGATGCAGGCGGTGGGACCAGCCTTCGCCACACGCCTGCCGCCGGTCAATGCGGCTCTGGGAGGGCCTGGTGCACACCAGGGCGCTGGAACTCGCGCCGGGTCCCCGTGTTGTGGTACCTGACAGCGTTGCCCTCACGATGGCTGCGGGGAGGACTCGACGTGCAGACGATACTGGCAGCCGTCTCACTGGCCGCATCCGCTCTCGCGCTCACCTTTGCGAACCTTCAGGCGCTGAGCGAACGGCGTAAGGGGCTGAGCGACTCGACGTGGCCGCCGCGTTCAGTGGCGGTATGGTATGGAGCGCTCGTTCTTGCCGGGTTCGTCGCCGCCCTGCCCACTCGTGCTCCCTTCGCGCCCGGTTTGACCCTCGGTTGGGGCTTCCTGCTCGGCGGCGTCGTGGGCGTCTACGCGGCATTCGAGATCGCGCGCTCATGGCGCGGTGGAGCGTGGCTGGCACGCGCCATCGGCCTGATCGGCGCGGCCACGGCGGGCCCGGCGGTCATCCTCCTGATCTTCGGCCCCCACCCGGAGCATGCCCTGATGGGCTTCGCGCTGGCGGCGGTGCTGCTGGCGCTGCTCTGGCGGCTGTGCCTGAGCCCGGCGAGCGCGCGCGACGAGGCGGCGGACGCGGCGGTGGTGCAGGCCCGTGGTGCCGACCTGTTCGCGCTGGTGGCGGTGGCGACGGCCGTGGCGCTGCGCCTGGGGGTCGAGCACTTCGGCGCAGCCGTCAGCGGCACAGGCGGGGCCCTGCGCGCCCTGCCGGTGCTGGTGGCCAGCATCGCGGGCCCGGCGGCGCTGATACCATCTTCGCTCGCCACCGTGGGGGGGCGGCGCGCGACGGGAACGCGCGTCCTGGTGCTGGGCCTAATGGCGGCGGCGGTCCCCGTTCTGACCGTGGTGATCCTGTCCTGGAAGGTGCTCGACCGCTGGAGTCCGGCGCTGGTGGTGCTGGCCGGCGCCGCGGGCCTGGGCCTGGCGGCCTGGCTGGCCTGTTGCGCGGACAGCCGGGGCCGGTTCGAGGAGCGCCGGCCGGCCGCGGAGGCGTTCGGCATGGCGCTGGTGGCGCTGGCGCTGGCCGCAGTGGCCTTCAAGTTGCTGCACGGCTACGGGGAGGCGCTGGCCCTGGTGGCCGGGATTGCGCCGGCGATGCTGGTCGCCGCGGCCGCGGTGGCGGATCGCCGTGGCATGGTCACACCGCTGCTGACCGGAGGCCTGACGGTGGTGCTGCTTCTCGCCACCTACCGCCTGCTCCTGGAGCGCGCCCCCGCGTTCCGCCCCCTGCAGTTGCAGCAGCATTACGACTACTTCGCGCTCGCGCTGGGAGCGCTGGCGTGCTTCGCCCTGTTGGCGTGGACGGTGGCGGCGAGGCGGGTGGCAGATGCGGCGGCCGATGAGACCGAGGCGCTCGGACGGCTGATCGGGAGGGCGCCGGGGCCGCTGCTGGCGGTCGTGCTGGTGCCGATGGCCTTGCTGGTCGTGTGGGGCGAGGGCGCGGTCGGCGGGCTGCTGGTCGGCCTTGTGGTCGCGGAGCTGGCCTGGATGATGATGGCGGCATGGAGCACGGCCGAGGACCGCACGGTGATGCTGGCGGCAGCCCCGCACGCCGCCTTCGTCGCCGCCGCGCTGGTGGCGGTGCAGCTCTCGCCACGCGTGAGCGAGCTGGTGGACCTCACCCGGGCGTGGCAGGCGGCGATCGTGGTGGCGGTCGCCCTCGCGGCCGCAGTGTGGGTGGTAGTTACCACCATCCTGGCGAGCAGGCGGACGCACCCGGGGGGCGGTGGTGACGATGCGTGACGGCAGCCTGGCACGGGCGGTCGCGCTGGCCGTGGCGCTGACGGCCGTTAGTGTGGTGCTGGCCTGGTCGCTGATGTCGGAGACGCCGCGCGGCGGGCTCAGCGGGCTGGTAGTGGCCGAGGAGCTGGGGTCGCCGATACCGGACGCGCGGGTGACGCTCACCCCCCGCGGGGCCGGGGAGACGATGCAGACCAGGACGAACGCGGCGGGCCGCTTCCACTTCGGGGAGATCCCCGCGGGCGGCTATCGCCTGATGTGCGCCGCGAAGGCGCACGCGATGGGCAACCCCCGGCCGGTCCAGGTAGATGAGGGGCGGATCGCGCAGGTGTCCGTGGAGCTGCCGCCGGTTGAGGCCTTCATGAGTCTCTCGCTGCCCACGGAGGTCTTCACGCCCCGGGAGCAGCCACAGATGAGGGCGCGCGGCTTCACCTCGGTGGGGTCTCTGCGCATGTCGATCTACCGCGTGGCGACGGAGGCGGTGCAGGAGCGCGGCCCCATGCACCTTGCCCAACTGCTGGGCCGAGAGGTGCCCGGCCGGCAGGAGTGGTGGGACCTGGAGGGCAACGACCGGTTGCAGCGGATCAGCCGGGAGACCGTCCCCATCACGGGCAGAGATGCCGAGGGCGTCTTCACCATGCGGGTGGATGTGCCGCGCCAGCCGCCCGGCGTCTACGTCGTGGCCCTGGAGCACGAGGACCTGCAACGCTTCGAGGTGTTGACGGTCACGGACCTGGCGCTGGTCTGCAAGTGGGAGCCGCGCAGGCTTCTGGCCTGGGCGGTGGACATCGCGACCGGGGAGCCGCGCTCCGGAGTGCAGGTCAGGGCCAAAGCAGACGGGACGCTGGTGGGCGAGGGCGTGACGGGCGACGACGGGCTGTTCGAGCTGGCGATGGAGGAGGCGCCGGAGTACGGCCGGACGCTGGTGACGGCGCGCGCCGGCGACGCCACGGCCAGCGTCGAGGGCTGGCTCTACAGCCCGGGGGGCGAGGGTGAGGGCTACCGGGTGTACTGCTACACCGACCGCCCGGCATACCGCCCCGGCCACAAGGTGCACTTCAAGGGCATCGTGCGCGAGGCGGCGGAGGACGACTACATGGTGCCCGCCGATGTCCCGGTCCAGGTGCAGGTGCGCGATGACATGGACAACCTCGTCCACACCGCGAGCCTGCGCACCAATGACTTCGGGTCCTTCCACGGCACCCTCCAGCTCCCGGATGCGGCGCTGCCGGGCGTCTATGCGCTCAACGCGTCGGTCGCCGGCGAGCCGCACTACTCGCAGTTCGTCGTGGCCGAGTACCGCAAGCCGGAGTGGGAGGTGGCGGTCAGCACGCCGCGCGACCGCTACGTGCGCGGCGATGACATCGAGGTCACCGCCGAGGCCACGTACTTCTATGGGGCGCCCGTCGCCGACGCCCGGGTCGAGTACCGCGTCACCCGCAGCGAGTACTACTACTGGCCGGGCGAGTGGTCCTGGGAGGAGGATGAGGCCTACTACTGGGAGGACTATGGTGGCGGGGAGGAGGTGGCCTCCGGGACCGGCATCACGGACAGCGCAGGGCGCTTCGCGTTCTCGGTGCCGACAGCCCTGGAGGATACCGAGGCCGAGAACGGGTGGCAGATGCCCAGCGACTACCTGTACCGCATGGAGGTAGAGGTCACCGACCCCAGTCGGCGCTCGGTCAGCGCCTCGCATCGCGTGACCGTGGTGCAGGGCGAGTTCAGGCTGCAGGTGCAGGGGGAGCCCTCGATCCTGCAGGCCGACGAGCCGACCGAGATAACGATCACGACCGTGGACCACGACGGCAACCCGGTGAGCATCGAGGGCGACGTGCGACTGCAGCGCGCGGAGTGGGTCGGCGACCAGGAGCGCTTCGAGCAGCGGGCCAGCGCCACCTGGACGACAGACGAGTCGGGGAGCACATCGGTCACCTTCGTGCCCGACGAGGTGGGGAGCTATCGCGTGCTGGCCACGGCGCAGGATTCGCGGGGCAACAGCGTTCAGGGCGGCGACTGGCTGTGGGTCACCCGGGAGGAGCACTTCAGCTACGACTACCCCTACGGCGAGCTGGACCTGGTGGCCGATAAGCGCAGCTACCATGAGGGCGAGACCGCGCGGGTGCTGGTCAACACCGAGCTGGCGCCGGTCACCGCGCTGCTGACGGTGGAGAGCGAGACCATTCAGAGGCATCGGCTGGTCGAGCTGGCGGCGAACTCCACGATCGTGGAGGTGAAGCTGGAGCCCGATTGGGCGCCCAACTGCTGGATCGGCGTGACCTTCGTGCGCGACAAGCGCTTCGTCTACGACACCGTCCCGGTGCGCATCTCGCCGGAGAGCCGGAAGCTGGAGCTGACGGTGGCGAGTGACAGGGAAGAGTACGGCCCCGGCGACGAGGCGGCGTACACGGTGCGCGCCACCGGGCCCGATGGGCGGCCGGCGCGGGCGGAGGTGTCGCTGGCTGTCGTCGATGAGGCGCTGCACTCGCTGTACGGCGATCCGACGCAGAAGATCCTCGACTTCTTCTACCCCAGGCGCGGGCATTACGTGCAGACGGACTTCTCGTTCCCGACTGTCTACCTCAGCAACGGCGGCAAGGGCGCCGGGGCGCTGATCTCCACGCGCCGACGCTTCGAGGACACAGCCTTCTGGGCGCCAACGGCGGTCACCGACGAGTCGGGAGAGGCGGCCTTCCGCTTCACCATGCCGGACAACCTCACCACCTGGCGTGCGACCGCCCGCGCGCACACGCTGCGGACCGTGGTCGGCCAGACCACGCACACGGCGGTGTGCACGAAGCCCTTCCTGGTGCGGCTGGCGGCGCCGCGCTTCATCACCCAGCATGATCGACTGCGCCTGGGGGCCATCGTCCACAACCGCACCGAGGCGCCGCTGCGGGCCGAGGTGGGGTTGGAGGCGGAGGGGCTGGAGGGCGCGGCCGGGGTGCGGTCCGGGCGGGTGGCGCCGGGGGAGGCGCGGCCCTTCGAGTGGGAGGTGGCCGCCCCCAGGGTCGGCGACCAGGCGGTGCGGGTGTGGGCGAAGTCCGGCTCCTATGAGGACGCCATGCAGGTGGCGCTGCCCGTGCTCCCCAGGGGCCGACACCGGGCGGAGATGCGCTCGGGCGTGGTGGCCTCGCGCGCAATCGAGGCGCTGCCGATCCGCGAGGATGCCATCGAAGGCGCCACCACGCTGACGGTCCGCCTGACGCCATCGCTGGCCGCCGCGATGCTCGGCTCGCTGGAGTACCTGGCGGCCTACCCCTACGGCTGCATCGAGCAGACCACCTCCGCCTTCCTGCCGGACGTGATCATCGCGCGCCTGCTCGGCCGGCTGAACCTTGACGCGCCGGGCCTGCGCGAGCGGCTGCCGGAGATGGTCCAGGACGGGCTGCTGAAGATCTACCGCTATCAGCGCGATGATGGCGGCTGGGGGTGGTGGGGCTACGACGGCTCCGACGCGTGGATGACCGCCTACGTGGTCTTTGCGCTCGACCAGGCGCAGAAGGCTGGCTTCGAGGTGAACGGTCGCGTGCTGGGGCACGGCACCCAGCGCCTCGTTGACCTTTACAGTCAGAAGGACCTCAGCGCCCGCGATCGCGCCTGGGCGGCCTACACGCTGGCCGTCGCCGGACGGGCCGACGCGGTGCGCCGGGGCAGGGGCGGCGACGGGGTCAAGGAGCTGCTGAAACGCGCGGAGAGCGCGACGGTGGACGTGCGTGCGCTGACCTGCCTGGCGCTGGATGCGATCGGCGAGACCTCCGCCGCCCGCGAGCTGGTGCGCGGGTTGTGGCGGGACGCCGAGGAATCGGAGGATGTCATCCACTGGGAGCGCGGCGGGAGCGACTACTGGGAGTGCCTGGACTCGGAGGCGACGGCGCTGGCGCTCTCAGCGGCCTGCCGGCTGACACCGACTGATCCTCGCCTGGCGAAGGTCGCCCGCTGGCTGCTGGTGGCACGACAGGGCAACCACTGGCACGCCACGCGCGACACGGCATTCGTGCTCTACGCGCTGGCGGACTACCTCCCGCTGACCGGTGAGGCATCGCCGGACTTCGCGGCCACCGTGGAGGTCAATGGGCAGCGGCTGCTATCGCGCCGATTCTCGCGCGAGGACGTCACGCGGCCCGATCTCGTCCTCGAGGTCCCGGAGGACGCGCTGACGCCCGGCTCGACCGCGGAGGTGGCCATCGACCGCGAGGGCCACGGCCGCCTCTACTACGCGCTGGAGCTGCACCAGCACGTGCGGGCCGACCTGACGCAGCCGATTGTGAGCGGGACGGGAATCGTCATCGAGCGTAGCTACCGGCGGGTGACGACGCGGGCGCAGGCGGGCCGGACGCCGCGCGAGGAGGCGGCAGGCGGGGAGCAGCGGCAGTTCCACAGCGGGGATGCCATCGAGGTGACGCTGCAGATCAGCAGCCAGCGGGAGCACGAGTACGTGATGGTCGAGGACCCCATCCCCGCCGGGTGCGAGATCATCGAGCGCGGCAGCGTGCCGATCTGGGAGTGGGACTGGTGGTGGGCCGATCAGGTGGTACGCGACGAGCTGATGGCCTTCGCCCTGCGGGAGCTGCCGGCGGGAACGAGGACCCTCACCTACCGGATCAAGGCCCAGGTGCCGGGGCGGTACTGCGCGATGCCGACCACCGCCTACAACATGTATGACCCGCGGTTGCGCGCGAACGGCACAGCGGACGAGATCGTGATCCTGCCGTAGTCAGCAGGGCGAGCGTCTATGACCAGGTTCGCGTGGGCAACGGGCGCGCTGATCGTCGTGGCGCTGGCGGCGCTGGCCGGGATGCCGCCGCGCCAGGCGGTCATGGGCAGCTACCGGACACCCTTCGACGCGCGGAGCGAGCACCAGAGGCTCAACGCCCTGCGCGCGGCACGGGCGCTGCACGGTGCGGTCATCGAGCCGGGTGAGGTGCTGTCCTTCAACCGCACGGTGGGCCCCTGGACGGCGGATCGGGGCTATCTCAAGGCGCCCGTGAGCTACGGCGGTGAGATGCGCCCGGCGTGGGGTGGCGGCGTGTGCCAGACCTCGACCACGCTCTACAACGCGGCGCTCATCGCGGGGCTGGAGGTCGTCGAGCGGCACCGCCACCGTTGGGCGCCGCACTACGCGCCCCTCGGGCGCGATGCGGCGGTCGCTCAGTACGACATCGACCTGCGCCTGCGCAACCCCCACGCGTGGCCGGTCCGCATCGAGGCGCGGCCGGCCGCAGACTCTCTGGGCATCGCGATCCTGGGCCGCCGGCGCGGTCCGCTGGCGGCGGTGCGCACGCAGGTGCGGGCGGTGCTGCCGCCCGGCGAGGTGCTGCGCATCGATCCCCACCTGCTGCCCGGGGAGTGTCACCGCCTGGTACGCGGCCGACCAGGTTACCGCGTGCTCGTCTACCGGGAGTGCGCGGACGGCGCCCGGGCCGGCCGCGAGCTGGTCTCCGAGGACCGCTACCCGCCCATGAACCGCCTCGTCGTCGCCGGCCCCTGACGAAGCACCGCCGCCATGCCCGGGGCGAGGGATCGCGCGTGATCGGCTTTCCGCCGACCCCAGGCTCAGTCCCTGGCGAGGATCTCGGGCGGGAGGGCCACGTCCCAGGCTGTGATGGCGTCGGCTGAGGCGGCCCAGATGCGGATGCCGTCGCCCTCTCTCCGAGCACTCAGGCCATGCGAGGCATCGATGTCGCGCAGGCGCGCCACGATTTCCCCCAGCCGCGCGTCGGCGACCAGGAGCTCTCGGCCCGCGGCGACGAACAGGAGGTCTCCGACCGGCACGATGGCGCGCACATCCTCGCCGGGGATGGACCAGCCCACGCGCCCGTCTGCGACCGAGGCCAGGACCACGCTCTCGCTTGTGCGGGCGAGGAAGCGGTCGCCTGAGAGCGGCACCATCGGCAGCCAGACCGGCCAGCTATCGGAAAAGCGCCAACCGCGGCTCCAGAGCACCTCCCCGGTGGCGGGCTCGAGCGCGGTCATGAGCCGAGTGCGGCCGCCGAGCCCCGCCAGCAGCCTCCCGCCGATGACCACCGGCGCCGACGGCACCACGTCGCCGGGTCGCAGCTCGTCGTCGATCAGCTCGGCCGCGCTCCAGGTCCACGCGTCCGAGCCGTCCGCCAGGCGGAATGCCCGAAGCCGCCCCGACCGATCCCATCCGTAGGCGAGGTCGCCGTGGATGACCGCCGGCTGCAGGCCATAGCGGGTGTTCGGCGGGAGCATGTCGATGCGCCACCGCGCCTCCCCGGTCTGCAGATCGAGTGCGGCCAGCAGGCCCTGATCCCAGAGGGCGGTTACCACGCCGCCACGCGCATCGCAGGAGACCGCGCCGGTCTGGCTGATGCCCATCTCGTGGGTCCAGCGAATGGCTCCGGTGGTGAGCTCGACGCAGTGGACCAGGCCGGCGCCGGTCGCGACGATGACCGCGTCGCCCTCCACCACGATCTGCCGCGGCGCGGCGGTCCGCGCGTGCCACAACAGATCACCATCGCCGGCGTCCAGGCAGAGGAGCGCGTGACCGCCCGCCTCGGACTCGCCACCCAGCAGGATGCGGTTGCCGTGCAGGGACGGAAGGCCTGACGCGTAGGCCCCCTGCGTCCCCGGCTGCTCCACCGCCAGCTCCAGCTCCCACACCTTCTCCGCCCGCGCTCCATGCTTGGCCGCGACCTGCCGCCGGGCGGCTGCGAGGACATCCGTGAGGCGCTCGCGCAGCGGCCGGCCCTCCTCGATCCGCCCAAGCGCCTCATCGAGGAACTCGATGGCCTGCTCGGGGCGGTCATTGCGCAGGTACGCGCGCCCGGCACACTCCAGTGCCAGCACCTCGGCCACGGTGCCCCGGTGCTCGTCCGCCTCGCGGCGGCAGGCGACCAGCTCCTCGCGCAGCGAGCGGTCGTAGCTCAGGCGGGGATACGTGCTCGCGAACTTGCCGACCGCGTCGTCGAAGTGCGGCGCATCCGGCCCGGCGGCGGCGATCGCCAGCAGGTCAGCGCGCGCCCCCTGCTGCCAGCGCAGCTCGAAGGTACGCGGATCATCCGGGTGGGCATCGAAGATGCGCTCGGCGATCAGCGGGATACTTCCCGGCCCCCCGTGGGCCACGAGGATGTCCAGGCCCCGCTCGGGGATGCGCTCCAATAGGTCCTCGACGATCTCCTGCCCCTGGCGATACTCGGCCAGGTAGTCCTCGGGCAGACCCGCGGCCTCGACCAGCTCGCCCCACTGCTCGCGGCGCGCGGCGAGAGCATGTTCGTGGCGGGCTTTGTGTTCAGCGGGGCTCTGGATGGGGACGGCATCTCGCAGCGGTTCAGGCATCGCGTCAAGGCTGGCAAAGCGCTCCCGAATCGCCTCCTGCAGCCGCTCATACAGCGGCATCGCCTCGTCCCACCGGCGCTCACGGTTCAAGCGGTCGAGCCGGACCAGCAGGTCCTCGAGCGAGTCGGGGTACTGTTCAGCGAGGCGCTCGCCCGCGGCCCGCGCGACCTGCGCGAAGCCGGGCTGTTCCCCATGGAGCAGGGCCATGTAGTTGACCCAGACCAGGGCCGCGCGGGCGGTCTTCGTGCCCGGGTGTTGCCCGGCGACCTGCAGCATGCCCCGCATCTCCTCAAGGCCCGGCCGCTCGATTACGCCCCGCGAGTAGCGCCACGCGATGAGGGGGGCGAGGTCGCTGAAGGCGTCGGGCTCAGCGCAGAAGTACTCGATAGTGCCCAGCATCTCGCAGGTGCTGCCGCCGTAGTCGGGCAGATTGTGTCTCCTCGCGACTGAGACGATGTCGCGCAGGAGCGCAACGTCGCCATCGGCGAGAGCGGAGGAAGCGAGCGGCTCGAGGAGGTCCTGCACGAGCTCTCGTGGGTCGATCTGGGTGAAGGGCCAGCCGCTGAAGCGCCAGACCTCATCCGCGAGCTCCAGTGCGGGCCTGTACGGGCCCGCATCGAGCGGCTCCGTTTCGAGCAGGGGCTTGACACGCTCCCAGGCGTCCGCGTACTCGCCGGCCAGCGCGAAGGTCCCGACGTACATGGTGCGCGTCGCAAGCTCCAACGGCGTGCCCGCGTACTCCTCAGCCAGCGCTTCCACCTTGGGGCGGGCGTCCCTCGCCATCTCCGCCACCAGCACCTCGGGGTCGGCAGCGGCGTGGAGCCGGCCTTCATCGACGTCCGCCATCACGAGCCCAAGCTTCGCCACCGGCGCGTAGTGCGATCGCGGGCACTCCTCGAGGATGCGCCGCCAGACCTCGGGCTTGACCCCCATGATGTGCGGGTGGCTGCCGGTGCCCCGGATGAGTATCTCCGCCCGGCGGTCCTGGCGCTCGACCTCCTCCTCCGGCGAGAGGCCCTCGCGGGGGGCCGTGGGCGCCAGCTTCTCCTCCAGCGTCTCCACCGCGGCCTGCTCGCGCTCCTGGTGATTCACGTGCCACTCCGCATGCTGCAGCACCTTGCGCGCCGCGTCGCGGGCATCGCAGCCGTACATGCGACCGAGATGCGCGAGCAGGCCCACGGTGCGCTGGTAATGCTCGGCCTCGTTGAGCGCCTGCGCCGCGATGAGCGCGGCCGCGGGCTCCCACTCGGTGTCGCGGTGTTCGGCCATGAGCTGCTCGGCAGCCGCGACGCCCGCGTCGAGATCATCGCGCAGCAGCTCCTCGATCTCGCGCAGGCGCTCGCGGATCGCCACCTGCTCGGGCGGCACCGGGCCATACAGTGACGCGAGCCACTCGGGCGGCTCCGGGCGGGCGTACTCGCTCTGAACGCGCGTCTTCCACTCCTCGTCCGTGATGCGGCCGAACCGCGGCTCGACGATCTCGTAGTAGGAGCCGACGTAGCCGACCGCGCCGTACCAGCGGCCATCCTCCTCGGCCAGCACCACGATGGGGTGGAAGGGCCCGGATGCCGCGTGCAGGACCTGCCCGGTCTCAGAGCTCGTGGCGACGTCGGCGATGACCAGCGGGCTGTCGAAGTACACGCCCTTGATGAAGCTCGCGAAGTCGTGGATCTGCCCGTCCGCCCAGGAGGTGTCGCGGCCTGCGAGCTGATCCTCGGCACAGCGCTCGAAGGTCTCTGCCTTGGCCTGTAGCGCCTGCAGAACCGTCAGCGCGCGGCCCTCGAGCCCCGCCTCCGCGAGGCGGTCGTGCAGGGCGCCGCACATCGCGGCATAGCTGGCGAAGAACTGCGGGAGGGGCTCGACCATGCCGCCGCCGGACGCGAGACCGCAGACGGTGTACGCCTGCGCGCCGTAGAGGATGTAGTTGTGCCGCAGGTGCGCCCAGCTCGTCAGGCAGGCGTTGATCTGCTTGTCATCCCACGCGGGCGTCTGCGCGAACCGCGGCATGCCCTCCGGCTCATCGAAGAGCGCGCGCAGCGTGTCCAGCCACGCGCCGTAGACGCTGTCGCCGGTCATCCGTGGGCCGAACTCCTGGGCGGCGGGCACCACCTGTGGGAACTCCGCAGCGACCTCGCGCAGCTTGCGGGCGGCCTCATGCGAGCCCAGTGCGGTCGCGACGTCGAGGCCGGTGGGCAGGTGGCGGTGCATGATCGCGGGCTCGCAGGTGTGCATGAAGAGGTCGCTGTCGGGGATGTAGTGCTCGCCCAACACGCTCACGATCTTCTTGCCGGCCATCATCTCCGAGGGATCGTAGGAGACGCGCGTGTTGATGCGCGTGGTGGGATAGCGGTCATCCGCCAGCTCGGCGCGGAGGCCCTGCAGGTCGCCGATGTCCTCCCGCGACCAGCCCTCGCCCCAGGCCGCCGCGCAGGCGTCGGCCAGCAGGTCCAGCGCGATGGAGTCGGTCGGGCCGGCCAGGTTGCCGCGCAGGTCGTGGATGCCCCGGTAGAGCGCGCGCAGTCCCTCGCCCTCGCGCATGGCGAGCGCAAGGAACGCCGCCCGCCCCAGCTCGCGGGCCGCGTCGCCGGGGTGGTTCGGATCTGCGACGCGGAAGACCCGGCGGGCGAGGTACTTCGCGCCCCGGAAGTAGCGCGACAGCTCCTCGCTGGTGGTGTAGTAGCCGCGCACCTCGTACTGGGTGTAGTCGTCCTCGGGGTAGACGCCGACCCGGGAGTGGTCCATGACGAGCCCGACCTCGGCGGCAACCTGCGCCGCGATCTCCCCGGGCGGCTCCCAGCCGGGGTCAAGCAGCCTGCGCACCACCGCGAGCATCACCGCGTTCTCGCGCAGGCGGCCGTCATCGGCCGCAGCCCGCAGCGCCTGTGTCTGCTCGAAGAGTCCCTCGACGAACTCTGAGAGCCGTGGGCTGAGGATCTGCTCCTCCGCGGCCATGAGGGCCCTGCGATGGGCCTCGTACCACAGGTAGAGCATCGCGTCGGAGGTGACGTAGACCGGTGGGCCGTTGAGGTACAGGCCGTAGTAGCACGAGTAGAGGTTGGTCTCGCAGATGTCATCGAGCACCAGCAGGCCGCGGTCGAGCAGCGCCGCGGTCTCGGCCTCGTCGAGCTCGCAGTACCCGGCGAGCAGCGGCAGGTTCCTCGGCTCCGGGAAGTCGGCGAATGCGGCGACGGCGGCGGTGATGGCGATCAGGCAGATGATGGCGCGCTTCATTGTGCGGCACCCCCCGTGGGTAGGGTTGGCGCGAGGCCGAGATCAAGTCGGGGCGGGACCTTCTCCGGTGAACCGGGCAGCGAATCTCGCTCAACCCGGACGTGCTCCGTGGGATGGATCGTCTCGGGCTCGATGAGGACGCGGCGGACGGCGCCGTCGAGCCCGACAACCGCGACGCGCCCGTAACTGCGCCCGGCCGTGGGGTCGAAGCCCCGCAGGACCATGAGAAGCGATGCATCGTCGAACCACTGGATCGCGCGGCCGCCGCGGATGAAGCCGCTCTCGGAGCCGTCGATACGGGCCCAGAACGTCCGCCTGGCATCGCCGCCGCCGAAGCCACCGCCCATGCCGGGCTTGTCATCCCCGCAACTGCAGAGGATGGCGACCCGGCGGCCGTCGGGCGACCAGATGGGATTGGCCGCGGGCCGCCAGTGCTCCTGCCGGATGACCGTGCGCGGCTCGCCGGAGATCGAGACCACGGTGACGGAGCCGTCCGCCATGGCGCAGGCGAGACGGCGTCCATCGGGCGAGAAGACCGGGTCGTTCCACTCGTGGACGCCCTCCACGAGGACGCGCCGCCCGGCGCCGTCGTGGTGCATGATCTCCACGCGGGCGGCAGGCTCCTCGACCGGACGATGGGGGACCAGGTCCCGCCGCAGGTCGTCGATGAGCGTCTCGGCGACGCAGGCGATAAGCCGGCCGTCGGGCGACGGGCGCGGGCAGTAGAGCGTCTCGTTCTCGTCGGAGGCGATGACGCGCGACTCGGCGGTGGCTGAGCACCACAGGTGGATCTCCTCGCGCTCGCCCACCGCAGCCGAGTGCGCCAGCCAGCGCGGGTCCGGCGTGAACTCAGCGTTCATGGTGAAGCTGCGGTACGGGTCCTCGCCGAGCCAGCGATGGACCAGCACCGGCTCGCCGTCCACCGGGACCCACCAGAGGTCAGAGACCGATGCCTCTTCGTCCTGCGCCAGCCCGGCCTCGACGAGATCGTGCCCCCATTCGGACCCGGAGGCGGCGAAGGCGGACGCGTCCGGCGCCCACCCGCAGAAGTGCTCGAGCCAGACGGGAAGGCCCGCGAGCAGCGAGCGCCGCTCGTAGCGCTTCATGGCGGGCGCAGGCTCCACGTCGATGTCGAGGTACTGATGGATACCCGGCAGGCGCAGCCAGTTGCCCGCGTCATCCCTGGAGGGCAGCGCCACGTCGATCTGCGATGTGTCGGCCTCGGCGTAGTGGTAGGCGTCGAAGTATCCGCGCCTGCGGATGAGGATCGCGTGCGGCGCGCCCTCGCCCGAGAGCTCGATCTCGCAGGGCGTGGTGCCCTTGCGATACATAACGGGTTGATCGACCGGCGAGGCCCAGACCTCGGAGCCGGTCGGCGACGAGGTGACACGGACGGTGAACGCGCAGGCGTCAACGGCGAGCAGAAGGAGCAATCCCGTGCGGATGCCGGCATCGATCCAACGCATGAAGGACCCCCCTCGCTGCGCCTTGGGCTTCGTGTACATACTTCTCTGTACGGCCGACGAGACCTGCCCGGCACGAGGCGCGGCCAGGTTGTTCTCGACGAACGGGAAGGGGTCAGCGGGGCGGGGACGTCACAGATCGATGGCTCTGCGCCCTCCCGCTGGCATCTCGGGGATCGACCCCGGCTCCTGGCGAGAGGCGCGGCGCGCGCGTCCCACCGACCAGGCGCGAAGCTCCTCGATCTGCTCGCTCATCATGGACGAGAGAGGCACGAAGGGCTCGATGTCACGCTCCGGGTCACCGGCGATCTGGGCCGCGAGGTGTTCGGTCTCGGCCTGCGTGCCCTCGAAGAACGCCAGGAAGCGCGCGTCGATGACGATCTGCTCGATCTCGGCCCCGCTGAAGCCCTCGGTCGCCTCCGACAGCCGGCGGATGTCGAACCTGGCGGGGTCCTGCCGCTGCTTGCCCAGATGCACCCGGAAGATCTCCTCCCGCTCGGGCTGGCTTGGCAGGTCCACGAAGAAGGTCTCGTCGATGCGCCCGCGCCGCAGCAGCTCCGGCGGCAGTTCCTGCGGGTTGTTGGCCGTCGCCGCCACGAAGACCGGCCTCTGCTTCTCCTGCAGCCAGGTGATGAAGGAGCCGAACACGCGCATCTGTGTGCCCGAGTCGCCCTGGTACGAGCGCAGCCCCGCGAATGCCTTGTCCAGCTCGTCGATCCAGAGGATGCAGGGGCTCAGCGCCTCCGAGACGTTGATGGCGGTGCGGATGTTCGCCTCCGACTCGCCCACCAGACCGCCGAAGACGCGGCCGACGTCGAAGCGCAGCAGCGGAAGCTGCCACAGCGACGCGATCGACTTGGCCACCAGGGACTTGCCGCAGCCCTGCACACCGATCAAGGCCAGTCCGCGCGGCCAGGGCAGGTCGTGCCTGCGCGCCTCCTCGGTGAATGCCCGGCCACGGCTCCGCAGCCAGCCCTTCAGCAGGTCCAGCCCGCCGATGTCCTGGATGGTCTCCTCCGCGGGGTAGTACTCCAGCACTCCGGTGCGCCGGATGACCTGCCGCTTTTCCTCCTGCACCAGTACGATGTCCGCATCGTCCAGGCGGCCGTCGTTGACGATTGCACGCCGGATCGCACGCTCGGCGGTCTTGGCGGTCAGTCCCAGAAGACTGCGCAGGAACCGATCGCGCGTCGCGGCGTCCAGGTGCACGCGGCTGCGGAGGTTGGATGTCTGCCGGTCCAGGATGCTCCCCAGCTCCGCCAGGGCGGGGAGCGGGAAGTCCAACACCACGATGTCGTCCGCCAGCTCCTCAGGCACCCGCACCAGCGCCGCCGGGGAGACGAAGACCACAGTCACGCTCTTCGACGCCAGTTCCTGCGCCAGATCCCGTAGCCGCCTGCAGATCTGCGGGTTCGTCTGCCCCGGCGCCCCGATGAACGGGTGGTAGTCCCTCATCAGGAAGATCGCCTTCTCCTCGCAGCCGCTGATCTCGTCCAGCGCCTGGAGCGGGTCGGCGCCCTGCCCGCGCCCATCAAAGCCCTGCGTGCAGGACCAGGTGTGGAGCGTATAGCCCTCCTCTTCAGCCAGGCCGGCAAGCTGCTCCTCCACCCGCTGCTCCTCCAGCGACTGCACGTAGACCAGCGGATAGCGCGCGTGCACCCTCTGGCGTATCTGGTCGGCGAAGGCCTCCATCAGCGGGCACCTCCGTATCATGGCGCGGGGGAGCGAGGTCGGCCCGTGTGGCTAGATCCCCCAGTACTCGTCGATGGGATCCTGGTAGGCGCTGACGCGCCCCTCGCGCACGTCGGCGACCTTCACGGGCGCATTCGCCTCGGCGGACTCGTAGAGCGCGAAGCACAGCGACTTGGCCTGCAGCGCCTCCTCGGCCCCGATCTCGGGGTCGCGGCCCTCGGCCACCGCCTCCACGAAGTCCCAGCACTCGATGGCGATACCGTCGGTGATGCCATAGGGGAAGAGCCGGCTCTTCTCGTCCTCGGAGAGCGACGCCAGGTACTGCTGCTCGATCTCCTCGTACGGCACTTCGGTGCCGTCGCACAGGGTCAGGTCCGCACCGAACTGGAATGGGTGCTGCCACTCCTGGCGATCGGCCAACGAGCCCTCAGTTCCGTAGTACATGCGCGTGCTGAGGTTGCGGCCCCAGGCGTGGTTGGACCAGGCCCAATGGCCGATCAGGCCGCTCTCCCAGCGCAGCGTCGCGGTCCAGTAGTCCTCGACGTCCACGGGCTGTGCGTCCACGTCCGGCAGGTCGATGATGGTGTCGTCGATGGTGCGCATGGTGCACACGACCTCATCCACGGGTCCGAAGACGTGCTGGATCATGTCCGCGAAGTGGGCACCACCGTCGAGGATCTGCCCGCCACCGCCCAGCAGCTTCAGTGCGCGCCAGGCCATGTTGTAGGAGCTGCGGTCGAACGGGGCCCCCGAGAAGACCTCCTGGCTGAAGAAGACCGGGTGTCCGTACATACGCCGGTCGTTGATCGCCCACTCGATGGCGCGCGCGCCGATGCAGCGGCGGATCTGCTCGGCTCCGGCGATCACCAGGTCGCCGCCCGAGCGGGCGGTGCCGGCTGCCGCGGCCTCCATCATCCGGCGCGTGGCTTTCACGGTGATGCCTACGGGCTTCTCGACCATCACGTGCATGCCGCCCTGGAGGCATGCCACCGCGGCCGTGTGGTGGTAGGCGTGCGGCAGGCAGATATCCGCCGCGTCGGCCGCCTCGGCCTCGACCATCTCGTCGGCGGTCGCGAAGACGGCCGGCCGCGAGCCGAAGCTCTGCTCCACGCGATCCGCCATGGCGTTGGCGTTCTCTTCGTTAACGTCGCAGAGGGCGCTGACGCCGCACCTCTCGTAGCCCGCCTGCGTCAGTGCCTCGTAGCCGTTGAGGTGGGCCCCGGCGATCCCGCCGCAGCCGACCATCCCGACGCGCACCGTATCAGACATCACGATCAGTCCCCTTCGCTAGTGTAACACTGGTCCGGCAGCATTCCCCGCTTCCCGCGGCGCAACCTGCCGGAGGTGTGTGGGCCTCGAGCGCGAATAGCTGCCATCTGATGTGTCCTGTGAGGCAGCAACGGGCATCTGTCCGCGACCGCCGTATGACGGAAGGGATGTCGATGGCGCAGTACAGATCGCTGATCCTGGGCTGCGGGCCGCGGGCCCGCGCGCACGCTGAGGTCTACGCCGAGATCGAGAGCATGGAGCTGGTAGCCGCGTGTGACCTCGACGAGGAGCGGCTTCAAGCGTTCACCGCCGAGCACGGTATTGAGGCGGGCTTCACGGACTACGAGACCGCGCTGGCCGAGGTCCGGCCCGACGTCGTCCACGTGGTGACCCAGCCGGGCAACCGCGTCTGGGAGGCCGAATGCGCGGCAGGGGCCGGCGTGCAGGCCACGATCCTGGAGAAGCCCATCGCCATCCTGCCCTCGGAGATCGCGGAGCTGGAGCGCATCCGCGATGAGTCGGGCATGAAAATCATCGTCAACTGCCAGCGGCGCTACTTCCCGCAGTGGCGGGACGGCCACATCCGCCGCGCCATGGACGAGATCGGCGAGGTGTACCTGGTCCGCGCCAGCACGAAGGGCAACCTGATGAGCATGGGCCCGCACACCATGGACCTGTTGCTGCTGCTCATGGATGACGTGGAGCCCCAAGCCGTGTGGGCGATGGCGTGGGGCGTCGATGAGACCGGCTACAAGGCGTACCACCGGGCCCCGGAGCACACATTCGCGGAGTACTGGTTCCCCGGTGGTGTCAGGGCGCTGTTCGACTGCGACGTGGATGCGCTCGGGACGCCGGAAGAGGAGAGCTTCTGGATGCACCTGCACTTCGACATCCTGGGGCGAGAGGGGCGCATCTACGTCACGCAGAACGGTGGCTGGTGGTACCAGGCCCAGGGCATGGCCGAGCCGGTACACGGGGAGAGCAGTTGGACCAACCAGCAGCGCGAGGGCCAGCGGGACTTCACACGGGCCGTTGCCGAGTGGCTCGATGGAGGCGATCCGCACCTGAACCGGTTCGAGACGGCGAGGGCGACATTCAATGCCTTGATCGGCGCGCTCCAGTCGGTGTACGAGGGGCGCCGCGTACCGCTACCGCCCTCGTTCACAGACGATCAGTGGCGGGAGCTGTATCAGCGGTTGAGTGACAGTAATGCCGGGTAAAATACACCCCCGTGTACGCGCACGGGCAGCTTGGCATCATCATTGACCTGGCCGGACGTGATGGACCCATGACTGGGCCGTGTCTGTTGGTGGTGGATGACGACCCTCACATCACCACCTTGCTGCGCATCGCCCTTGGGAGGAACGGCTACGAGATCCGGGAGTCACACAGCGGCCGAGAGGCCCTGAACATGGCGCGACGGCGCCCACCGGATGCCGTCCTCCTCGACCTTCACATGCCGGACATGTCGGGCGTGGACCTGCTGCGGTGCATGGGCACCGAGCCGAGACTGCGCCGCGTGCCGGTCATCGTCGCCACGGGCGAGGCCGATCCGCCCGAGTTGCCCACAGCATTCGCAACACTGACGAAGCCATTCAAGCTGAGGATCCTCTGCAGCACTATCCGCGATGCCATCGAGCAGCGCGCGGAGGTTGGCTGAGGCCCGATCGGGGCCGTAGCGGGTCGTCCTGACCCGGGGCAGACCGCGCGGTGTTTGCATGTACGCTCAATGGCCGACCCCCGAGGCGGTGAGCACCGATGCTCGCCGCAAGCGCAGGGTCGCGGCGATCTGTGATGGCCGGGCCAAGCAGTTCCCCAGTTCATCCCCGGCGGCCCCGAGCGTTCCGTCGATCAGCACAGGCAGACCTCTCTTCGAGCGCACCTGGTGGCCGCGTGAAGGAGAGGTGTTCGCGCGGGCCGCGCCGAAATCACCTCCCGGATTGAGCATCTAACGAAGGGAGACGGGTGTCACAGATGGCGGCAGCACGTGTGGCCCTGGTGCAGTTCCCCGGCTCGAACTGCGAGTGGGAGACGAAGCGGGCGGCCGAGGCCGCGGGCATGCACTGCGATGTCCTGCGTTGGAACCTGCCCCCTGAGGCGCTGGGTGACTACGACGCGTACATCGTCGGCGGCGGCTTCTCGTACCAGGACCGCGTGCGCTCCGGCGTGATCGCCACCAAGGAGCCGGTGGTGGGCCGGATGATGGCCGAGATCGTGGAGGCGGGGAAGCCGGCCATGGGCATCTGCAACGGCGCCCAGGTGCTGGTGGAGGCCGGGCTGATTCCGGGCCTGCACACCGGCGACGTCGAGATGGCGCTCGCGCCTAACCGGCCCGACCCGTCTCGCCGCATCAGTGGCTTCTGCTGCCGGTGGCTGTTCGTGAAGCTCGCCTGTGAGCCCGAGCGGTGCCTGATGACCTCGCGGATGCAGCCGGGCGAGGTCATCCCCATCCCCATCGCGCACGGCGAAGGGCGTTTCACGACGCGTGACTCCGAGCTGGTCGAGCGCCTGCGGGAGAACGATCAGATCGTCTTCCAATACTGCGATGCGGATGGGACGGTTGACGATCGCCCGGAGATCAACCCCAACGGGGCGGTCGAGAACATCGCGGGCATCTGCAGTCCAGATGGCAGGGTCATGGCGATGATGCCGCACCCCGAGCGCGCCAGCTTCCTGCGGCAGGTCCCGGCCGACCTGGGCGGGCCCTGGTCGCGGCGGCGCCGTGAGGCCTGGGGCGATGCCCGCGCGCTCGACGCGCCGGGGCCGGGGAGGGCCATCTTCGACTCGCTGCGCGAGGCGCTGCTCGCCGTCCAGCCCGCCTGATGGCGGCGCGTCCGCTCCTCGCGAACTGGCGCCTGGCGGCCCGTCGTGGCCCTTGGAGGCGCCCTGCTTGACAGTGCATATGCGTTCGGATATACTCGGCGTGGTTTCGGCTACGCCCTGCCGGTAAGGTGGAATTACTGTGGCGGCGATCTACTGCAGTCGCTGCGGATGCGAGAATGACTCAACCCGCGCTGCATGCCTCCGCTGCTTCTATCCTCTGGAGGTCGAGATCGGCGGCACGGTCTGCCCCGAGTGTGGCGCGGCAAACCCCGAGGATGCCGCCTACTGTGTCTCGTGCGGTGAACCCATTGACATGTTGGAGGGCCAGCCTGCGTGTACGGTGGCCCAGGCTGTTGCCTTGGTGCTCGGGGGCGAGGCCGAGATAGGAGCCGAGGAGGAGTTCGTCGGCGGGGCGGAGGAAGAGATGCCCGCCGGCGTCCCGGACGCGGACTGGGAGGAGCCGGCTCCAGCACCGCCACCCGAGGAGGTCGCGGAGGAGGAAGAGGAGCCCGCCCCACCGCCGAGCCTGGAGGAGCCCGTGGAGGAGGAGGCCGCTGAGCCCGCTGCGGAGGAGGCGCCCGCCGCCGAGGAGCCGGCCTTCGCGCCGCCGCCCCCACCGCCGCCGCCGGACGAGATCGAGGCAGAAGGCGTCGTCGAGGAGGAAGCGGAGGAGGTGCCTGGCTTCGAGGAGCCCGCCGAGGAGGCGCCGCTCTTCGAGCCGGTGGAGGAGGCCGTATCCGAGCCTGAGGAAGAGGCCGAGGAAGCGCCAGAGGCCGAGGACGTTGACTTCGCCGACCTGTCCTTCGAGCTCAGTGAGGAGCCCGAGTCCGAGCCGGACGAGGAAGAGAAGAAGGAGGAGGACCTGGGCGGCTGGGTCATCGACTTCAGCGACGACGAGGAGTAAGCCGAGAGCGGCGTTGAGTTGCGCTACAGCCAGATCGCGGACAACCTGGGGAAGGTGCGGGGGCGCATCGTGGACGCGGCGGAGCGCGCCGGCCGTGAGGCGGGGGACGTGCACCTCGTTACCGTCACCAAGACCCGGAGCCTCGATGAGATCCGGGCGGCGGTGGATGCCGGTGCCGCCGACCTGGGCGAGAACTACGCCCAGGAGATGATGGAGAAGGCGGAGGCGCTGGCCGATGAGAAGGTGCGATGGCACGCCATCGGCCATCTGCAGACGAACAAGGTGCGCGGCATCGTGCCTTTCGTCAGTCTCGTCCACTCGATCGACAGCCAGAGAGTCGGCCGGGAGCTGGATAAGCGCGCCGCGGCGGCGCAGCGTGAAGTACCCTTCTTACTGCAGGTGAATGTGAGCGGAGAGGCGAGCAAGTTCGGGCTCGCGGCGGAGGAGGCCCTGCCGCTGGCGAAGTCGCTGGCGGAGTTGGAGCACTCGCGGCTTGTCGGGCTGATGACGATGCCGCCCTACTGCGAGGATCCCGAGGAGAACCGGCCCTACTTCGTCCGGCTGCGCGAGTTGCGGGAGCGCCTGGTGGACGACGGAGTTGCGGCTGAGCATCTGCGACACCTCTCGATGGGGATGACGTGCGACTTCGAGGTGGCTGTTGAGGAGGGCGCGACGCTCGTGCGGGTGGGAAGCGCGATCTTCGGCCCGCGCCACTAGAGACAATCGGCTTGGCTCCGCCGCACGCCACAGCGGCGGGGCTGCGACATCGACGAAGCAACACTCACAGCCGGCATTGCACCAGCACAGGAGGGATGCATGATGTCGAACCGCTTCGTGGCCGCGGCCCTGGACTTCTTCGGGTTTGGGGAGGGGCTCAACGGGGAAGACCTTGAGTTCGATCGCGAGTTTGGCGACCTGGGTCTGGCCCCCGACGAGCCGGGCGTCTACCCCCTTCGCACCGACCGCAGCGAGTTTAGCGGGATGGCGATCATCCGCGCACAGCCTCAGACCATCGACGAGGCGCCGCAGGTGGCCGAGCAGATCAAGGACCACATGCCCGTCATCGTCAACCTCGAGGAGGTGCCGGAGCCGGAGGCGCGGCGGATCGTTGACTTCCTCGGCGGAGTGGTCTACGGGCTCAGTGGCTCCATGAAGAAGGTCGCGCGCTCGGTGTTCATCTGCTCGCCCTTCGACGTGCCGGTGGAGCGGCTCTCCATCAACTCCGGGCGCGCCGGCCCCGGACCGCACGAGGATGAGGAGACCGCGGAGACGCGCACGAGACCCTTTTGAGGCGGCGCCGTGCGCTTCTGAGGCCATGTCATGAACGAAGGCGGCACATACCGTCTGGGGATTATCGGAACCGGGGTCATGGGTCGGGCGCTGCTGAATGCGGCGGTCCATGCCGATGTCCTGGAGCCGCGCGAGGTGATCGCCTCCGACATCAGCCCGTCCTGCCGCGACGAGGCGCAGCGCCTCGGCTGCTTCGCCACGGATGACAACCGCACGGTCGTCGAGGCGGCCGAGAGCCTCTTGGTCGCCGTGAAGCCGCAGGTCATCGGCGAGGTGCTGCGCGACGTGCGCGACGACTTCCGTGAGGGTCAGCTCCTTATCTCCATTGCCGCCGGGGTGACGCTTGAGGCCTTGCGGGAGTACGCGGGCCCCGCGCCCAGCCTGGTGCGCGTGATGCCCAATATCTGCTGCACGGTCGCCGAGGCCGCCTCGGCCTACGCGGTTAGCGAGGGCGTGACCGAGCAGCAGGAGGCGTTCGTCGTCGAGCTGCTGACCGCGGCGGGTGAGACGGTGGCCGTCGAGGAGAGGCTGATCGACGCCGTGACCGGGCTGTCGGGAAGCGGCCCGGCCTTTGTCGCGATCTTCATCGAGGCGCTCGCCGACGGCGGCGTCAGGGCCGGACTGGCGCGCGGGCAGGCCCAACGCCTGGCCGCACAGACCGTGCTGGGAGCGGCGCGCTGGATCCTCGACAATGAGGGCGGCCCGGCGAAGCTCAAGGACATGGTCTCCTCGCCCGGCGGCACGACCATCGCCGGGATCGCGGCGCTGGAGGCCCGCGCCCTGCGGGCGGCGGCCATTGAGGCCGTCACCGCCGCCGCCGACCGCGCCAGAGAGCTGGGAGGCTGACCGGACGCCGCCCCGGTCCACGACAAGGTGCTCACCGGCTACATCATCGACGCCATCAACATCGCGACGGACGTCTACTTCCTCCTGCTGTTGGTGCGCGTCATCTTCAGTTGGGTCCGCGTGCGACGCCCGCATCGGGTGCTCAGAGCCGTGGAGCGGATGTGCTTCGCGGCCACCGAGCCGCTGCTGCGGCCCATCCGCAACGCCCTCTTCCGCTACCAGCGCGGCGTTCCAGTGGACTTCTCGCCCATCATCGCCGGCCTGATCATCATCGTGGTGCGCAACCTGCTTGTGCGCCTGCTTCGCGGCGTGTGATCCGGCTGCGCCCGACCCACAGGAGCGACACCAGGTGCACTACCATCCCGCCATCGGGGAGTTCCGGCGACAGCTCCCGCGCATCGGGCTCATCGCCCTGCTGCTGACGGCCGCGGTCACACTCATCGGCCTCGACACGCGGCGCGCCGAGCTGCCCTCGGAGCGGTGGTACCGGCTGTCGCGGCAGCAGGTGATGGAGGCCGATATGAGCTGGCGGCTGGGCGAGGCCCTGGAGACGCTCGCCGGGCGGCTGCCCTTCGCATCGCGCGACCAGGCATGGCGGCTGCGGGAGCGTGCGGTCGCCGCCTGGGAGCGCAGGACGCTGGTGGCCCGCCCCAACCATGCCGCCGCCTACCGGCTCGGCGTCATCTACGGCCACCGCGGCTACTACGAGCACTCGAGCGACATGTTCGCGCTGGCGGCCAGCCTCGATGAAGGCAGCAGCGAGTACTACTATGCGCTGGCGGAGGCGTACGCCAGCGCTGACCCCGACGAGGACGTGCTGCGCGAGAAGCTCGGCGTCATTGCCGAGCGCAGGGGCTGGCTCACCGACCTGGTGCTCGAGGACGTCTACACGCGAATGGGCCGGGAGGAGCACGCCCGCCGGGTCGCCGAGCGGCGCGAGGCCCGGTCGATCCGCTTCGCTGCGGGGTTGGGCGGCGTGGCGCTCCTGTCGGGCGCGCTGCTCCTAATCGGCGTGGTAGCCATCCTGGTGCTCCTGCTCAGGCGCGGGCTGACCGTGCCCGAGCCTGTGGCCCGGCTGCCCTTCATCGTTCCGTGGACCATCATCGACGCGGCGGAGAGCGTGGCAGTGCTGCTCTGCGCGATGCTGGTGGGCGGGCTGCTCACCTCGCTGACCATCGACCATCTGCCGCGTCCGGAGCAGTGGCCGCTCGGGCGGCCTCTTGTTCTGGGCATTCAGTACCTGCTGGTCTCGGGCATCACGATAGCCGTGGTCATCTACCGCGTGAAACAGCGTGGGGCGAGGCCGCTGAAGCTCCTGGGCATGCGCTTCCGCGGGGCCTTGCGCCTGGTAGGGACCGGGGTCGTGGGCTACGCGGTCTTCCTTACGGTCATGATGGTCGTCGCTCTGGTGACGGGGCTGCTCGTGGGCGAAGGCCTCCCTCTGGCGCAGACGACGGAAGACATGATCAGCGCCGCGGAGGGTCCCGCGGAGATCTTCGCGTACTTCGTCCTCTTCTGCATCGCGGCGCCCATCGTGGAGGAGCTGATGTTCCGCGGCTATGTGTACGGGGGCTTGAGGCGGGTGCTGCCCTCCCGCTACGCGATCCCCGCCGGTGCCGCCGTCTTTGCCGCCGTGCACCTGAACGCGGAGGCGTTCCTGGTGATCGGCCTGATCGGGGTGACGCTTTGCTACCTCTACGAGCGGAGCCGGTCGCTGCTGCCGGGGATGATCGCGCACGGGGTGCACAACGGGCTGGTGATGGCGGTCATGCTGCTGCAGTCGATGTGAGGGGGCGCCCATGGCCGGCGCCGGCGTCACGATCCGCCTCAAGGTCATCCCCAACGCCCCGAAGAACCAGGTCGTGGGCTGGCGCGGCAGGGAGCTGACCGTGAAGCTCATCGCGCCCCCGGTGGAGGGGCAGGCCAACCGCGAGCTGCGCTCCTACCTCGCTGAAGTCTTCGGCGTGCCGGCCTCGGACGTGACGCTGCTCTCGGGCGAGACCTCGCGGCACAAGCAGGTGCACGTCGCGCGCATCAGCGCGCCCGACGCTCGCGAGCGCCTCAAGCCGCACCTCGACTGAGCGCTACCCGCCCGTGCCCCGCATCCGCACGATCGTGGGCGTAACGGTGATGACCGAGCTGTTGTCGGTGCGCATCTTGCCCATGGAGGCCGGGAAGCTGCGGCTCAGCTCATCGAGGCGGCGGTCGAGCCCGCCGATGACCAGCGACCGGCCGCTGGGGACGCGCACTGTGGTCTCCACCAGCGTGCGCTGGATGACATCTCCGGCGCCGACCTGAGCCGCGGGGCCGGCGACCTCGGATAGCACCGGCCTGAGGACCATGGTCACCGTGTCATCGGCGTGCACGGTGGGCAGCACCCAGAAGGTGACGCCCACGAAGACCGCCTCGGTGTAGTACTCCACACGGCGCCGGCCCCAGGGGTCGTAGTAGACCTCGCCGGCGATGCGGGGCCGCGCCTCACCGGCCGAGATGACCATCGGCTGGCCGCTCATGCCCGTGACGTTGGCCGCGGTCGTGACCGCGCGCTGCGTCCACCCCGCGCCGTACCCGAGCACGGCGTGCAGGTCGTCCAGGCGGAAGCCGAGCACGGGCTCCCCCAGCCGCCCGAGCGACAGGTCGCCGCTCCAGCCCCAGGCCTGCAGCGATGGGTCAATCTGCCGCGACCGGGCGGTGCTCACCTCGTCCATCGCCACCTCCACGTTCACCATCGGCGTGGGCACGTCGAGCATGGCGATGAGCTCGCGCAGCTCGTCGATGGCCTCCGGCTCCCCGCGGACCACAAGGCCGTTGCGATTCGGCGCGGCCATGGGCGGCGCCGCCAGCCCCCCGGGCAGCAGGTGCGAGAGGTCCGCCCCGCCTCCGGTTACCGAGCGCCCCCGGCTGAAGGTCTGCGGCTGCATGGAGCCGGTGCGGGTGGTGGCGCGCTGCGCCACGTGGTGCATCGCCGCGACGGCGAAATCGGCCGCCTCGGCGGCCAGGGCGTTCCCGACCGATCCGGGGCTCCCGGAGAGCGACGCCGCGAACTCCCGGGCGTCGAGGTGAAGCAGATCGATGACCTCGATGGTGTCTGCGAGGCACGATGGTGCGGCGAGCAGAATGATGCACATCAGTGCGACTGTCCCGCGCATCTCTGGACCCCCTTCGGCGGCAGCGCCCGGTTGCCGTCCCTCGCGCACGGTGCACAGGTATTGCCGGAGCGTCCGCGAACTCTACACAGGCCTTTGGCAGCACACCCGCACGGAGGTTACAGCACGATGCTCCGCGTGTCCATGTTGATTGCCATCGCGTTCGCCTGCCAGCTCGCAGTCGGCGCCCAGAACCTGGTCGCGAACCCCGGCTTTGAGGCCGGCGACGATGCTCCCGAAGGCTGGTCCTTCAATCATCGCGGCAGTGACGGCGAGATCGCCTGGGAGCAGGCACGCGCCGCGAGCGGCGACCGCTCGGTGCGGCTCACGAACCTCGAAGGCCAGACCGGGAACGTGCTGCAGACGGTCCGCATCGACCCACCGCTGCCGCCGGGCAGCCGCGTGGACTACTCGGCGATGTCGGCGACCGAGAACGTGGCCGGGTCCGCGCCGCGCATCATCCTGTACCTGCAGCCGCCCGGAGGACACCGGCGGACCGTCTCCGCCGGCGGCATTCCCGGCACCCATGACTTCGCGAAGGTGGCCGCCACCGTCTTCACGGACAGGCCGGTCGCCAGCATCGTCATGTACCTGTGCCACTACGGCACCGGCACGGCCTGGTGGGACGACGCGCACATCTCGGTCGAGCGCGGCGAGGAGGTGACCGTCGTGGACCGCCCGACAGCTACGGCCGAGCTACCCGCCCTGGGGACGGGCGACGGCCTCTCGCTCAGCCTCAATGACGCCGGCGGCGTGGCCGCGGTTCGCGTCGGTGACCTGGACGTGACCGCCCCGGCGGTGCGATCGGGGCTGTGGGTCCAGCCCTGGCGCGGCGACATGGTGCCCGTGGCCGGGGAGCTGGCGACCGGGGAGGGGAGCGTTCGCCAGCAGTGGGAGAGCGAGGAGCTCGGGCTGGGCGTCTCGGCCACCTGGCTGGTGGAGGGCGACGCCATCGTGTGCCGGGGCGAGATCGCGGACCTGACGGGCGAGGACCGCGGCGTGGACGTGCTCGCGGCACTCCCCGTGGGCTCTCCGGGCTGGCTCTGGGGGCTGGACGTCAACGAGAGCGTGCCGCTCTGGCAGGCCGGAGCGGAGGAGGAGCCCGGCCCGGTACAGCAGGGGCTGGACGACCTCACCTTCTCGGCACTCACGCTCCCGGAGCAGGCGGGGCTGTCACTCGCGGTGCCTGCTGATAGGCCCTGCATCTGCGCATTCGAGTGGGCGGCGGAGCTGGGATGGGTCGTGCGCTTCAGGCTTGGCCTCTCCCCGGCGGCGTCCGGGGAGCTGCAAAGCCGCGCCCCGTTCGCCTTCGTGATCTACCGCATCGATCCGGCCTGGGGCCTGCGCGATGCCGCGCGCCGCTACCAGGAGCTCTACCCGTGGGCCTTCGAGAAGCGCGCCGAGCGCGAGGGGCTGTGGATGTTCGGGCAGCCGCGCATCGACCTGCCCGACCCGGAGCACTATGCCTTCCACGAGGGCGGGCCGAGGGGGTGGGAGTTCGACGAGGAGCACGGCATCTCCACCTGCCCGTACATCATCCCGGGCCAGCGGGAGATCACGCGCCTTGAGGAGTTGCCCTCCGGCCCGGCCGAGGCGCTGGAGATCTTCCGAGGCTGGGAGCCGGGCGAGGGTCCGCGCGGTCGCGGGTGGGGGAACAAGCCGATCATCGAGAGCTGCATGCTCCACGACGCCGAGGGACAGCCGGTGGTCGAGATCCGCGAGAGCGCATGGGGAGGGAACTCCATCACCTTCCCGCTCAACGCCAACCCGTGGCTGGCAGCCGACTCCGAGGAGCCGACGGTGGCGAAGGCGCTGCTCGCCCACGTCGCCGGCCAGCACGAGGAAATCCCGCAGCTTGACGGCACCTACGTGGACTCACTGGGGCACTGGGGGGACTTCACCAGCTTCCGGCGCGAGCACTTCGCGGCCGAGCGCGTGCCGCTGACCTACGACCTGGTGACCGGGCGGCCGGTCATCGACAATCGCTTCGCGCTGCTCGAGTTCCTCTGGGAGCTGCGCGACCTGCTGCACGAGCGTGGCAAGCTGCTATTCGCCAACGGCGTGCACCCCAATCGGCGCTTTCACTTCTTCGCCCTCGATGTCATGGGCGTCGAGGGGCACGGGCGGCTGGCGCAGAAGCGCACGATGGCCGGTCCGAAGCCGTTCCTGCTGCTTATCTACAACATCGAGGATGACCCCGGGGAGATGGAGTACTGGTTCAACCTCTGCGCGCACTGGGGCATCTATCCGTCCTTCGGGAACCTGCGGGTCTTCGAGACCCCGGAGCAGTACGCGCCCGTGGCCGAGCTCAACGCCCGCTATGTGCCCTCGATGCAGCGGATCACCGCCGCCGGGTGGCGGCCGGTCACGCACGTGCGCGCCGAGGAGCCGTTGATGGTGGAACGCTGGGGCCCGGGCGAGGACGGCGCGCTCTACCTGAGCGCGTACAACCCCGCCGAGGAGGAGCTGACCGCGTCACTCGCCGTTGACGCTGAGGCGATGGGGCTCAAGGGCGATGTGCTCGTCGCCGAAGACCTGCTCTCTGGAGAGCGTCTAAGCGCGGCTATCGCCGAGGGAGCGGGCGCACTGGAAGTTGGCTTCGCGCCCGAGCGGGTGCGCCTGCTGCGCCTCGAGGCGCACTGAGCCCGTCAGCTCCGGGGACGCCCGCGGAGATCCACGAGGGCCTGGGGTGCACCGTCGGGGCCGTTGAGGCTCGAGCGCTCGACGACCGCAACCCGCACCGGCAGGCCCAGGGTGGCCGCGAGCTCGCGCTCGATCTCCTCCCGCGCTCCGGCAAGCCTGACCAGCCCCTGCTCCGTCGCCGCCTGCTGGGCCGGGACGGCGACCCGGATCTCGACGTCGTCGAACCCCTCCCGGCCGACCACGACCTGGTGGTGCGTGGTCGTGCGCAACACGCGCTCGATGGTCTCGCCGATGGCGCGTGGCTGGATAGTGATTCCGCGGACGACGAGGGTGTCATCGGTGCGCGCCGAGGGCCGCGTGATGCGCGCGAAGGTGCGACCACACTCGCACGGCTCGACCATCATGGCGCAGATGTCGCCGGTGCGGTAGCGGATAACCGGCAGGGCCTCCTTCTCGAGCGTGGTGATGACCAGCTCACCCTCCTCGCCGGGCGGGAGTGGCTCCAGCGTGTCGGGGTCCACCACCTCGGCCAGGAAGAAGTCCTCGTTGATGTGCAGTCCCTGCCGCGCCGGGCACTCCTCAGCCAGTCCCGGCCAGGCGGCGACGCGCACTCCGTAGTTGTCCGTAGCGCTGACCGCCAGGCGCTCCTCGATCTGCCGGCGCGTCGGCTCCGGCCAGGGCTCGCCACCCAGCAGCGCCTGCTGGAGCCACAGCCCCCTGGGACCCATGTCCTGGCGCTCAAGCTCATCGGCCAGGTGCAGCGCATCGGAGGGCATGGCCACGAGGACGGTCGTCCGGTAGTCGTGCATGACCTGGACCTGCTTGCGGTAGTCGCCGCCGGGCACCGAGATGACCGAGGCGCCGATGAGCTGCGCGCCGCGCACGAAGCCGAAGCCGCCGTCGAACATGCCGGTCTCGAAGGGGATCTGCACCACGGAGTCGGCCGAGACGCCGGCGGCCGCCATGACTCGCGCCGCCAGCTCCGACCAGTGCTGCAGGTCATTGCGGGTGTAGGCGGCTATCGCCGGGCTTTGGGTCAGGCCCGGCGCCGTGTCGATGCGCACGACCTCGCGCAGCGGCACCGCAAAGAAGCCGTAGGGGTAGCCCTCGGACAGGTCCATGTGGCTGGTCAGGGGCAGGCGTGCAAGGTCCTCCAGCGAGCGCACACCATCGGGCACGAAGTCCAGCGGCGCGAAGCGCTCGCGGTAGAAGCTGATGTGCCGCATCGCGCGGTTGAGCGTCACCTGCAGCCTCTCGAGTTGAAGCTGCGTGATCTCTTCCCGCGGCATCGTCTCCTGCTCGGCGTTCCAGATACGGCTCATGGTCATGGTCGCCCACCTCCGCGCCGTCGGGGACTGCAAGCTGTTTCAGGACGCACGGGAAAGGCTCTGTCGGCCAGGCGCGTGCCCGGCTCGCGCCGGGTCCTCAGGCGGTCTCTACTCCCAGATATCGCCGTACTCCTTGCCCAGGTACGCGCGCTGCACCTCAGGGTTGTCGAGCAGGTCCCGAGCGGTGCCCTCGAGGATGATTCGTCCCGTCTCCAGGACGTATCCGCGATCGGCAATGCGCAGGGCTGCGCGGGCATTCTGCTCGACGAGCAGCACGGTCAGGCCTTCCTCGCGCAGCGCCTGGACCTCGGCCAGGAACTGGCGGGCGATGATCGGCGCCAGGCCCAGCGAAGGCTCGTCCAGCATCAGCAGCTTCGGGCGCGACGCCAGGCCTCTGGCGAGGGCGAGCATCTGCTGCTCGCCGCCGCTGAGGCTGCCGGCGAGCTGGTCGCGCCGCTCTGCGAGCTGGGGGAAGCGCTCGAACTGGCGCTCAATCTCGGCCGCGACCTCGCCCCTGCCGTCGCGGCCCCAGCGTGAGTAGGCGCCCAGCGCGAGGTTGTCGCGAACGGTCAGCGAGCCGAAGATCTCACGGCCCTCGGGGACGTGGCAGATGCCCGCGCGTACCAACCGGCCGGGCGGCCAGTTGGTGACCGCGCGTCCGGCGAAGGCGATCTCGCCCGCCTCGGCGCGGATCAAGCCGGAGATCACCTCCAGTGTGGTGCTCTTGCCAGCCCCGTTCGCCCCGATGAGCGTCACAATCTCCCCCTCATCCACGTGCAGCGAGACTCCACGCAGGGCCTGGACGCGGCCGTAGGAGGCATCGACGCTGGTGAGTCGCAGCATCAGTCGGCGACCTCCCCCAGGTAGGCGGCGAGCACGCGCTCGTCGCTGCGGACCTCGCGCGGCGTACCCTCGGCAAGCCGCCTGCCGCGGTCGAGCACCAGGATCTCCTCGGCGACATGCATGACCAGCGACATGTCGTGCTCGACCAGCAGCACGGTGACGCCGGAGTCGCGAATCTCCTGGATGATCTCGCCCATGCGCTCGGTCTCGCGCATGTTCAGGCCCGCTGCGGGCTCGTCCATCAGCAGGAGGTCGGGCTCCGCGGCCAGAGCTCGGGCCACCTCCACGAGCCGCCGCTGGCCTATGGGCAGGGCGGCCGCCGACCGCCCCGCCAGGTCTCCCAGGCTCGCCCGCTCCAGTGCCTCCATGGCGACCTTGCGGTACTGCCGCTCCTCCGCGCTGGCTCCGAAGATGCGCAGCGCCGCTGTGATCATGTTCGCCCTGCCGTGCAGGTGATGACCGACCATCACGTTCTCCAGCACGGTCATCTGGTCGAACAGCAGACTGGTCTGGAAGGTCCGTCCGACGCCCAGCGCCGCGATCTCATGTGAGCGCATGTCGAGGAGCTGATGGTCCTCGAAGACAGCGGAGCCGGCGTCGGCCGCCAGCACGCCGGTCAGGAGGTTGAAGATGGTGGTCTTGCCCGCCCCGTTGGGTCCGATGAGGGCCTTGATCTGACCTTCGCACACCTCGAAGCTGACGTCCTTGACCGCCTCGAGGCCGCCGAAGTCCTTGCACAGGCTCTCGACCCTCAGCAGCGGGCTGCTCATTGGTCCCCACCCTCGGCGCGGGAGAGGACCCGGTCTCGCGCCAGTGCCCACAGGGAGCCCAGCGCCCGCGACAGCCCGCCCGGCATGACGATCATCAGCACCATCAGGATCAGCCCGTACACCACGATGTCGTAGTCGGCGTAGGCGCTGAGCGACTCGTGGATGAAGGTGACGGCGACCGCCCCAAGCACCGGGCCCCACAGGGTGCCCTGGCCGCCCAGCACCACCATGACCAGCAGCGCGATGGAGGTGTGGAAGCCGAAGGGGGTGGGGGAAAGGAAGCGCATGGACGAGTGTGCGTAGAGGCTGCCGGCGATCGAGGCGTAGGCGGCGCTGATGACGAATGCGCGCACCTTGAAGGCCGCGGTGTCAATGCCCAGGGTCTCCGCGGCCAGCTCGCTGTCGTGAAGCGCGCGCAGGGCGCGCCCCGAACGAGAGGCGACGAGGTTGGCGAAGAGCACCGTCAGCAGGCAGGCCCAGGCCCAGACGAAGTAGTAGTAGTGCAGGCCCATGTCGGTGGTCAGTTCGCGCCCGAAGAAGGTCATGGAGGGGATCTCAGGCAGGCCCGCCGACCCGCCGGTCAGCCCGCTCGTCTGCCGGATCACTACGGAGACGATGATCCCGAAGCCCAGCGTGGCCATGGCCAGGTAGTGGCCCTTCAGGCGCAGCGTCGGCTTGCCCACCAGCCAGGCGACGGCCGAGGTGATCGCGATGGCGGCGACCATTGCCGGCCAGGCGTTCCAGCCGTAGGTGGCGGTGAGGATGCCCGAGGCGTAGGCGCCGATGCCGTAGAACGCCGCGTGGCCCAGGGATACCTGCCCCGCGTAGCCCATAAGCAGGTTCAGGCCGGTGGCGAGGATCAGGTTCAGGGCGACGGTGGTGAGCACGTGCAGGTAGTAGGGATTGCGCACCGCCGCGGGCAGCAGCGCGACGAAGAGGAAGAGGCCCAGGAGCTGGAGCTTCTCGTTGCGCCGCCGCAGCGCCGCGGCGGAGGCCTCATTCATCGGCGGCGCCCCGAGGGCCGGACGCCGGGGGGAGGCAGCCATCTACTCCTCCACCCCCTCTCGGCCCAGAATGCCGCTGGGGCGGATCAACAGCACCGCGATCAGGAGCACGAAGGCGATGGCGTCCTTGTACTGCGAGCTGATCAGGCCCGCGCCCAGCGCCTCGAGAACGCCCAGGATCAGCCCGCCCAGAATCCCGCCTATGCCATTGCCCAGCCCGCCCAGGATGGCCGCGCAGAAGCCCTTGAGGCCCAGCATGGTGCCGACGTTGTACTGTGTCATGGTGATCGGGGCCAGCACGATCCCCGCCACCGCTCCTACGGCCGCCGCCAGGCCGAAGGACCACGAGACCATGCGCGACAGCTCAATCCCGCAGAGCTGCGCGGCGTGCGGGTTGATGGCGCAGGCCCGCATCGCCTTGCCCATCAGGGTGTACTCGAACACCAGCCACATGGCGACGGCGGCTATCAGGGTGGCGCTGAGGACCCACAGCGACTGGGGAGTAATGGTGGCGCCGAAGATCCCGATCGGCATCTCTCCGCTGAAGGCCGGGACCGGGCGCTCGTCGGGCCCCCAGATGATGCGGGCGAAGCCGCGAATGAAGATCGAGGCGCCGACGGTGATGATGATGAGCACCACGACCGAGGCGTTGCGGGCGGGCCGGATGGCGGTCCGGTCCAGCGCCAGGCCCACGAGGGTCGTGGCCACCACGGCCACCAGCGCCGCCAGCCAGAGGGGAAGATGCCACGCCGACATGGTCACCGCGGTGATCATGCCGCCGAGCATGACGAACTCGCCCTGCGCGAAGTTGATCACCCCCGTGGCGTTGTAGACCAGCGAGAAGCCAAGGGCGATGAGGGCGTAGATACCACCCGTTGTCAGCCCAGACAGGAAGAACTGCCAGACCTGCACCGGCGTCATGTCCGCGTGCACTCCACACTGTCCGCAGAAGGTAAATGAGTGGGCCGCGCCCGTCGCCGCGGCGCTGGGCCCACCGGTTTGACCTCAGGGTCTCCCGCTCGCCCCGCCTATTCCACGTCCATGCGGGCATGACCTGTCTGAGCTCGCCCGCAAGAGCGCCGAAAGCTGAGGCGCGCCGGCAGAGCACCGACGCGCCTCCGCACTGCTATTGAGCCGGTGGCCCCTACTCGATCAATGCCCAGTCACCGTCCTGGATCTTCACCATGACGAAGGCGTCGGGGCTCAGACCGTAGTGGTGGTCGGGGCCGTAGTTGAACACGCCGCTGATGCCGACGAAGCCCTCGGTGCTCTCGATGCCCTCGCGGATAGAGGCCCGATCGGCACCCTTCTCCTTGATGGCGTTCACCACCAGCATGACCGCGTCCCAGGCGTGCCCGCCGAAGGTGTCCGCGGACTTGCCGAACTTCTCCTCATACTGCTTGGCGTACTCAAGCAGCAGCTCCTTCTGCGGGTCGTCGTCGGGGAGCTTGTCGGCCACGAGGAGCTTGCCGCAGGGGTGAATGATGCCCTCGGCCGCGTCCCCGGCGTCCTCGATGAAGCGCCGGTTCGCCACGCCGTGGCTCATGATCAGTGGCATCTCCATCTGCAGTTGCGCCGCCTGCTTGGCGATCAGCGATGGCGCGGGGCCGATGCCCCAGCAGATGAGCGCCTCGGCCTCGGTCCCCTTGATCTTGGTCAACTGCGCGGTCATGTCGGTGTCCTTGTCGGCGAACTGCTCCTTGGCGACAATCTCGAGCCCGGCATCCGGCGCCAGCTTCTCTATCTGCTTGAGCCCCTCCTCACCGAAGCCGGTGCTGGCGGTGATGGTCGCGATCTTCGTGATGCCCTGCTCGCCCAGGTAGTCGTAGATGACCGTCACTGCGTCCTCGTCGCTCTGAGGAGTGTTAAACACCCACTCCTTGACGGGATCGGTGATGGCGCGGGCCGCCGCGCAGGACACCAGCGGCACCCCCGCGTTTTCCACCGTCTTGATCAGCCCCATCGTCGTGCCGCTGCGGCTGGGTCCGACGATGGCGACCACTTCCTCCTTGTCGATGAGCTCCTTGACCGCGTTGAGAGCGACCGACTCATCACCTTCTGTGTCCCTGATGATGATCTCGATCTCCCGCCCGTCGATGCCGCCCTCGGCGTTGATCTGCTCCTGCAGCATCTGCGCGGTGTTCCGCTCGGGCTCGCCAAGCGACGAGGCGGGTCCGCTCACGTCGAAGATGCCACCGATCTTAATGGCCCCCTCGGCGCCCGGCTCGACCTCCCCTGGCTGGACGATCTCTTCAGGTGGCACCGTCACCTCTTCCTCCGTCGGAGGGCAGCCACCCAGCGCCACCATCAGGGCCAGGACTCCCAGCGTCAGCAGCAACGGTCCAGCTCGGCTCATTCCTTCGCGCATCGATACGCCTCCCTCTTCGTTCTCGATGACACGCGCCCACAGTTGAACAGAGAGTCTACAGCCGCGACCCCATGTTGTCAAAGGAATTGCGATTATCAGCAGCACGGAGATTCGGCGCTTCTGTGTCCTGCGCGGCGGCGATGACGCTCCAGGGCACCGACCGGTCGGAGGCGTCCTCGCCGCCATCGGTCGTGAGCGAGATTCATGGAGCGACCGGTTGGTCTGGCGCGGCACGCCTCGGCGTGCCTCCGCCAGAGCACGAAGCGGCATACCGCCCGGGCGCGCCAGGAGGTCCCTGGCACTACTCGAGCAGCGTCCACTTCCCGTCCTGGATCTGGACCATCGCGAAGGCGTCGGGCGAGTTGCCGTAGTGATCGTCCGGGCCGTAGGTGAAGATGCCGGCGATGCCCACGAAGCCCTCCGTCCTCTCGATCTCATCGCGGATGCTGGCGCGGTCCGCGTCCTCGCCCGCGCGCTCGATGGCCCCGACGACGATGTGCAGCGAGTCCCAGGCGTGCCCGCCGTAGTGGTCGGGCGCGCGCCCGTACTCGTCCACGAACATCTGATGGTACTCCTTGAGGGCCTCGAGCTGCGGCTCGTCCTCGGCGAGCTGGTCGAGCACGATCAGCTTGGCCGCCGGCATGGTGACGCCGTTGGCCGCGGCCCCCGCGACCTCGATGAAGCGTTCGTTGGCCACGCCGTGGCTCTGGTAGAGCGGGATATCCATGCGGAGCTGCATCATGTTCTTGGCGATCAGCGCGGGTGCCTTGCCGACGCCCCACACGATCACGGCCTGTGCGTCGGTACCGCCGATCCTGGTGAGCTGGGTGGTCATGTCCGTGTCGCTGTCGCTGAAGGCTTCGTCGGCGACGATCTCGATGCCGTGATCCGCGGCCTGTGCCTTGAGCTGCTTCAGCCCCTCCTCACCGAAGCCGCTGTCGGCCGTGAGCACCCCGATCTTCGAGATCCCTTCCGTCTCCATGCGCGTGTAGATCCGGTAGACGGCGTCCTGATCGCCGGGAGCGACCTGGAAGACCCATTTCTTCACCGGGTCGGTGATGGCTCGCGCCGCCGCGCAGGAGACCAGGGGCACCTCGGACCGCTCGATGAAGTCCACGAGGCCCATCGTGGTGCCGCTGCGGCTGGGGCCGATGATCGCGAGCACGTCTTCCTTCTCCACCAGCTCCATCGCCCCGTTGAGGGCAACCGTCTCGTCCCCCTGGGTGTCGCGGACGATGATCTCGATCGGGCGGCCGTTCACGCCGCCCGCGTTGTTGATGCGCTCCTCGAGCATCAACGCGGTATCCTCCTCAGGCTTCCCCAGTGGCGACGCCTGACCGGTCACCGCGAAGAGTGCGCCGATCCTGTACGGCTCGCCTGCAGGGGCCTGGGCCTGAGGTTCGGGCTCCCCGCCCTCAGGTGGGCCGACCGCCATCCCAGCCCCACCTTCTTCGGGCTCAGGTGGCGGGCAGCCGTTGAGCACGAAAAGCGCGGCCACCAGAGTGGCTGCGAGCGCGACGGGTCCAATCCGTCCGAGAACAGCCATTGGCTCACGTACCTCCCTGCGCTACGCTGGACGTCGCGGGTGATTCACTTCGTCCTGTATTGGTGTGGCCGGGGCAGGTGCGCCACGCCCGCCCTCGGGTGAGGCGGCGGCACGGGCCGACCGGCACGCCCCTGCCGCGTCCTCTTCCGCGTGGAAAGCACTACTCCTGCACGCCGCGGATCATCGACACGACCTTCGCAGGAAGCCCGAAGATCTCGATGAAGCCTCGCGAACTCGACTGGTCGAAGATGTCCTCCTCGCCGTAGGTGGCCAGCGAGAAGTCATAGAGCGATTCGTCGGACTCGCGCGCGACGGCTTCGGCCCGGCCCTTGTAGAGCCTGACCGTCACCTCGCCGCCGACCGGCTTCTGGGTCTGTGCCATGAAGGCGTCGATCGCCACCCGCAGCGGCGTGAACCACAGGCCGTAGTACACCAGCTCGGAGTACTTCAGTTCCAGGTGTTGCTTGAAGTGCGCGGTCTCGCGGTCGAGGACCAGGCTCTCCAGGTCGCGATGCGCCTCGAGGATGATCGTGGCCGCCGGGCACTCGTAGAGCTCGCGCGACTTGATGCCCACCAGCCGGTTCTCGATCATGTTGACGCGACCGACGCCGTGGGCGCCGCCGAGGGCGTTGAGCTCGCCGACCAGCCGGACCCCGTCCATGCGCTCGCCGCCGAGGGAGACCGGCACGCCCTGCTCGAAGCCGATGGTCACGTACTCGGGCTCGTCGGGCGCCTCCAGCGGGTTGACCGTCCACTCCCACGCGTCCTCGGGCGCCTCCAGCGACGGGTCCTCGATCCGGCCGCACTCGATCGACCGCCCCCACAGGTTGGTGTCGGTCGAGTAGGGGCTGTCCTTGCCTACGGGCACCGGGATGCCGTGCTCCTTGGCGTAGTCGATCTCGTCCTCGCGCGTCATGCCCCACTCGCGCGCCGGGGCGATGATCTCCAGCTCCGGCGCCAGCGCCGCATAGGTGACCTCGAACCGCACCTGGTCGTTGCCCTTGCCGGTGCAGCCGTGCGCGACGTGGGTCGCCCCCTTCTCCCGTGCCACGCGCACCTGCTCCTTGGCCAGGAGCGGCCGCGCCAGCGCGGTGAATGCCACGTACTTGCGCTCGTAGGTCAGGTTGGCGGCAATCGCGCGGGTGATGTGCTCGTCGAAGAACTCCTGTTTCGCGTCTACCACGAGCGACTCCACCGCGCCCACCTGCTCGCCCTTGCGGCGGATGCCCTCGTAGTCCCGCTCCTCGCCCACGTCCACCGCGAGCGCGATGACGTCCACGCCGTAGGTCTCGGCTATCCAGCGGATCGCCACGGAGGTGTCGAGACCTCCGGAGTATGCCAGCACGCACTTCTCGGCCATTGTACTCCCTCCTCTCACGGGCTCGGCGCCCGTGGCTGTCGGCTCGCCGCCAGCATCTGCTCGACCGTCATTCGCCCCACGGGATCGCTGGACAGACAGGCCAGCACGTACGGTCCCTCGGGCATCACCGCGATGCTCGCCTCGGGACCATGATCGCTCAACGCCTGCTCCACGGCGTCCTCCACGGTGTCGGCGCGCGCGAAGGGCAGGCGGCCCGACTCGCTCTCGGGCAGGTCCGAGACGCTGATGACCTCGCAGTGCCGCAGCACCTTCTCCACGACGTGGAGCTGCCACGCGTCGATGCGGAAGTCTCCGCCCGCCAGTGCCTCGCGGATATAGCCGTGCACGTGCTCCTGCGTGATCAGCCAGGCAAAGTCGTCGCTGCCTATCCCCTCGGCGTTCTGCTGTGCGATGATGATGGTGCCGCCCTCGCGGCAGATGGCGCCGGCCGCGACGATGCCCTTGGTGCTCTGATAAAGCGTCAGGTCCAGAGGATAGCCGCCACCGCTGGTGACCACGATGTCGGCAGGCTCGTCGAGCACGACCTTCGTCTGATGCTCGCAGCGGGCCATGGCGGCGGCGTGAGCGGCACGCATCTCGCCCGCGAACACGCCTGTGACCGCGCGCTGCTCGTCGAGCGTCACGTTCACGATGATGTCCGCCCCGCCCGCCAGGTCGGCGACGGCCAGCGCCTCCTCATGGACCGGGTTGCCCACCAGGTTCCCGGCTCGCGAGGCGGCCGACTCCAGGAGCTGTGGCCCGTGAAAGCGCATGATCGTGTCGCGACCGGCGATACCCGGGCAGATGGCCTTGCGCCCGCCTGAGTACGCCGCCATCAGGTGCGGCTCCACCAGGCCGGTGAGGATGCGGAGGTCGGCCTCGACATAGCGCCGATCGATGATGGCCGGCGTCCCGCGCGCGGTCTCACCCAGGTGCACGTGCTCGTCGTCCTCGCGCGCGAGGTGGTTCACGATCTCGCAGCCCGAGGCCATGACCCCGTCGCCGAGCATCTCGCGCAGCTCGTCCTCAGTGTTGGGGCGATGCAGCCCGGTGCCGATCAGGATGGTGACCCGCTCCGGCGGCAGGCCGGCATCCCCCAGCGTCTCGAGGATCGGCGGCACGATCACCGCGTTCGGCACCGGCCGCGTCAGGTCGCTGACCACGACGCAGGCGTTGGCGCGGCCGCGCGCCATCTCGGCGAGCGGCGCGGTCCCGATGGGCTCGTCCAGCGCCTCGCGCGTGGCCCGCACCGGGTCGCCCAGTATGGGGACACGCCGCTGCCGGAGCACATGTTCCACGTGCTCATCCGGCAGCTCGACCTGCATCCCATGCCGGCCGTACCGAAGTGTGCTGACCACCCGAGATTCACCTGTCGGCTCGTGTCCGAAGAAGCCGACCTTACTCCACCAGCGAGGCCACGAGGTCGCCGGCCTCGGTGGTCGAGACGCCGCTGCGAGTGGAGAGGTCGCCGAGCTTACCGGAGGCCAGGGCCGCGATCACCGCGTCCTCGATGGCTTTGCCGCACTCGACCTCGCCCAGGTGCTCCATCATCATTCCCGCGGCCGAGATGGAGGCGATGGGACAGATGACGTTCCGTCCCGTGTACTTCGGCGCCGAGCCGTGGATCGGCTCGAACATCGAGACGCCGTCGGGGTTGATGTTCGCCGAGGCCGCCACGCCCATGCCCCCCTGGACCATTGCGCCCAGGTCCGTGATGATGTCGCCGAACATGTTGCAGGTCACAATGACGTCGAACCACTCCGGGTTCTTCACCATCCACATGCAGCACGCGTCCACGTAGGCGTGGTCGGTCTCGATCTCCGGGTACTCCTCGCCCACCTCGTCGAAGGTGCGCACCCATAGGTCATGGCCGAAGGTCAGCACGTTGGACTTGTCCACCATCGTGACCTTCTTCTCGTCGCGCGTGCCCGCAAGCTCGAAGGCGTAGCGGATGCAGCGCTCCACGCCCATGCGCGTGTAGACGGCCTCCTGCAGGGCGACCTCGTGCCTGGTGCCCTTGCGCAGGGACCCGCCGACACCCGCGTAGAGCCCTTCGGTGTTCTCGCGCACCACGATGAAGTCGATGTCCTCCGGGCCCTTGTCCTTCAGCGGCGTCTCGACGCCCGGATAGAGCCTGATCGGCCGCAGGTTGATGTACTGGTCAAGGTCGAAACGCAGGCGCAGGAGGATGCCCTGCTCCAGGATGCCCGGCGCCACATCCGGGTGCCCGACGGCGCCGAGGTAGATGGCGTCCGATTCACACAACTCCGCCATGACCGAGTCGGGCAGGACCTCGCCGGTCTCCAGGTACCGCTCGCCGCCGATGTCGTACTCGACCGTTTCGTACTCAACGTCATAGATCGCGGCGGCGGCCTCAAGGACCTTCAGGCCCTCGGCCACCACCTCGGGACCCACGCCATCACAGGGAAGTACTGCTATCCGGTGCATTGGCCTCTCCTCTGCGCCGGGCTCTAGGCCCGACGTATGCGGTGTTGACGCCGCCGGCGGGCTCCTGGCAGGCTCGTGGGGGGTCGCACAGGCGGCCGTGCCGCTGTATGGTGCGGCGATTATAGCAGAAGCTGGACGGTGGCGCAAAAGCGCCGCAGCGTGCGGCGTGCGCCGCCATCAGAGGCATAGGAGACGCGCCCTACAGGTCGCTTGCGCCGGGCGTGAATGCCGTGCGAGTGCCGGGCAAGTGCACCGCGTCACAGCGCCCACACGATGACCTCGTTGCGATCCAGGGCGAACTCGTGCTCGTCGCCGGTCGCGGGCAGGCAGGAGCCGTCGAGCCGGAACACCCTGCCCGCTGCGGGCTCGCCCGGCGCCGAGAACGCCTCCCGGCTGACCGCGATCCTGGCGCGCGCCGGTGCGCCCGGCGCCGCAGCGATGACCGCCGGACCCGCCGGGCTGTCGTAGCTGAAGGCGACGAGGCCCTCGTCGGCGTCGATCTGCAGGCCCCGCCGGTCCACGAAGCGCGCCAGGACGGTGCGATCCGCGCTGCTCCTGCGCAGCTCCGCCAGAGCCGACACCAGCCCGGCCAGTTCGGGCTCGTCGTCCAGGGTGCCCTCACCGCCATGCACCATGAGGCACAGGTACATGCCCATCGCGAAGGCCAGCGCGGCGCGATCGGGCTCTGAGTCCACGACCCACGAGAGCATCGCGTGCGGGATGGCGTAGCGGGTCACCGCCAGCGAGCGGGCGACGGAGGGGTCCGAGAAGCGCCAGCTCATCCACAGGTCCACCATCTGCGCGAAGACGTCGCACTCCTCGCCGATGATGATGGCGTCGGGGTCGCGCGCCAGCACCTGCTCGCGCGCCCGGGCGATCAGCTCCAGCGCGGCTCGATGAGTGTGCTCGGGACGGTGGCCCCGATGCGCGAAGGCGTAGTCGGGGTGGACCTCAAAGGGCTGATCGTAGAACATCCCGCTGTAGCCAAGATCGAGGTAATCCTCGGTGATGCGCAGCACTCGCTCCTGCTGCTCGGGAGAGAACGGGCTGTAGACCCAGCTCTCAGGCCCGAGCTGGGGCGTGAAGAGGTCGAAGTGGTTGTGTGAGCCGGCCCAGTTCTCGGTCCGAAGGGTGCCGTCGAAGCGCCGCTGCACCTGGTGGGCGACGGCGGGGTCGCTCAGGGCGCGCGCCGCCACGGGGTGGCGGAAGTTGATCAGCGCGCTGCTGTGGGTCCCCTCCTGCCGGGCCCGGCGCAGCACCTCCCGCAGCAGCTCGCGCTCCGCCGCGGGGTACTCGGTCAGGTCGCGATCGCAGTGCTTGGCGTAGTTGCCCAGCGTGAGCGCATCCCACACGCACAGGTGATCGACGCCGTGGCTCCGGCCGATGGCCGCGAGCCGGGGCAGGTCCTCCAGCGGGCGGATGGGCGTGCCATCGAAGCCCCGGAAGAACACGTTCTGGAAGCCGATCATCGCGCGCAGGTGCGGGCGGGAGCGGTCCGGCGGGTGCTGCTCATCGAACCACGCGCTATAGCGGTCGGCGGTGTCGTGCCAGTCCCCGTCGTGCAGGGCGAGGCCCATCGGCGGCAAGGTCCAGCTCTCGCCCGGCCGCAGGGCAATCAGGTGTGCCCAGCCCAGCGCCAGGTTCATCCCGGGCCCGTAGCCCGCCAGGTTCTCGAGCGTCACGCCGCCGTTCTCGGGCTCGCGCATGTAGTTGACAAGCGACATGCCTCCGGCGGGCCCGGAGATGTCCACCCACGGGGCGAAGAGCAGGACCGGGTAGCCGAACCACAGCCGCTGGCGTTTGCGTGCGTAGGGAGCACCCGCCGAGCGCGGGAGGCCGTGCGGATCGAGCACGTGGCGCGCCCCGAGCACCACGCGGTCCTCGCCCGAGGCGCCCATACCTTGCCAGCCGCTGACCCAGGGGCAGCGCACCTCGTTGAGCGTCGTGTCGCCGCTGTTGTGCATGGACAGGTCGATGAGGAGTTCATCGGCCCGAGGCGAGGGCCGGATGCGCAGATTGGCGGAGACGCCCAGCGCCCCGCCATCGGCCGCCACCAGATCGGGGTAGCGCAGGATCACACCGCCCTCGCCCTCCTCCACATCGGGCGGGGGCTGGGCGTCGGCATCCCCGTGACGCGACCACCAGTCCTCGCTCGGTGCCAGCACGCGGAAGAGCCCGACGGCGCGCCCTACCGGGAGGTCCGATCGCAGATGCACCGCGCCGCTCCGGGCGTCCTCGAGGCGAACCACCGCGGCGGTCCTCGGATCGAGCACCAGGCGTGTGCGACCGTGCGTGATCTCCATCAGCCGACGCCTCCTCAGTGCGGCGCTCGGATCGGCGCCCGGCGCTGGCCGGGGCCCGCAGGAGGCAGCTTCGCCGCGGCCCGCGCGGGCTCCTCGCGCAGGAGTGGCCGCCGGGAGCGGGGAAGTCAATGGATGGGTGGACAACGGCAGCATCCAGATTCGTGTGCATGCGGGCACCGAGCGGCGACGTCCCGTGCCTGCGCATCCCGCTCCTGGGCGGGAGGGACCGGGGGTGAGGCCAACCGCGTTGCGGCGCGAACGCCTGCAGACCAACGACGTGCGGACGGGGGCGTCCGTGTGTCATCCACAGGAATCTGGATGCTCTCGTGGACAACGACTCGCCGCGAGAGGGAGCGCGAGACCATGCATGAGCCGAAGTGGTGCATCTTCTTCGACTTCCACACGATGCCGGCGTGCCCCGATGTGGGGGCGAACTTCGACGCCGATGCGGTGGCCGACCACCTGCAGGGCTGTGGCGTGGACTACGTCGTCTTCCCGGCGAAGTGCAACCTGGGGATGGCCTACTACAACACCACGGAGGGGATCCGCCACCCGTCGCTCGAGTTCGACCTCTTCGGCGCGCTCGCGGAGGCCTGCGACGAGCGCGGGATCGCCCTCTCGGCCTATATGAACATCGGCCTGAGCCATGAGGAGGCGCTCCGGCACCGCGACTGGTGCGTGGTGACCGACGAGGGATACGTCTACCAGCCCGACCGGCTCAACAGCTTCTTCCGCCAGATGTGCTACAACACGCCCTACGCCGACCACATCGTTGAGATGGTGCGCGAGGTCGCCTCCGGCTACCCGGTCTCGGGTTTCTTCTTCGACTGCATGTACTCCCCGCCATGCCTGGGCGGCGAGTGCATGCGCAGGATGAAGGAGGAGGGCGTGGACTGGACCGACGAGGAGCAGCTCCACGCGTGGAACCGCGAGAAGCAGATCGCCATGGCCCGGCGGCTCTCGGACGCGGCGAGGGAGTTCAAGCCGGACCCGCTCATCTACTTCAACGGTCTGGGCTATGAGGCCCAGGATGAGATCGGCACCTACCTCGAGTTCGAGTGCCTGCCCACCGGCGGCTGGGGCTATGAGGCGCTGCCTATGGGTGCCCGCCACCTGCGCACGCTGGGCAAGCCGGTGCTGAACATGACGGGCCGCTTCCACAAGTCCTGGGGCGACTTCGGCGGCATCCGCACCGAGCCCAGCCTGGAGTACGACTGCCTCTACGGCATGGCGAACGCGATGCGCACGACCATCGGCGACCATTTCCACCCCCGCGGTGATATCAACCGGCCGGTCTTCGAGATGTACCGACGCATCTACGACCGCCTGCGCCGCTTCGAGCCGTGGCTGGATGGCGCGGCGGCCGTGACCGAGGCGGCCGTTGCCTGGCCCACGCCCTACCCCGGCTACGACTTCCGGGCGCCCGGGCTGTGGGATCGGTACACGAGCTTCCTGTCCGCGATTAAGGGCGCCTGCCGCATCCTCTGCGAGCTGAAGTGGCAGTTCGACATCGTGACCACGTACGCGGACTGGGACCGCTACGAGCTGCTCATCCTGCCCGACTTCCTGGTGCTGGAGGGGGAGATGGCCGAGCGGGTGCGCGCGCATCTGGACGCCGGCGGCGCGGTGCTGTCCACCGGCTGGTCCGGGCTCGACCCCGAGCATGAGGGCTTCGTCTTCGACGACTGGGGCCTGCGCTTCATCGGCGACAGCCCGCACGACCCGGACTTCTGGCGCGCGGTGCCCGAGGCATCCCAGGGCATCCCCGACATGCCCATCACCTTCTACCAGAAGGGAGCCCAGGTCGAGGCGCTGGACGGCACTGAGGTGCTGGCCGAGATCGTCGCGCCCTACTACAGCCGCCACTGGGACGGCGAGCACGGCTTCGTCTATCTCCCGCCCGACCGGCCCACCGGCCTGCCCGCGGCCACGGTGCGCGGCCGGGTCGCGCACATCAGCCACCCGGCCTTCATCTCCTACTTCCTGGACGGACAGGTCCCGCTGCGCCGGCTCGTGGCGAACCTGCTGGACCGGCTGCTGCCCGACCCGATGGTGCGGGCGCCGGGTCTGCCCTCGTTCGGCCGCGCGACCGTCACCGGGCAGCCGGGCCGGCGCATGCTTCACCTGCTGGCCTACGTCCCGGAGCGCCGCGGCCCGAACGTGGACATGATCGAGGAGCCGATCGAGCTGAGCGATGTTGACGTGGCCTTGCGGGTGGATGACCGGGAGCCGAGCATCGTCTACCTCGCGCCCGACCGCGACGAGCTTGCCTTCGAGGTGCGCGACGGCTACATCCACACCACGGTGCCGGAGATGAGCGGCCATGCCATGGTCGTGTTCGAGGAGTGACGATCGAAGCGCCGTGGGCGGACGCGGCGCACCGGGCGGTCGGCCGGCGATCGCGGGGAGGCCCAACATGATTCGCGCGCCCGAGGTGCTGATCGCGTCCGACACGGGCTACCTGTACGCCGTGGACGCCGGCGGGGAGGAGCTGTGGCGCGCGCACCTGGGCTTCGCGGTCAACGACGTGGCGGTGGCCGACCTTGATGGCGCGGGAGGCGCGGAGATCGTGGCGGCGGGCGAGGACGGACTGCTGCACGTATTCGCGGGCGATGGTGAGGTCCTCCGCACCATCACGACCGCCGATGCCGCGCGGCTGGTGTGCATCCCCGCGACCGGAGACGACGCGCTCATCCTCGCCGCCAACGCGCGGGGCGAGGTCCTGGCGCGGTAGAGGTCTCGGCGAGGGCTAACGGGCCCGCGCGGGCATCGCGCGGGCCCGTTGGACTCCTCCGGGGAGGGGCTACCGCCAGTGCAGGGTGACGGGGATCAGTCGGTCGGGGTTGTGCAGTCCCGGAACGGACGGGCTCAGCGTCTGATTCCACTTCAGCCACTTGCCGTGGCCGTCGGCAAAGGCGTAGTTGCATCCGTCGTTGTGGCGGTCCTTCGAGATGTGGTCCAGGAACCAGTTGTGCCCATCGGAGGCGGTGTAGGCATTGATGTTGCCCCAACTGGCGCCGTCGGCGGGCCAGGGGTGGTAGCCGTCCCACGGTCCGTCGTCGATGCGTTCACCGATCAGGATCGTCTTGGCGGCGCGCTTGACCTCTGACTGCGACATGCCGTGCGCGAAGACGCCGTTGATCACGTAGTCGGTGTAGCTGTTGCCCGCATCCGACCCCATCGACGGGCAGTAGAAGACCTGGTCGTTCATGATGTAGGGCTGAGTGGGGATGTACCAACGCCACTGACTGCTTGTATCGACGAACTTCTCGTCGTAGTCCTGGACGTACATCATTATGGCCGTGCCGATCTGCTTGATGTTGTTGAGGCAGCTCGTCTGCCGCGCCTTCTCGCGGGCCCTCGCGAAGACCGGGAACAGGATCGCCGCGAGGATGGCGATTATGGCGATGACGACGAGCAACTCGATGAGCGTAAAGCCCACACTGCCCGTGCGCGTGCGCATGGCCGGACCTCCCTCTTCATGTGCGCGGCGGTCTGCCGCCGCGATCTGGTGGCGCGTCGGGGCGCGTCACTGAGGGTGCATCCGCGCCAGGGGAGGTCCGCGCACGAGCGCGGTCGGTCTGACGGAGCCCTTGGCCGGTTCAGGGCGTAGGTGAGTCTGGGAGAAGACGAACTCGGGGGTGAGCGCGACCTGCGGCGCCGTGGAGGGCGCCCAGACGCCGGTCACGGTGATGCTGCAGATGGGGCAGGCGCGCGCGTCGTGGCAGCGACCGTGGACGTGCAGAGCGGGAGCGATGCCCAGCAGATTCACCAACAGGACTACGACGCCCGCCGCCGCCGCCCTGCGCCACAGTACTGGCTGCCGTGCGGGTCCGGCCATCGTTCAGCCCTTCACGGCATTAGTCTCTCTGCTGGTCAGAACGCCTCGGGAGCCGCGGCGGTTCCCGGCGCCAGCTTCAGGCCGCGCACGCGCAGGCGCTGGGGCACACAGCGGAGGTCGATCTCGTCCAGAGCGCCGGCCGCCTCGCCGTCGAGGTGCACCTGCGCGCCGCTGTCCAGCGACAGATGATAGGCCGGCGCGCAGTGCGTGAAGACCTCGTCCCCGGCCGGCCGCTCCTCCATGCCCGTCAGCCAGCGCCACAGCGCCTCGATGCCCGGCCGCTCGCGGAGGATGATGGCGTGCAGATCGCCGTCCACCGGGTCGGCGCTGGCGAAGCCCGGCACCTTCAGGCCGACCCTGAAAGGGACGTTGGTGATCATGGCCGCCAGCATCGGCCCCTCGTAGACCGTCTCATCGGCCGCGGTCAGTCTCACATGCCTCGGCACGATCTGACGGACCGCGCGCAGGCCCGCGAACACGTAAGCCAGACTGCCCAGTCCGGACTTGTCGTCCTCCACCTCCTGGGCGGCCACGGCCTCGAAGCCCACGCCCATTCGCACCGTGAACGGGCGCCCGTTGCACTCACCCACATCCATCCGGCGCGCCCGCTGACGCATCATCCACAGCGCCTGCTGCACCGGGTCGCTGGCCGTGTGCCCAACGACCTCCACCAGGCGGTTGCTGGTGCCACCCGGCAGAGGCCCAAGCACTGCGTCCGCCTCCATGATCGGCGCTATCGCCTCCTGGATGGTGCCATCCCCGCCGATCACCCATACCTCAGTGAAGCCCGCCTGCAGCGCCGCTTCGGCGGCCACGCCGGCTCCGGCTCTGCGGGAGGTCTCGAAGACGGCGATCTGTACTTCGTACCGGCGCAGGTGCTCGGCGATGGTGAGGTAGGTGCGTCCGGCGCCGCCCCCGCCCGAGCGCGGGTTGAGCACGAAGGCGACGTGGTCGATGCTGAGGGCCAACGCCAGGTCTCCCATGCATGCGAGAGTCTCCCGCGTGTGTTTTCGACGGGCCGCGTGGCGTTCCTGCCCGCAGCCGGGAGGAGTGGGCGCCGGCGGAGGCAAACTATATCACCAGACAGACACGACGAGCTGAGAGAGGGATGGAAATGAGCACTACCCAGAGTGAGACCGTGCTTGCGGGCAGGACCGAGATAGCGAACGCGGTCGAGCGCATTTGCCGGACGACGCCGCTCCCGGTTGACCTGCACACCCACCTGTACTCGGCGCGCTTCGGCGACCTGCTGCTGTGGGGGTTCGATGAGCTGGTGACCTACCACTACCTGATCGCTGAGGTGTGCCGCACGAACCGCTCGGTCAGCCCCGACGAGTTCTACGCCATGAGCAAGCGCGAGCAGGCCGATCACGTCTGGCAGTCGCTGTTCATCGACGAGAGCCCGATCTCCGAGGCCCGCCGCGGCGTGCTGACCTGCCTGCAGGCCTACGGCCTGGACGTGGAGAGTCGCGACGTGGAGCAGTACCGCGAGTTCTTCGCCTCCACCACCGTCGAGGAGCACATCGACCGCGTCTTCGAGCTGGCGAACTGCGAGAAGGTGGTCATGACCAACGACCCCTTCGATGACCAGGAGTGTATGGTGTGGCTGGCTCAGGGCGCGGAGACCGACGAGCGCTTCCTCGCCTCGCTGCGCATCGACCCGCTGCTGGTCACCTGGCACGACGCCCAGCCGCGGTTGGCCGAGTGGGGCTATGATGTGTCCGTGGACCTGTCGGGCAACACGCTGGCCGAGGTGCGCCGCTTCCTCATGGACTGGGCGGAGCGGATCGATCCCGTCTACATGGCCGCCTCCCTCGGCTTCAACTTCCAGTACCCCGACCCCGATCACCCCAGCACGGCGGTCATCGATGAGGCCATTGTCCCCGCCTGCATCGAGCTGGGCATCCCCTTCTCGCCCATGCTCGGCGTCAAGCGCCAGGTCAACCCAACACTGCGGCTCGCCGGCGACGCGGTGGGCAAGTGCGACATCGGCACCGTCGAGCGGCTATGCCAGCACCACCCGGACTGCGACTTCCTCGTGACGCTGCTCTCGCGCGAGAACCAGCACGAGCTGTGCGTGGCCGCCCGCAAGTTCCCCAACCTGCTGCCCTTCGGCTGCTGGTGGTTCCTCAACGACCCCAGCATCATCGACGAGATGACCCGCGAGCGCGTGGAGCTGCTGGGCAACAGCTTCGTGGCCCAGCACTCTGACTGCCGCGTCCTCGACCAGCTCGTGTACAAGTGGATCCACTCGCGCGAGTCCCTGCGCAAGGTCCTCACGGACAAGTATCTCGACCTCGCGGCGACCGGCTGGCGGCTCACGGCCGAACAGATCCAGGCGGACGTGCGTGGCCTGCTGGGCGGCAACTTCCTCGACTGGCTCGGGCGGTAGGGGCACTGCCGACGCCCGTTGTCGTTGCCGTATGCAGCGGCGCATGTTCACATGCGCCGGCCGTTGTCCTGAGCGATATGCGCAATTCGAGGTGATTTCACCTGCATAGGCATTGCATTCAACGTGATCTACGCATGTACTCTCCCCGGTGATCGCCATGTCAACTGCCGGGACGACCTGGGGCGACCGCGCACTGGGCGAGCTGTTCGGCTCGGAGGTGCGCGCGGCGGTGTTGTCGTGGATCTGCGCGCACCCCGATGCGCTTAGCGTGGCGCCGAAGCTGGCGCGGGAGCTTGGCCTGTCTCCGAGTGCGGTGGGCGTTGAGGTGGCGCGGCTGGAGCGCCTCGGCATGCTGAATGCACAGGAACCGATCGGCCCTGCCAAGCCCTATCGCGTCAACGAGGACTTCCCGCTGCTGCGCGGGCTGCAGTCGATCTGCCTCTACGCGACCGGCGTGGTGGCGGTGCTGCCTGAGCTGTTCGCGGACGCCGAGGGCGTTGAGGTGGCGGCGATCTTCGGCTCGCTGGCGCGCGGCGACGACCGCCCGGACTCCGATGTGGATGTGCTCGTGGTGGGGGAGATCGACGGCCGCGACCTGGCCGAACTGGCCTCGGAGACCCGGGGGACGACCGGGCGCATCGTGAATACGGTACAGTACTCGGTCCGGGAGTTCCAGCAGCGGGTGGCCGAGGGGCAGGGATTCGTGCAGCGCGTTCTCGACGGCCCGCTGGTGGTCGTCCGGGGAGAAGCCGATGGCCTACGACGAGTTGCTGCGTGAGGAGCGAATACGTCCCCACAGCGTGAGCAGTGACGACATCGCCGCGAGGCTCGTCATCGCCCAGGCGCGTCTCGGTGACGCAGCCACCGAGAGACTGTCCGCCGACGGCAGATTCGTCCTTGCGTATGACGCGGTCAGGCCCGCGGCAGAGGCGGTCATGGCGGCCGAGGGCTACAGGCCGGTCGGGGGAGCCGGCCATCACGAGACTGTGTTCGCCTTCCTGCGGTTAGCAGTCGGTGGTCGGTGGGCCACTCCCGCTGTCGAGTTCGAGCAGGCCCGCGTGAAGTGCAACACCGCCGAGTACGATCAGTGGGGTCTGATTACGCAGACTGAAGCAGACAGACTGCTTTCGGTCGCCCGCCAGTTCGTGAACGACGTGGGAGGATGGATCGCAGCATCTGGGGATCAGGGCTCTTCTCCGTCCAATGAGGAGTAGCCCAGGAACGCATCCCGCCTCCCGACCGTTCATTTCATTGAGTGATGGCGCTGTGTCGTGGCGAGGGCGACGGCGATGGCTGGGGAGACGCGCCCAGGGCAGCCAATGCCGCTCAGCGCGAAGCTGTGGATCGCCGGGCTGATCATCGCGCTGCATCTCTTTCGGGTGCTCGTATATCTGCTCGTCTTCTTATGACGCCGCTTCTGCGAACTCGGAGGGAAGTTCATTGGCTGACGTTGCGGGGCTTGGGCGCAGGATCATCGACAACATCGAGAAGGTCATCGTCGGCAAGCGCAGGCCGGTGCGGCTGACGCTCATCGCGCTGCTGTGCGAGGGCCACGTGCTGCTCGAAGACGTGCCCGGTGTCGCGAAGACCATGCTCGCGCGCTCCCTGGCGGCCTCCATCGGGTGCTCATTCGCCCGCATCCAGTGCACCCCGGACCTGCTGCCCTCAGACATCACCGGGGTCTCGGTCTTCAATCAGAAGGAAGTGCAGTTCCAGTTCCAGCCGGGGCCGATCCTCAACCAGATCGTGCTGGCCGACGAGCTGAACCGGGCCACTCCGCGCGCGCAGGCCGCGCTGCTGGAGGCCATGGCCGAGCGGCAGGTCACGGTGGATGGGTTAACTAGAGGACTGCCTGAGCCATTCTTTGTCATCGCCACCCAGAACCCGATCGAGCACGAGGGGACCTTCCCCCTGCCTGAAGCCCAGCTCGACCGCTTCCTGATGCGCCTGTCGATCGGCTACCCGAGCTTCACCGACGAGAACGAGATGCTGGACCGCATCAAGCTGAGCCACCCGCTCGAGAGTCTTGGGCAGGTCGCGGACGCGGACGAGATCGTCGCGGCGCAGCGGGAGATCCGCGAGGTCTTCGTGCACGAGAAGGTGCGGCAGTACCTGGTGCGCATCGTGCACGCCACGCGCCGGCACGATGACCTGGCGCTGGGCGCCTCGCCACGCGCGTCCATCGCGCTCTACCGCACCTCGCAGGCGCTGGCGGCGCTGGAGGGCCGGGAGTTCGTCATCCCCGACGACGTGAAGTACGTGGCCGAGGCGGTGCTGGGACACCGGATGATCCTGTCGTCCGAGGCGCGTCTGCACGGACGCGTGGTCGAGGACCTGATCGACGCCGTGGTTGCGAGCATTCCCGCGCCGGTCGAGAAGGCGTGAACCGGAGTGGCTGGTGGCATGCCGCACGCAATGCCTGCCGCCCGGCCGCCCGTCTCTGGTAGCTGATAACCGATAGCTGGTAGCCGACGATGACCTCCCCGGTGAACTGGCAACGCGTGATCCTCCTGGTCGCCGCGGTGGGGTTCCTCTTCGCCGCCGTGGTGATGCGGCTGAGCTTCTTCGCCTTCGCGCTCTATGCGCTGGGCGCGGTCAGCCTGGTCGCGTACCTCATGACCTGGTCGGCGCTGGACGGCCTGGCGAGCGAGCGCCACGTGACCGCCCGGGACGCGGAGATCGGCGATGACCTGATCGTCACGGTGGCGGTGCGCAACAACAAGCCGCTGCCCACCATCTGGCTGGTGACCGAGGATATCCTGCCGCGGGGCCTTGAGGTCGCCGGGGCGTGGGCGCGCGCGGTGCTGCTGATGCCCCACGCCTCCACGCGCCTGCAGTACCGCCTTCACTGCGCCCGGCGCGGCTACTTCCGGCTGGGGCCCGTGCTCTACGAGACGGGCGACTTCTTCGGCCTCAATCGGCGCTTCGCGACCGGCGAGACCGCACACTACGTGACCATTTACCCGCACGTGGTGCCGCTCGAGCAGTACGCGATCCCCACATCCAGGCCGATGGGCGAGACGGTGGTGAAGCGCCGGCTGGTGGAGGACCCCACGCGGCTGGCGGGAGTGCGCGAGTACCACACCGGCGATCCGCTCCGCCGCATCCACTGGAAGGCGACCGCGCGGACCGGCGAGCTGCACTCGCGCGTGTATGAGTACTCGACGCTGGTTGGGGCGAACATCATCCTCGAGTTCGGGCGCGGGGGCTGGGGCAACGAGCCCGAGCGCAGGGAGCTGGCCATCACCGCGGCGGCGTCGATCGCCTCGCATCTGGCCGACCGTAAGCAGCAGGTCGGGCTGGTGACCAACGGCGGCGACGCCGCGGACCTGATGCCGGACACCACTGAGCGGCTCTCGGCGCCGACGCGCCAGCGCATCTACCGGATGCTCGCCGACCGCGAGCGCACCGACCGCCTGTCGCCGGTGCGGATCCCGGTGCGCCGAGGCGAGCTCAACCTGCATCTGATTATGCGCTCACTCGCCCGCCTGCGGCTCTCCGATGCGCTGTCGCTGCCCGAGCTGATCATGGAGGAGTACGAGACCTGGCCGCGCGAGGCGACGGCGCTGGCGATCGTGCCCGGCGTGTCGCGGGAACTGCTCCCGAGGCTGGCGGACCTGCGCAACTCCGGCTTCACCGTCGCGGCCCTCATCATCGACAACGAGGCCAACTTCTCGCGCATGCGGGGTATGCTTGAGTCCGAGGGCGTCCGACCCATCCACGTGCGGAGCGAGGCTGAGCTCGGTGCCGTCACTCTCTGACGATCGGCAACCAGACCAGCCGCAGCAGCCGGAGGCGCCGAGGCGCGAGCCCCTGCCGCAGTTCGACTGGCTGACCGAGGTCGCGATCCCCATCTGCGTCTTCGGGCTGCTTGGCAGCCTGCTGTACTACCTCATCGAGGTGCGCGCGACGCTGGCGGGGCAGTACTCCGTCGGACCCCTGCGCTGGGTGGTCTTCTGGTTCCTGCTCGCCTGCATCGGCATTACGCGCATCCGCACCAAGTACGGCGGCGCGGCGATCGCGGGCTACTACACGGCCATGCTCGCCGGCGCCATCGCGCTGTTCGTGTGGGTCTACACAGGGCGGGCCGGCGCCTTCTATGGCGGGGCCAACGAGGGCGGGCACTGGCAGGCGCTGCTCTTCAACTGGGCCCTGGTCGGTGTGGTCTGGTGGGCGGCCCACGCCGTCACGCGCGAGGCGACGCTGGAGGAGAACGTCCGGTCGCAGCTCGAGGGCGGCCTCTGGACCTTGCTGGCGGACGAGTGGCAGTATCCGGATCCCGAAGATCGCGAGCCCGACGAGGACGTGGACCAGGCGAAGGTCCGCCCCCGCCACCCGGGCCGGCTGGTGCTGTGGGTGTCGCTGGCGGCCCTGCTGCTGTTCGCCGTGGGGCAGCGGACCATCGGGGGCGAGGGTCAGCACGCGCGTGTCGCCTTCTGGTGCATGTCGGCCTACCTGCTCTTCGCGCTGCTGCTGCTCGCACTGACCAACCTCTCGGCGCTGCGCATGCAGGTGCGTCGGCGCGGCATCTCGCTGGCGCCGGCGGTGACCCCCGCCTGGATCGTCACCAGCGCGATCCTGGTCGTCGCCATCGTGATCTTCTCCGCCCGCATGCCGCGCTCGCCCACTCCCGCCGGCGAGACGCGCATCGTCCAGGTGCCCGAGTGGCTCAGCGACGCCGAGCGGCCCGGCGTGGAGGAGGGACCGGCAGAGGGCCTCGGCCCGCGGGGAGACCGGCCCGGCGGCGAGGAGCAGGGCGCGGGAGGCGAAGGCGCGGAGGACGAGGCCGGACCCGGCGAGGAGGATGGGGAGGGCGGAGGGGGCCAGGAAGGCGAGGACGAGGGGGTGGGTGCGGCCGCCGGTACCGATGGGGCCGCAGGCGGGGGAGAGGGCCGGGGCGAGGGAGAGGGCTCCGGTGGCGGGGAGGGCCAGGGCGAGTCCGACGCCACGCCGGCGCCGCCGTCGCCGCGGCCCACATGGGGTGTGGACCCGTCGAGGCTGCTCATGTGGCTGCTGCTGGCGGCCGCGGCGCTGGCCGTGCTCTACCTAATGTGGGTTCACCGGCGGAGGATCGCGGCCGGCTTCCGGGCGCTGGGGGCGAGCATCGCCATGGCGTGGCGCAGGTTCCTCGCGTGGCTCTCGCGACTTGGCCTGCCGGTCCGGGGCGGTGGCGGGCCCGTGAACCTTCCGGCCGATCCCTTTGTCGATATATTCGGGCAGGGCCTGGCCGCCGACCTCGCCCCGTCCGAGGTGGTCAAGTACGTCTACCGGGCGTTCCAGGTCTACGCTGCGCGGGGCGGGCATCCGCGGGCCGAGGATCAGACGGCGCTTGAGTTCCTGCGCTCGCTCCCGGAGTCGCTGAAGCTGCCCGACCGGGCCGTAGAGCGGCTCACACGGGCCTACGTGCTCGCGACCTACAGCCCGCGCGCGGTCACGGAAGCTCAGGTACGGGGCGCCCGCGAGACCTGGCGGATCATGAGAGAGCGACTGCGGCAACAGGCCGGCGGCTGATCCCGCGCCGGCGAAGAGGTGATGATCGATGGGCCGACGGGCGTTGATGTCGATGCCGTGCGTCCTGGCGCTGCTCGTGGCCGCCGCCGCGGCGGCCGACGAGGGGGAAACCGCCGCAGGCGAGACTGGCGAGAACGCGCCCGCCGAGGTGGCGGCCGAACAGCCGGAGGGTGTGACGGCGGAGGCGGTGGTCCTGCCGCCGCAGGTGCTTCGCCTCAAGTACCAGGAGGGCGAGCAGCTCACCTACGAGACGAAGGTCAACGGCGTCGGATCCGTACACGTGCTGGGCCAGGCGCAGGCGCTGGACATGCTGGGGAACATGCGGATGCTCGTGACGGTCGAGGACGTCGATGACCAGGGGAACTACACGCTGCTCATGGACATGGACGTCGCAGACCTGGTGGTGCGGATGGCGGGCAGCCCGATCGCGCCGCCTCAGCAGCGGATCAAGGCGCGCACGACGGTGAGCCCGCGTGGGGAGACGCTGGACATCCAGGTGCTGCAGGAGCCGCGCGCGACCTCGGCGCAGAGCCCGTGGAACAGCGAGATGGCGGGGATGCTCACCGGGGGCCTTGACCTCAAGTCGCTGTTGATAGGTCAGAAGGTGGCGGCCTTCCCGGAGGAGGCGGTGCAACCGGGGAGCAAGTGGAGCGGCACCGCCCCCGACGTGCAGATCCGCGGCCAGCAGGCGCCCATCGAGATCGCCACGCTCTATGAGGGTAACTGCCAGGTTGGTGACCGCGCCTGCGCGCGCCTGGACAGCACCTGCACCATCCAGGCGGCGGAGCTGGGGCAGATCGCCGCGATGCTGGGCATGAGCGGGACCACGACGACGGAGACGCGCTCGTGGTTCGATCTCGAGGCCGGACGGATCATCGCGAGCACGGACCGGACGCAGGTGAACATGCAGGCCAACCTGCCCGCGGAACTGACGGGCGCGGCCGAGGCGGCGGCCATCTTCCTGGAGATGTTCGTGGAGACGCAGACCACGCTGCTGCCGGAGGGCTGACGGCGGGCACGGCTCGCGCGCAAGCCGGTTGTGCCACCTCCGGCGATGCGGGCGAGCGCACTGCATGCCGTCGGCGCCGGGCGAGGGCGTCTGGACCGGGACGGGACGGAGGCTCAACTCCCGCACCCGGAAGGCCGGTGTCTCGCGGTACACAGAAGAGGGCCAGGCGCTGGCCGCCTGGCCCTCTTTGGCTGGTCCGCCGTGCCGTTCACCCCGCCACGTTGATACGGCCCTGACCGGTGTAGCTGACCGTGCCCTTCTCCTCGACGAAGCTCACGATCGTGTCCGCCATCTCGTCGGCGCCGCTGCGGACGATGTCATCCTCGCCGAAGATCGTGAAGTACCCCGAGCCGCCCTTGGCCAGAGAGAGCGGCATGGCCACGTCGTAGCGGGCATCGGGCTGGACCGCCGCGCCGCTGATGGTGAGGGACACGATGCGCGAGTTACGCGGTGCCTGCGGGTCGTAGGTCAGCGCGATCCCCGAGACCTGCAGGAAGCCGGAGGACGGCTGCGGCGCGCGCGACACGCTGCGCTCGAGCGTCTCGCGCAGCTTCACGCCGGTGAGCATAACCACCGCCCACGTGTCGGTCGGCTTGGCCAGCAGCTCCCGGACCTTCTCCACGGTCACCGGGCCCGGCTCAATCGTGCCGCTCTTGAAGACAACCGCGGGCACCAGCGCGATCGTGGTCCCGGTGGCTTTGACCAGGGCGTCCGCTGTCAGGTCCCCGAAGGAAGTCTCCTCGCGCTGCGCGTTGGCGCTTGTGAGCTCTCCCGTCGTCGTCCCCGCCGCCAGGCCCGTTCCCGCCACGAAGATGACGGCCACCATGACGCTGATGGGCCTCACTGCTCGTCACCCCTCTTCCCGGCGAACTCCAACAGGTACGGTCGGATGAACCGGTCGAGCTCGCCGTGCAGTACGCCGTCCACGTCGCCCGTCTCCACGTCCGTCCGATGATCCTTCACCATTCGGTAGGGCTGCATTACATAAGAGCGAATCTGACTGCCGAAATCTATCCCCTTGCGCTCGCCCCTCAGGGCATCGACCTCGTCCTGCCGCCTCTGCCGCTCGAGCTCGTGGAGCCTGGCCCGCAGCAGGTTCATGGCCGTGCGGCGGTTCGCGTGCTGGCTGCGCTCGTTCTGGCACTGCACCACGATTCCGCTCGGCACGTGCGTAATCCGCACCGCCGAGTCCGTCTTATTGACGTGCTGGCCGCCGGCGCCGCTGGAGCGGTAGGTGTCGATCCTCAGGTCCGCCGGATCGATGACCACCTCCGCGTCCTCTCCGACGTCGGGGATCACGTCCACCGACGCGAAGCTCGTGTGCCGCCGCTTGGACGAGTCGAAGGGCGAGATGCGCACCAGCCGGTGCACGCCCGCCTCGGCCCGAAGGTACCCGTACGCCCAGCGGCCTGAGACCTCGAAGGTCACGTTCCGGTAACCCGCCTGGTCACCGGGCACGGCCGAGAGCACGCGGAAGTCGTAGCCGTGCGCCTCGGCCCAGAACTGATACATGTCCAGTAGCATTGACGCCCAGTCGCAGGCCTCAGTTCCACCCGCGCCGGCGGTTATCATCACGATCGCATCCGAGGCGTCGTGCTTGCCTGACAGCATCGCCAGCAGCTCGAGACCGGCGAAGCTCTCCCGCGCCTCGCGCAGCCCCTCGGCGATCTCGGCCTCGACGCTGTCGTCCTCCTCCTCCACTCCCAGTTCCGCCAGAGTGACGAGGTCCTCCACGTCATCGCGCAGTTCCTGCCACGGCTCGAGCACGTCGCGGAGGGCGGAGACCTCCTGCATCCGTTGCTGCGCCGCGTCGGGATCGTCCCAGAAGTCCGGGTGCTCGGTCTCCTCTATCAGCCGTTGCAGCTCCTCCTCGCGGCTGGAGAGGTCAAAGGCGATCCCACGCTTGTTCGACAGTCTCTCGCAGCTCTTGTGCCTCGTCCTTTAGCTCAAGCAGCATGGCGCCTGCTTCCTCCGTTTGCGCTCGTCGGAGGACATGCCCCCGACAGCGGCCTACTTGTTCATGCAGCAGTACTTGTACTTCTTCCCGCTGCCGCAGGGGCAGGGGTCATTGCGGCCGGGCTCCTTCTCGGCCACGTACGTGCGGCCCTTCTCGGTCATCTCGTCCGCGGCCTCGGTCATCGGCGTCTCGACGTCCTCGGTGGCCATCTGCGCCGCGCCCTCAGGGGGCTCCTCCATCTGCGCGGCGCCGGGCACCTCGGCCTGGTGCGCCTCCATGCCGCGCACGGCGACCTCATGCCGCTCGGTCGCGACCTCGGTGAGCAGCACCGCCTGTGTCATGTCCTGGGCGATGCCGTCCAGCAGCGACTCGAAGAGCGCGTGTGACTCCTTCGTGTACTCGATCAGCGGATCGCGCTGGCCGTAGGCGCGCAGGTGGATACCCTCGCGCAGGAAGTCCATCTCCTTGAGGTGCTGCATCCAGCGCGAGTCGATGATGCGCAGCAGCCACGACCGCTCGATCTGGCGCATCAACTCCGAGCCCACCGCCATCTCCTTGCGCGCGTGGAGCTGCCGGGCCCGGCCCTTGAGCATCTCGGCCTGTGCGTCGCGATCGCCCTCGGCGAGCTCCTGCAGCTCCACCGTCTCGCCGAGGCCCGGAACCGCCTCGTCGAGAGCCGCGTGGTAGCGACGTAGCCAGATGTCGTAGCAGGTCTCCTCCACCCGCTCCCGGCGGTCGAGCGGCTCGATGCTCAGCAGCTCCTCCGGCGGCAGGGCGCTCTCGACGCCGGGCGCTTCTGAGCTCCGCAGCACCGAGCCGACGGAGTCTACGGTCAGGTCGCCGGTCGAGCGCTCGACCTCCAACAGTGCGTCGAGTATCTGGTCGGCCCAGCGCCTGGGGAGGTCCGGATCGCCGAAGGTCTCGACCTGGTGCTGCACGGTACGCTCGACCATCTCGAGGACGGCGTCGGCGATGTCCTCGCCCTCCAGCACCCGCCGGCGCTGTTCGTAGATCAGCGAGCGCTGCACGTTCATCACGTCATCGTACTTCAGGGTGTTTTTGCGGATATCGAAGTTGCGGGCCTCGACCTTCTCCTGGGCGCGCTCGATCGAGCGCGAGACCAGGCGGGCCTCGATGGCCTCCTCCTCCGGCCAGCCGCCCATCAGCAGGCTGAAGCGGTCGGGGGCGAACAGCCGCATCAGCTCGTCTTCGAGCGAGACGTAGAAACGCGACGAGCCCGGGTCGCCCTGGCGGCCCGACCGGCCGCGGAGCTGGTTGTCGATGCGGCGGCTCTCATGCCGCTCGCTGCCGATGATGTGCAGCCCGCCCAGCTCCTTGACCCGCTCGTACTCCGCCTCGATGACGCCCTTGCCGTCCTGGGGCTTGCCGCCCAGTACGATGTCCACGCCACGGCCGGCCATGTTCGTGGCAATGGTCACCGCGCCGCGCCGCCCCGCCTCCGCGATAATCTGCCCCTCCCGCTCATGGTACTTGGCGTTGAGGACGTTGTGCGGGATGCCCTCGGAGATGGCATGCGCCAGGCGGTCGCGGTAGCGCTCGCGGTCGGCCTCGTCGGTCTCGTCGCCGACGGCTCCGGTGATGGCGAGCATGCGGTCGAGGTTCTCCGGCGCCAGCGGGTCGGGGTCGATGCCGATGGCGCGCAGGATCTTGATGACCTCGGCGCGCCGCGTCTCCGGGATCGGTGTCCGTAGGGTGTCGAGGTACTCATCGCGTGTCTCGCCGTCGAGGCTTACCTCGCCGTCGTGCAGGGCGAACTGGCCGATTCGGGCCAGCGCGTGCAGGTTGAGCCGCTCGGGCGTAAGCCGGGCGCTGAGCCGCTCGGAGACCTCCACCGAGCGCGAGCCGACCAGCACCGGCTGCTCGCGCACGTAGCAGTCGATGATCTCGTCCACGACGCCGCGGAACTTGGCCTCCTCGGTCTTGAACACGACGTCGGGGTAGTCCTTGCGCACTACCGGCTCGTTCGTCGGGATGACAACCACCGACATCCCGTAGATGGTGCGGAACTCGTCCTCTTCGGTCTTGGCGGTACCGGTCATCCCCGCGAGCTTGTCGTAGAGCTTGAAGAAGTTCTGGTAGGTGATGGACGCCACGGTCTGGCGCGCCTGCTGGATCCGCACGCCCTCCTTGGCCTCGATGGCCTGGTGGAGGCCGTCGGAGTAGCGGCGACCGGGCTGCAGGTGCCCGGTGAACTCATCGACGATGACCACCTCGCCCTCCTTGACCACGTAGTCGCTGTCCCGCCTGTAGAGGGAATGGGCCTTCAGCGAGTTCTGGACATGGTGCTTGATCTCGATGTACTCGGGATGCTCGAGGTTGTCGATGCGCAGCGCCTGCTCGACCTTCCGCTGGCCCTCGTTGGTCAGCGCCACCTGGTGGAACTTCTCGTCGATCCAGTAGTCGGCGTCGGGCTCGACCTTGCGGCCGTCCGGGCCGTCCTCGGGCTGCTCGTGAGTGCCGCGCAGCCGGCTCACGATGCGGTCGATCTCTTCGTAGTACTGCTCCGACTGCTCGGGCGTGCCCGAGATGATGAGCGGGGTGCGCGCCTCGTCGATGAGGATGCTGTCCACCTCGTCGACGATGGCGTAATGCAGATCGCCCAGAACCAGCCGCTGGGGACTGCCACACATGTTGTCACGCAGGTAGTCGAAGCCCAGCTCCGAGTTCTCGACGTAGGTGATGTCGCGCGCGTACATCGCCTTGCGCTCCTGGTGGTTCATCCCGTGCTGGATGTACCCGACGGTCAGGCCCAGGAACTCGTAGAGCTGCCCCATCCACTCGGCCTGCCAGCGGACCAGGAAGTCGTTGGTGGTCACCAGGTGCGCGCCGCGACCGGTCAGGGCGTTGAGGTACAGTGGCATCGTTGCGGTCAGGGTTTTCCCCTCACCGGTTTTCATCTCCGCGACCTTGCCCTCGTGCAGGACGATGCCGCCCATGAGCTGCACGTCGAAAGGCCGCATGCCCAGCACGCGCTTGGAGCCCTCACGCACCACCGCGAAGGCCTCCGGCAGGATCTCGTCGAGAATCTCGGTCTCCGCTCGGCGAAGGGCCCGCTCGGCCTGGCGGACCTCGTCCTGCCTCCTGCGCTGTTCCTCCGCGTCCCCCGCCGCATCCAGGTCTGCTCGCACCCTGGCCAGCTCTTGCCGGTAATGCTCGAGATGCACGTCGATGCGGTGGCGGAAGTGATCGGCCCGGCCGCTGAGCTCGCCGTCGCTGAGCCGCTCTATCTCCGCCTCGAGGGCGTTGATCTGCTCAACGCGCGGCCGTAGCCTGGCCACCTCGCGCTCGTTTGGGTCGAATACGCGCCGCAGCAATGAACCTATCACTGTGTCAGTCTCGCCTCGCTCGCGTCTGCTGTTTCCTCTGTCTCGCCTTTCTCGCTATCCTCCGGCCCGTGGGCTGGGGCCTCCTGCGTGCTGTGCCAGTAGGCCGGAGGACCCTCCTCCAGGCTCCGGTGCGGGGGTGGCCGGTCATTGCCCAGCAGCCCGTTGATCTCGACTCCCACGGAGATGTAGTCGCCCGCGTCATGGTACCCGGCCTTCCACGTCAGGCAGTGGTCACGCAGGCGCACCTCCGCATCGTAGTCGCGCATGCACGACCGTTCGATGTCGTAGCGCCCGCCCAGCTTCAGGCCCCACCGCTCGCTCAACTGCATGTGCAGCAGGCCGTTCAGCTCTGAGTCGATGTCCACGTCGTCGAACTCGAAGGGCGTGCTGCCCCCCGTCACCCACTCACTGAACTCAAGCGAGCCGCTGAGCCAGCCCGCCGGCGTGGCCGACGCGCCTATGCCTGCCCCGAGATGCCCGTAGTGCT
>JALGUJ010000067.1 GCA_029820945.1 Candidatus Zipacnadia bacterium | reverse complement strand
GCCGTCCTCGCTGCAAGAAGAAGGTCTCTCGCGTCGTATAAGGAATTGCGCATAGGTATGGCGCCAGTTCCCAGATCGTAACGAACAGGAGTCTGAGTCATGGAGACCGAGCAGACCGAACGTACGAGGATCTACACGGCGTTTCTTTCGGCTGGTCTTCCCGTCGGCTACGACGCATACCGGCAGCACCATCCGGACATAAAGGTGATGGAGAATGAGGAGATCCGCGACCTACTTCAGGATGAGCTCCCACACGTGGAATTCGTGGGCGGCGCCGAGGCGCAGAAGGCTGAAGACGCTATTTCCGCGATAGAGCAACAGCAGGAGGAGATCGACGGCGTCCTCGTGTTTGGGCCACCCCCGGCTGAGCTGATAGCGCTTGGGCTACCCATGGTCGCCGTCGAACGCCCTCTCGCCGGATGCACGACGGTGCCTTTCCATGCCTACGAGGACAGCAAGGTCCTCACAGCCTTTCTGCCGGCACACCGCGACAAGGATCCCCAGGTCTACTCAAGTCGGCTGACGGACATCGCGGGCAAGCTCGACCTGATCGATGCCATAGCTCGGATGAAGGGGCTGCGAGTTCTCGTCGTGACGGACAAGCCTGTTCTCGGCTACTTCGAGCCGATGGACCTCCAGATCGAGACGACCCGAGAGGAATACGAGCAAACCTACCTCGACAACCTGGCAGAGACATTCGGGACGGAGTTCATCGCTGTCCCGCAGGAAGACCTGCTGGGCCGAATGCCGGCGATGGATGAGCAGGACGCACGGCAGATCGCCGACGGGTGGATAGCCGAAGCCATGGCGCTTCGCGGCACGAATGAGGAGCAGGTCCTCGAATCCGCGAAGCTCTACCTCGCCATGAAGGAGCTGATGGCTGAGCACGACTGTGGAGCCATCACCACCGAAGGCTTCGGATGGCCGCCGCACGGCTACGACAAGGGGATCGCGTCGCAGGGCCTGCCCTCCTCACAGCTCTGCACCGATGGCATCGTCGCCGCCTCCGAGACCCTGACAGACTGCCTGCTTACTCAGCAACTAGCGCTCTACATCACCGGCAGCGCGGGTCTGCTGGGCGATTACACCCTCGATCCCTTCAACGGCACGGCGATAGTAGCACACTGCGAGGGCACCTTCAGGCCCTACGCGGACGAGAGACGCGCTCCCTACATCATCCGGAACCTGCCCTTTGTCCCGGAGAACGTCGGCGGCGCGTGCGTGCAGATCAACTACCCGATCGGCGAGACCGTGACTGTCGCCAAGCTGGGTACGCACGCGAAGAAGCTCTCCGTCTTCACCGGCGAGACGGTCTCCGGGGAGGAGCTCTTCCCGTACTGGGATGATGTGCTGGGCAGGAACAAGGTCGCGATCAAGACCGATGCCCGGGCGCTTCTCGAGAACGTTGACTGGGAGGCCTTCGGCAATCACAGGACAGTCTTCTTCGGTGACTTCCGGCAGCAGTTCAAGGACCTGGCGAAGCTCATCGGATTCGAAGTCGTGGAGAAGGACCGATAGGCAGATGACCAGCGCCACCTGAGGCGTGGTTCGTCGCCCCGAAGCAGCATGAGGTCATCCGCGCGCATGCGCGAGGCGTGCGGACCCATGGGACGCTTCCTGCCGGCATCTACCGCTCGCCATGGGGGTGCCGTTTGCCGGCTCGCTCCCCCCAAGCCGCACCGTGCCCGTATCCCTCATCGGCCGCCCGCTGAGGCCAGCCACGGAGGGACCAGAGCCCGCGGCGGCGAATTGCCACCGGCCCAGCATCAGATCGAGCAACGGGGGTAACTCATGCTTGCGCGCGTCCACTCAGCCGCGATCCTCGGCGTTGACGCATATCCCGTTCAGGTCGAGGCGGACGTGTCCTACGGGAAGGAGGGAATGACCGTCGTCGGGCTGCCCGACGCCGCGGTGCGCGAGAGCTGCGACCGCGTCGAGGCGGCGATCCGCAACTCCGGCTTCGAGTTCCCTAAGGAGCGCATCACCATCAACCTGGCGCCGGCGGACGTGCGCAAGGAGGGTCCGTCCTTCGACCTGCCCATCGCGCTGGGCCTGATCATCGCCACCGGCCAGGTGGCCGCCGACACCATCCTCGAGGATGTGGCCCTGACCGGAGAGCTGTCGCTGGACGGCCGCCTGCGGCCGATCTCCGGCGCGCTGCCCATGGCGCTGGGCAGCCGCGAGGCCGGGCGCCGCGCGCTCATCGTGCCGCCCGAGAACGGCAACGAGGCGGCGGTGGTCGATGACTTCGAGGTCTTCAGCGCTGAGACACTCTACGACTGCGTCAAGCTCCTGGAGAGTGGCCTGCGCGACGAGCCCGTCCAGGTGAGCGAGGAGCAGATCGACCTCGAGGCCCCGCCCTACGAGGCAGACATGTCCGACGTCAAGGGGCAGGAGCATGTGAAGCGCGCTCTGGAGATCGCGGCGGCGGGCGGGCACAACTGCCTGATGATCGGCCCGCCCGGCTCGGGCAAGACCATGCTCGCGCGGCGCGTGCCGTCGATCCTCCCGTCCATGACCCTCGATGAGGCACTGGAGGTCACGAAGCTCTACTCCGTCAAGGGCCTGATGCGCCCCGGCGACGCGCTGATCCGCACCCGGCCCTTCCGCCACCCACACCACACGGTCTCCTCCGCCGGGCTGATCGGCGGCGGGACCATCCCCTCACCGGGCGAGGTCTCGCTGGCCCACCACGGAGTGCTCTTCCTCGACGAGCTGCCCGAGTTCCCGCGCAACGCACTGGAGGTGATGCGCCAGCCGATGGAGGACGGTGACGTGACCATCGCGCGGGCGCAGACGACGCTGACCTTCCCCGCGCGCTTCCAGCTCGTGGCGGCGATGAACCCCTGCCCGTGCGGCTTCTACACCGACCCCCAGCGCGAGTGCACCTGCACGCCGGCCATGATCCAGCGCTACCGCAAGCAGATCTCCGGGCCGCTGCTGGACCGCATCGACATCCACATCGAGGTGCCGCGCCTCACCTCCGAGGAGGTCATGGAGAGGCAGCCGGGCGAGGCGTCGGCGTCGATCCGCGACCGCGTGGTCGCCGCGCGCGAGCGCCAGCATGCACGCTTCGCCGACGCACCATTCCATCACAACGCCGAGATGAACTCGCGGGCGCTCCGGGAGTTCTGCCCGCTCTCGAGCGAGGTGGAGGCGCTGCTGAAGACCGCCATCGACCAGTTCGCGCTCTCCGCCCGCGCCCACGACCGCATCGTCAAGCTCGCGCGCACCATCGCCGACCTGGAGGGCGCCGAGGACATAGGCGTCGCCCACGCAGCCGAGGCGGTGCAGTACCGCGAGCTGGACCGCAAGCTCTGGGGGTGACGGCCCGCCGGTCGTCGCCCAGGAGGTCGCGTGAGCGGTAGCCCGAGACGTGGCGGAGGGCCGCGCGTCGTTGTCGTGAGCCGTCGGCCGTTGTCCTCGTGACCCCGGCGCCCACGCCGGGGTGCGGCGCAAGGCGCCGCTGGCGTTCCCGTGGCAGGCATGGCCGTAACGGGGGTGTCTTGCATGAACTTCGCCGGAATGGTCGTTGCGTTCATGGCAGGCGCTTGGAGGTGGGTGTCCGGGCGTAATGCTGGGTGTCGTCGCGGCGGTCTTTCTCGCGCTAACTGGCGGATATGCAGTGCGTCTGCTCAATCGTTCGTTGGCCCGGCACGCCCACTACCTGGCGTGTGCGGAGTTGAGGGATTCGGTCCTTCTGTGGCAGTTGCGCAATACGGAGCGCGACGCGCCATCGAGCGGATAGAGGCACGGTACCTGCGCATCGCACGGCACACGGGACAGAGCAGACCAACACCATCGGGCCTTCGGCCCGCCCCCGGCGAGGGCGCCGGGGGCACAACGGCAACAGCCTGTCGCAGTTGCGCAATACGGAGCGCGACGCGCCATCGAGCGGATAGAGGCACACGGTACCTGCGCATCGCACGGCACACGGGACAGAGTAGACCAACACCATCGGGCCTTCGGCCCGCCCCCGGCGAGGGCGCCGTGGGCACAATGGCAACAGCTCAAGGCGACGCAGACGGCGTGCGACCCCTACGTCGCGTTCACCTCAATGATGTCCTGCAGGATGCTCAGGAACCGCTCCTCATCCTCGGTTGTGAGCGGGACGATGCCGCCGTCCTCGATGCGCAGGTCGTTGTGGTCCGACACCACCACCAGGCCATACAGCACGGGCTGGCCGAAGATGCGCTGCAGCTCCGGGTGGCTGTTGAGGTCGTTCAGGATGTCCATCAGCACGTCCGCCCGGATTCCGACGCGATTGGGGTTGACCTCGCTGTCCCCGAGCAGCTCGTCCATGCCGGCCTCACTCTCCTCTGTTGCGGGGCTCCGTCCACCGGGGCCCTTCCCGTCCGAGGCGGCTCACTCCTTCGACCACTCACGTACCTGTAGGCCACTCGGGGGCCGCCTGTGACGGGTACGCGAGGAGGAGCGGCCCGCGGCGCCGGCTCGCGATGGCCCGGCTCTCTCCCCTGCCTGCGGCGCCGGCTGGGCTTGCCGCCGACGCGCTGCCAATCGACATGTCTCGCGAGCGACCGCCGTGCCATCAGGCCTGCAGGAGTGCGCTCACGATGCAGCCTACCGACCTGCCGTGGCTTCCGCTGGATGACGAGCTGGCGCCGGAGTACGGAGCCTACGGGAGCTACCCCACCGAGCACGATCCGGACCTCGTCGAGACGCACGGGGACGCTCCGTGGGAGGAGATCGGCCGGCTGATGGACCGGCTCACCGGCCCGGACAGCGTGGTGCTCGACCTGGGCTGCGGCGCCGGCTTCCACATCTGCGCACTCGCGCCGGCGGTCGGCCATGTCTGGGGGTTCGAGCAGGACCCGCGTCTGATTGAGGCGGCGCGCCGGCGCGTCGAGACGTGTGGACTTCAGAACGTCGCCCTCGTGGAGGGTAGCAACTCGGAGGCCGGCGACTTCGGCCCCATCCCCGACGGCTCAATCGACTTCGGGATGAGTATTCGCGGCCCCAACGTGACGCTGCGGCTGCCGGCGAAGCTGCGCGATGACGCGCTCTGGCTGCAGGAGATCTATCGGCAGTGCCTCGGCCTGCACGCCATCTTCGGGCGAAGCCGGAGCACCTTCCTCCCCAGCTTGCCCGGCGGCCCCGACCCCATCGTGCGGGAGTACGCCGGCCTCGCCCTGCTGCCGGTGAGCGCCAGGACCTTCTACTACGAGCAGTATTTCCGCGATTCCGAGCATCTACGGGCCTGGCTGGGGGTCGGCGGCCTCCTCCCGTCAGAGACCGAGTGCCGGCCGGCCACGGACCGGGCCGCTCGGGAGCTGTACTGCCGTTACAACGACACGCCCGGGGGCATCCGCCTGGTGGGGACAACGAAGGTCTTCCTGTTCCGCCGCACCGACGTCCCCCGCCCGCCGGCCATGACGGGGACCTCAGACGCGCCGCCTACGAACCGGCCGCGGGGCGACCGACCTCGCGCAGACGCAGGCAGCCGCCGCCCTGGCGCCGAACTCCCCATGGGACCACTGCACGACTGCGCCGGGGGACTGGAGGCGTGGATGTGGCCGAGACCGTGCATCGCTTCATGCCCACACGCGAGCTGATGAACCTGATCGCGGGGAACTGGGCGAGCTGGGAGACTGGTCTGGAGAGCGACGAGCCGCGCGACGCCGACGGCTTCCTGGCCGTCGCGGTGCCCTACGTGCGCTTCATAGCCGACCGCGAGGCGGCCGCAGCGGACGCGGACTGCCGTGGCGGCGTGGTAACGCTCGACCTCGCGCCGCTGACGGAGGGCGACGATTACCTGCGCGAGGGCGGCGGTATCTTCGTGCTCGCGGACGTGCTCGTGCAGCAGCCCATCACCCTCGAGCTGCACCCATGACCTCGGAGGGACTTGAGGTATGATCGGTGCACTGGTCTTCCTGGTCTTTGTGGCCTCGCTGTCCGATGTATGGGCCCAGCCGCCCGGTCACGCGCAGTGGGAGCTGACCTTCGCCGACGAGTTCGATGGCGAGTCCGTGGACTGGGAGGTCTGGGAGAGCCAGGCCGGCCCCCGCCGGCTGGAGGGCCGCTGGCCGGAGAACAACGTCATCCAGAGCGGTGTGCTGCACCAGGTGACGCGGCGCGAGGTCCCGCCCCGCGGCGGCAAGGACTGGTCCACCGCCCACATCTGGACCCGCGAGTTCGCGCAGCAGTACGGCTACTTCGAATGCCGCATGCGCTACGGCCTGGCGCTCAACAACGCCTTCTGGCTGGTCCGGCCCAGCAACCGCTTCGAGCGCCCGCACTTCGAGATCGACGTCAACGAGGGCCATACCCCGTCGCAGATCGCGATGACCTACCACCGGTACCTCTACCACGATGAGGCCGACTGGCGTGAGCTGGTCTCGCTGGGCGGCACGTGGGAGGCGCCGGTGGACCTCTCGGAGGACTTCCACACCTACGGCGCCGAGTGGGACGCCGAGCGCATCATCTGGTACTTCGACGGCGAGCCCCTGCGCGTGCTGACGGGCCACGGCGCGCACGCGCCGGCGGACGTGCGCCTGAGCACCGTCATCCACACGACGACCCTCGAGCGCCAGGACATCCCGCTGGCTGAAGTCGAGGGCAGCGCGATGTCCACCGACTGGGTGCGCGTCTACCGGAAGGTGCGCGACCTGCGCGAGCGCGAGGACCTGCCGGAGCCGGTGCGCTTCGAGCTGCCGCGCATCGCCGAGACCCAGCCGCAGGTCGATGCCGGGGGCGCCCTGCGCGCGGTCCTCAGCGAGGACTTCGACGCGCCGGGCGCGCTCGCCGAGGGCTGGGATGTCGGCGAGGGCGAGCCGCGGATCATCGCGACGGATGAGCGCACCGTGCTGCAGCTTGAGCCAGACGACTACGTCTTCCGCATCTTCGACGAGCCGATCGCGGGGCGGCTGCGGGTTGAGTTCGACTGCCTCACCGGCGGCAGGGGTGAGAACCTGCTGCTGGTGACGCTGGGCGAGTTCGATCCCACTGACACCGAGGCGCGACGCCTGTCCTACTACACCGGCGACATCGGCCCCTACATCCACTGGAAGGGCCACTACCTGCGCTACTACACCGAGCAGCAGAAGTGGACGCGCATCGGGCTCTGGCCCGGCGGCGAATGGGCGCGCGTGCGCGTGCTGCTGGACATCTCGCGTGGCGTCTTCGACGTCTATCGCATCGAGGGCGGCGAGGCGGCGTTCGTGGGCAGCGGGCCCTTCCGCCACGGCCAGGAGGCGGCGCACGGCATCGGCCTGCGGCATCGAGGCAGTGGATCGCCGGTGCTCATCGACGATCTCACCGTTGAGCAGTTCGAGGAGTGATATTGACGTGGCAGGCGAAACCTGGGACGTGATCGTGTGTGGCGGAGGGCCAGCCGGCATCGGCGCGGCCATCGCGGCGGCACGCGGTGGAGCCCGGACGCTGCTCGTGGAGGCCCTGCAGCACCTCGGCGGCCTCGCCACCAGCCACCGGCTGGCGACCATGTGCGACTCACCGGGCGGGCCGATCTACGATGAGCTGATGGGCCGGTTGATGGACCTCGATTCGGCGTGGTATCGCGAGAACCCCGAGCGCTACTACCCCCCGGGTCGCACCGGCTACCGCCCGGAGATGTTCAAGGCCGTCGCGGTGGAGATGGCCGACGAGGCCGGCGTCGAGATGCTCCTGGGCACGGTCGCGGAGGCCGGGTGGCTCGACGGCGGCGCCGTGGCCGGCGTGCACGTCGTCAACAAGGCGGGGCGCTCGCTGGCCCGGGCACAGGTGGTGATCGACTGCACGGCCGACGCGGACATCGCGGCCGGCGCCGGCGCGCCCTTCGTGCAGGGCGACCCCGAGGACGGCCGCATCCAGCACTGCAACTTCGCCTGGCGCATCGGCGGCGTGGATGGGGAGCGCTTCAAGAGCGACGGCCCGGACGCCGAGGAGCTCGAGCGCCTCTGCCGCGATGCTGTGGCCGCGGGCGACATCACGCCGCCCGACGCGGTCTTCGGCATCGACCCCGGGGCCTTCCCGTGGAGCGGCAACCAGCAGGCCATCGCGCAGAGCTGGGAGCTGCAGCACATCGACCCGACCGATCCCCGGCAGACCTCGCGGGCGCTGGTCCAGTGCCAGCGGGCGGCGCTGCAGATCGTGCGCGTACTCCGTGAGCGTGTCCCCGGCTACGAGGACTGCGTGATCGAGAAGATCGCCACGGTGCTGGGCACGCGCGAGTCAAGGCGGATCGTGGGCGGCTACACGGTCACCGGTGAGGACGTGCTGAACGGCGCGAAGTTCGCCGACGGCGTGGTCCCGGCGTGGTTCTGGCTGGACCTGCACGACCCGGAGCCAGGGCGCTCGACGCCCTATCCGCTGGAGTACGTGCAGGCGAACCGCCCCGCGCGCGGCGACTGGTACGAGATCCCCTACCGCTGCCTGGTGCCGCGCGAGCCGCTGGGGATTCTCGTGGCGGGCCGCTGCGTCTCATGCGACCACGCCGCGCAGGGCTCCCTGCGCGTCATGCCCACCTGCATGTACCTGGGCCAGGCCGCCGGCACCGCCGCGGCGTGGGCCGTCGAGGCGGGCGTGCACCCGCATGAGCTGGACGGCGCCGCGCTGAAGCGAGAGCTCATGGGAAGCTGGAGCCCACCGACCTGAGGAGGCAATCAGAGATGGCGCGTTCGCTGCTCGTCTGTCTGATGCTCGTCACAGCCTCAGCCGCCGGCATGTGCGCCGGCGACGTATCCCGGGCCGAGGCCGAGCTGGAGGCGCTGGCCGCGCGGGTCGAGGGCTTCGAGGTCGTCGAGCTGCCAGCAGAGGGCGGCGTCGGGCTCAGGGAGCGGCAGTCGCTCACGGTCGATGACCTGCGCGGCGTGCCGCTCGACGGCGACCCGCCCACGCTCGGACAGCCGGAGGGCGAGTGGGACCCGCGCATGACCGATGACTGGCCGCCCGGGGAGGCGCCTTACGTGGCCGAGGACATCGAGCCCTTCCGCTTCCGCTACTTCAACAACGAGTTCAGCTACGGCGGCTGGCACAACTGGCTGATGCACGACTACGCCATCACCCACGGGTTCAACATCCTCTACCCCTACAACCATGACCCGGAGGCCTGGACGCACGTGCCGGAGGGAACGCGGTGGATGCGCTGGGGCGGGATGGTGAACTGGCACAAGTGGCTGCCCGAGCACGGCATCGAAGAGGGGCGCTACGACCGGCTCGCGGACCTCGACCTCGTGGACATGCTGCAGCAGGAGGAGACCCTGGCGCACGACGCGCGCTTCGATCAGCTCATGATCGACATGGAGCACGGGCGGCTGTCGCCTGAGAAGCTGCGAGAGCAAGAGTGGTACCCGGCAGACGCCCCGGAGGCCGAGCGGGCCGCCTTCGAGCAGCGCTACTACGAGGGTTACGCGCAGACCTACGTCGCGCCCGTGGAAGCCGCGCGGCGCAACGGCTGGCGCGACTTGAGTGTCTACGGCTGGGCGCCCTTCGGTCGCACCTACTGGGGCCTCGAGAAGGCGCGGATCAATCCGCAGACCGACTGGGCCTGGCACGCCTTCGGGAGGGCGATCTACGAGGCCGTGGACATCCTCAACCCGTCGGTCTACTGCTTCTACTGGTCGCGCCAGAACGTGGCCTACACGCTGGCGAACATCGACCTGAACATGCAGCTCGTGCGCTCGGCGCCTGAGCGGAAGCCGGTGCGCCCCTACTACTGGACACTGCTGCACGGCGGCGGGGGCGGGGACCGATGGTGGCAGGGCCAGCCGATCCCGGACGAGGACGTGCGCGCGATGACCGCTCTGTGCTTCTTCACCGGCTGCGATGGGCTCGTGCTGTGGAACTGGTCCGGAACGGGGAACCACCATCGGCCCGACATCAGCGAAGGCGGCTACGTCATGGTCGGCACCCCGTTCGAGCTGGCCCCGGAGGGCGGCGAGCCACGCACTTTCGCCCGCTACGACGCGCTGCGCATCGACGCCGTGGCCGAGGACGGCACGGTGCGCTTCCGGGCCGTGGACCCGGAGATCGGGAACGTGGGCGTCGCCGATGATCAGCCGACCTTCGCCATGGCCCAGGAGGAGCTGGCGCCGCTGCTGCGGCCCAGGTCCGCGCCGGTGGCCGCGATGGTGGAGGGCCTGGCGCTGGTGAGGCCGTTGGAGTATCTTCTGCGCCACGGAGAGGTCAGGATCGACGTCCCCGCGCAGCAGCAGTTCGCCGAGACGCTGCCCATCGTGCGCCGCGTGACGCTCGGGGGCTATCACGCCATCGCGACATACGACCCCATGTGCGTGGAGGGGGAGGGGCCGCGCACGGTCCATCTCGAGGACTTCGCCGGGCACGAGGGGCTCACGCTCAAGCTGCCGGCGGACGCCGATATCCGCATCTTCGTGGTGCATGAGCCGTGAGCGGTGGCCCGGTTCTCTGGAGCCTGGCAGCGGTCGCCGGGGTCCTCGCGCTCTACGTGGCTTTCCGGCTGGGCGTGGTGCTCAGCGCGCCGGTCGTGCGCATGCGCAGGCGCCGCCGCGCGCGGCGCCGGGGGCCGATCGGTGACACCGCGTGGGAGATGAGCGCGGACGCCGTCGGGGCCTGCACACGGACGCTCCTGTTCTCCGACGCAGCGGAGCGGACCGTCTTCGTCGCGGGCGAGCGGACCACGCGATCAACGCCGGGCCCCTGCACTGGGGCCGGGAGCACTGGAGCAGCATCCGGGCGACCCTCGAATGGCTGCGGCGGCGCACCGACACCACCTCGGCCCTGCTCGTTCAGGAGCGCTTCGCCGACCGGGCGGATTCGGTCGATCGCTCCGGCGTGGGCATGTACTCCAACGCCTGCTACTTCCACGCCCTGACGCGCTGCTCGGCGCTCGCCCGGGAGCTTGAGATGCACCCGGACGCCAGGGAGCTGGAGGGCCTTGCCGAGCGCGTGCGCGACGGGCTCAACGCACGGCTGTCGCCGGACGACAGGGGCTTCTTCGCCAACACCGACACGCTCGACAACTTCGCCTCAGACGGGAACCTGCTCGCCATCGTCCGGGGCATAGCCGACGAGGTGCAGGCGGCGCACATCCTCGAGGCCTGCAAGCCGCATCAGCGGCCGGTGGAAGCTCGCCGACCTGGGCGAGTATCACATGCGCTACTGCTGGCTGTGGCTCGGCGCGCTGCACGCCCCGGCGGCCCACCGCTGCGGGCGCGAGGCCCAGGCGAGCGAGCTACTCGACCGCATGGCCGCCTCATCATGGACCACGGAGGCGTGTGGGAGGTCTACAACCGCGCCGGCCGCCCGGCCAGCACGCACCTCTACCGCGCCGAGACGCCGTTCCTGTGGAACGCCGCCATGCACATGTGGGCCGCCGCCGAGATCGAGGGGCGACCGCTCGAGGAGGTCCGCTCCGGCTGACGCGCAGGCCGTCACTCGAGCGAGATCAACCGGAAGTTCCTCTCCGGAACGGTCAGGCGCAGCGACTCCTCGTCCAGCTCCACCTTCCGGCCGTGCATGTGATCCTCGGCGCGTTCGAGGCCGGGAATGAGCCGGTCCAGCTCCGACCGCGGGATCACGACCCCCGCGCCGCTTGTCGAGAGGTTCGAGACCACCAGCACCGAGTGCTCCGGCTGGTGGTAGAGTGAGGCGTAGATCTCCCGCTCGTTGAGCGTCTCGTTGAACGGCCACTCCCAGTAGGGAATGAACTCCACCGTTGGCCCCTGCAGCTCGTCGAGCACCGCCCACGCCTTGAACATCGGCACGCCCTGGATGGCCCCGCAGTAGATCGGCGTCCCGTGAATCAGCGCCAGGGCCATTAGGCGGGGCGTCCCCTGGATGACCTGCTGCGCGCCCGAGACCTCCGACGTGTCGGTGCCGATGCTGAACTGGGGCAGGTAGACCTGGATCAGGCCGAGCTGGTTGGGGCCGATGAAGCGGGCCCGGAACTCCCCGGTGGTGAACATCTGCGTGTGGTCGTAGCCGTAGACCCCCTCGCCATCGAGGTTCGCATCGACGAACGAGACCGTCGCCGGCAGAGCGCCCGCGTGCTTGAAGATGAATGGCGTCTTCCCCCTCTTCACGAACTGATTGCGCACCATCATGAAGAGCCTGCGCATGCCCAGGAACGGCGTGGTCGGGTGCGTGTTTCCATCCTCGTCCACGTATCCACAGCCGTGGGCGAGGTTAGCGCACTTGCTGGGGTGCGTGTTGTCGAAGTAGATCCCCTCGATCCCGTACTCGTCGATCAGCCGCCCGATTTCATAGGCCTGGTACTCCGAGGCGAAGGAGTTGGGGCAGATCTTCACGTACGCCGACGTGGCGCCGGCCGGAGGCATCTTCGACCACGTGTCGGTCTTGGCGGCGTAGTAGAGGCCGTTCAGGTCATGGACCGACAGATGCGTCGGCGAAAGATACGGCAGCGCCTTGTGTCCCACGTAAGAGCCGGCCCGCAGGTAGCGCCTCATCATCTCCGGCCGCGCCACCTGCGGCGAGCCGCAGCCGACGCTCCAGACCTTCCAGTTCAGGATGCCGATGTCTTTCGGGCGGCGGTACTGAAGACTCTCCCAGGGCGGGCGCATCTCGCCATCGCCGCCGCCGGCATGCGCGTAGAGAACGTGTGGGGGCGGAGGCTCCTCGAGCGGGGGCGGGTCCTCCACCCGCGCGGCCTCGATGCGCTCGATCATCTTCTCGTCGCCGGGCGGCCAGTTCCAGAAGCGGCCGAACCGCAGCTTGAACCAGTCCTCGCGGATGGGCTTCGGGGGCGTCGGCTGGAGGATGAAGCGCGTCTGCCGGCTCTCCCCCACGGTGATCGGCTCCGTGATGAAGTGCACTCGCGCCACCAGGGCCGCCGGTGTGCGCTCAAGCGCCAGCGTGACGTCGTCCTGGCCGAAGCTCCAGCCCTGGTCGCTCTCCGCGATCCAGCCCAGGCCCTTCTCCTCATCGCCGAGCCAGAAGAACCATGGGACGCCGCGGCGCCACTCCCAGAGCGTGCCATGCTCCTCTTCCAGCACCCGCGGGCTCCAATCGTTCTTGATCCTGGCCCGGCCGAATGTGTGTCTGACCTCCACCGTCTCGCCCGGAGCGGGGATCGGCCCCTCGCCAAAGCAGAGACTCCCGTCGTGGTAGCGGATGTACTGCGCGACATCCGCGGTCAACGGGATGGACAGTGAGCCGCTCGTGAGGCGGACCTCATCATCGGCCTGCAGCTCGAGATCGACGATCAGCAGCGCGTCATACTCGAGGGTGCCGGTCAGGTCGAGGGTCCATCCGTCGCCGCGCACCGTCTGCCGCGCCACCACGCGCCGGTCGCCGGCTGTGAAGGCAGGTTCGCCTGCGGCGGTGGTTATGGACTGCCCTTCCGCCGTCTCCATCTCGAAGACCATCGGCCCGGCGAGGATCGGCTCGCCGAGGACGCTGATGCTCTCCGGGAAGACCGAGCCGCCGAACTCGAACTGCGAGGTGGTGAGCGTGAAGACGCCCGCGCGCTCCTGCCGGATCGGCCGGTACGGGGGCAGGATTCGATCCACAGCGACCTCCTCCTCGATCCGCCGCATCTCCTCTTCGCTCAAGCCCTCGTAGTCCCTGAACTCGCCTGATACCGCCCACTCGGGCCAGTTGATGCTCTCGTCGAACTCGTCCTGGGGCACCATGAGCGTGAAGCTCATCAACCGGACATGGAACGCGCTTGCGCTCCCGTCCGCTCGGTCATACTCTGAAGCGGGCTCGTGCTGCGGAGGAGCTTCGCCGATGATGCGGATGCGCGGCCGGACCGTCCGAGCACGCTCGGAGGCTGTATACGTGTACGTGTAGGTCTGCGGCTCAGCCGTCAGCGCGATGCGCTGCGACAGAGGGAAGATCGTGTTCTTTCCCCGCTCATCGTACTCGTACACGCCGAAGGCGATGGCGCCCTCGCCGGCCGCCGTCAGCGCCAAGGTGTAGTCGCGCCCGGGCTCGACGTTGATGGGGTACTGACTGAAGATCGTCATCGACTCGGCCAGGCGATCATGTCGCAGCGACAGCTCGGCGTCAGCCCGGTGAGCGATCATGGTCCGGTGCGTCCTGACCTCGACGTCAGCCGGCCCGCCGATGTCCCAACCGGCCCGGCCCTGCAGGAAGTCACCGTTGAAGATCGCGTTGCGGAGCGCCTTGTCGGCGTCCTGTGCCGCGGCATCGTCATGGACCATGACGGCCACCGCGAGGATGGACAGGACCGCGAGACAGCATGTGATCGCGTCGGATGACCTCATTAACGGCCTCCGTGCTGGCCCGTCAGCCGGTGCTGTGCGGCCGCTCCACACCGTGAACGGGCACTTCTCGGAGGTGGCGAGTGCGTCCTTCCGTACTCGCGGCGCTTGATACCGGGCCGTCGCCTCCCGCGCAGGGATGCATGTGCGCCTCGGCGAACAGGTACCCATTGGAGGCCCCACCATGCTGTTGACGGACGGTGCGCTGATGCGCGTGTTCGCCCTGAACCTGATTGCAGTTGCCCTGCTTGCCGCCTGCGCGGCCGCTCCCGCCGCGCCCGGCGAGAATCTGCTCGAGGACCCCGGCTTCGAGAAGGGCCCCTGGCCGCAGTCGGCGGCGTGGCACGGGGAGATCACGTCGGTGGCCGAGAACCCGCTCTCGGGCGAGAAGGCCGGGAAGCTCGTCGCCGGCCCCGAGGGCGACGCGAGCATCTACTCGGGGTACATTCCCTGCACCGTCGGCCTGCGCTACCGCTTCACCATCCAGGCGAAAGGTGCCGGCACCATCTCGCTGCGCTCGATCCAGCTCACCACCGATCCCGAGAATCGCTATATCATCGAGCGGCCGGACAACCACATGGAGCTGACGGATGAGTGGCAGCAGATCGCCATCGACATCAGCCCCGAGGAGCCGATCGTCCAGAAGCTCGCGGTGGTCGTGCAGCTCGATGGCGAGGCCGCGACCGCCTTCCTCGATGACGCGCTGCTGACCGTGCTGGGCATGCCGGGGGGGGAGCTGCGCATGACGCCCGGCTACGCCATGGTCGCGCCCGGCCAGAGCGTCAGCTTCGACCTGGCGGCGAGTTGCGATGAGGGCCCCATCACCGAGGGCCTCATCAACGCCACTATCAGCATCGGCGAGGCGATCGAGCGCCGGGAGATCACCATGGGCGGCGAGACGACCTCCTGGTCCTGGACCGCGCCCGAGGATGTCCAGCCCGGACAGGTGGCCATCAGCGTCGTCAACGCCGAGGTGGGCATCGGCCAGAGCGCGTGGGTGGACGTGGTCGATGCCGAGACCTACGCGCAGTTCGAGGCCGCCGCGCAGGCCGCGCAGATCGACACCCCGGCCCATGTCCTCTTCCTGGGCGATTCGCTGACCGACGGCCGTCGCGGCCACAACTACACGGACATAGTCGGCTTCTGGCTGCAGAAGGTCCACGGCGACGTGACCTACCGCAATGCCGGCGCGGGCGGCGACTATATCACGCGCGTGTGGCAGCGCATGCAGGGGCAGGAGACCTACAAGACATGGATGTACGACAACCTGTTCGAGCCGACGCCGACGCGCGTGTTCATCTGGCTCGGGCACAACGATAGCAAGCTCAAGCCCAAGCCCGAGTACACCTCGCCGGAGGACTACCCATTCGACCCGGTGGTGCCGCTGGATACCTTCGAGGAGACCTTCGTCACGGTCATCGAGCACATCCGCGAGCACGCGCCGGACGCGAAGTTCACGATCATCTCGGCGAGTTCGTCGGTACACGAGATCACGCGGGCGACGGTGGTCAAGCGCATCGAGGAGCGCGGGAACGGCGGCTCGTACTTCGGCAAGCCGGACGTGTTGGAGGCGTTCAACGAGCGGATGCAGGCCGTGGCGGAGGCGACGAGCTCGGACTACCTGGACGTCTACGCGCCGACGCGCGACCACCCGGACAAGCTCTCGATCTTCACCGCCGACGGCGTGCACATCAACGACGCGGGGAACCGCTTCGTGGCGAAGCTCATACTGGGGTATCTGGGGGAGTAGCCGCCGGCGTCCGCAGCGGGATCAGGCATCACTGCACGGAAGTTCGGCGATGCCTGACGCGAAGACATTGAAGCTGTGCGAGCGATTGCGCGCAGGGTCCATATACCCGCTGACCTTGCGGGCGACCTCAATCTTGGGGTAGGTCTCTCGCGGGTAGCCCAGGACACGAGCCAGTGCCTCCCAGGTGCCTCCCTTGATGGCGTCCGGGTCGCGATAGGGTTTCTTCTTCGCGAGGGTCTCGGGGACGTGTGAATACGCCGCGTGCAGCGCCTCCACATCGCCGAAGAACCACGCTTCCAGCTCCTCGATGGCGATGCGGTTCACAACGTGGAAGCGACCGCTCACGGCACGAGCCTTTGGCATAAGCCCCGCCTCGACAGCCATCGCGTCGAGCCGCGCTTTCAGCTCACGGCAATCGTCAGCATCGCGATCTACAAGCACGACGATATGCCAGTCATCGGGAAGCCAGTCAGCGTAACCGCGCAGTCGCCCTGGCAGCTTCCGGAGCAGGCTCTGCTTTCCGGCGTACGCGTGTGTGACGAACTCGCAGTCTTCCGGTAGGAGCTTCGGCAGGAGGTTGGTGAGGGCCGCCTCGGCGGAGATGTCTTCGACGAAGACCTCAATATGCACTCAGCTACGCCTCCCCCCAGCAGTAGCGCGCGAGCCACCGGCATTCGTCAGTGGGTCCCCGACGCCGAAGAAGCCTTCTACCCAGAGGTCGCCCAGCGATGCCCCTTCGTCCACCATTCTGACTACCGGCTCGACGTTCACGGCCCGCTCCGCCTGCGTGTAGCCATGCTCATCGCGGTACAGGACCCACACTTCCGGGGGGCGTAGGCCCTGCAGGAAGAACGGCGAGTGTGTAGTCACGATGAGCTGCGAACGCTCCGTTGCCAGGCGGCACTCCTCCGCCAACTCAGGAAGCAGGCGTGGATGCAGGTGGTTCTCAGGTTCCTCAATACCGACCAGCGGAGGCGGATCAGGATCGTGCAGAACGACGAGATACGACAGCATCTTCAGGGTCCCGTCGGACGCGTACTTCGAGAGAATCGGGCGTTCGAAAGGCGCGTCCTTGATCTGAAGCAGCAGTCGCCCGTCTTGCAAGGGTATGGTCTCGACGCCCTCGAGGCGGGGCACCCTATGCGTCAGCACTCGAAGCACTCGCTCCAGCACCCGCGGATGGCGTTCGTCAAGGTACTGCATGACATTCGGCAGGTTATCGCCACTCTGGCTCAAGCGCTCCTCCGGCCCGGCCTCGGGTGCGCCACGCGCCGCATCCGCAGACAGGTAGGACAAATACCATCCGGTGATGAACCTGCGGAGGGCACTAACCCGAGGGTGCTTCTGGAACTGCCCAAGGCTGTTGACCGCTAGCATCTCTGGGCTATCGAGCTCTGCGTCTTCCCGCTCACCCTCCTCGCAAGTGGGCGTTTCTCCCGTCCATGCTCGGCCAGAGCCTCGATGGAAATCCAGGAACTTAAAGGGCTTCCCATAGCGGCTGCCGCGTCGCCAACGGAGGGACTCCTCAGCGACAAACGGACCGTCATCGTCCTCACCGATGGCGAGGTCGTAGGTGATGATGGGCTCATCCGGCCGCTCGCGGTACTTCAGCTCGAAGGCGATACACTCGTCTTCGCCGGCGCCGCGGGACCGCAGCTCCCTGAAGCGACCGCGGCGGTCCCATGCGCGGCGAAGTCCATCAGTGAAGCACTCAGAGAGGAACGCGAACACGTCGAAGACCGTGGACTTGCCGCTACCATTCGGCCCCACCAGCACGGTCAGCGGCGTGATGTCGCGCAGCTCCAGATCACGGAGAGCACGGAAGTTACGGACACTGAGTTGCGTGATGCGCGGGACGGGCTCGCCTTTCCTCGGTTCATCGGTCACAGTGATCCCTCGCAGTCCCGACTCACGGAGTGTTGCCATTCTACTGAATGGCGCGTGCAGTGACAAGCTGCGGCACCGAAGGCGAGTGGGCAGCCTGTGGCGAATGACCATCGTAAGACGCTCGCAGCACTGCTGGGAGGTGATTGCCCATGCCCACCGACTTGCCGCTCTTCGTCGAGACCCCCGTCTTCACCGCCGGGGAGGCGGGGGTGTGCGAGTACCGCATCCCGGCGATGGTGTGTACGAACGAGGGCACGCTGCTGGCCGCCTGTGACGCGCGGGCGGACCGGCCCGGCGATGCGCCCAACAACATCGACCTCGCGCTCAAGCGATCCGAGGACCTCGGCGAGACCTGGTCGGTGGTCGAGATCCTCATCGATGACGGCGGACAGATGTGCGCCGGCGACCCGTGCATGCTCGTAGACCGCGAGACCGGCGCCATCTGGATCGTCTATGACCACATCTACCCGACCATGGACGAGCTGCGCCGGCGCGATCCGCACCGCGCCGAGGGCGCCCAGGCCGGCCGCCAGGGGCGCGTGATCTTCCTGCACGCCATCCGCAGCGATGACGACGGCCACACCTGGTCCGAGCCCATCGACCTCACGCCCCAGGTCAAACGCGCTGAGTGGCAGGCCGCCATGGCCGCGCCGGGCACGGGCATCCAGATGCGCGACGGGCGGCTGATCTGCCCCGGCTACCGCCGCCACGGCCAGGACTACACGAAGGACGGCGCGCAGGTCTTCTACAGCGACGACCACGGCGAGACCTGGCGGGCCGGCGAGAGCTCCGGGCCAGGCGGGAACGAGTGCCAGGCGGTCGAGCTGGCCGATGGCCGGCTGATGCTCAACATCCGCACCCCGCGCGGCCATGGCTGCCGCACGGTCGCGACGAGCAACGATGGCGGCGAGACGTGGTCCGAGCCGCGCGACGACCGCACGCTCATCGAGCCGGGCTGCCAGGCGAGCTTCATCCGCTGGACGAGCGAGGCCGACGGCGGCGACCGGAACCGCCTGCTGTTCTCGAACCCGGCCAGCGCCGAGCGCCGCGAGAGGATGACCGTGCGGCTCAGCTACGATGAGGGCGAGACGTGGCCGATCTCGCGGCTGGTGAATGCGGACTTCTGCGCCTACTCCTGCATGGCCGCGCTGCCGGACGGGACGGTGGGCCTGCTCTACGAGCACAAGGGGCCGGACGCGGACACCCCGGGCCTGGAGGACCTGATCTTCGCGCGGATCAACGAGGCGTGGCTGACGGGCGGATAACGGCGTTGGGCCGGAAGCCCGAGCTACGCGGGGAAACACCGGCCCTGCCGTCAAGGACGAGGACCGCGCTCACCAGATCGGAGGCCACGGCATGAGCGACGACACCTGGCACTTCGCGCACGTCGCCGACCACCACCTCGGCACGCCGCGATCGTACCGCTACCGGCCCACAATGGCGCGGCGGTGGCGGGGGATCAGGCGCCAGATCATCGAGAGCCGGCCCGAGCTGCTGCTGGTCAGCGGCGACGTCACGCTCGACGGCGACACGCACGAGTTCGAGTACCGGAACACACGCGAGGACCTCGACACGCTGCCCTTCCCGAGCTTCGTCGTCCCCGGGAACATGGACGTGGGTAACAAGCACACGCGCGCGGAGAGCCCGCGCAACGACCGCTCCGACGTCGCACTGAACATGACCTCGCACCGGCTGGCGCTGTTCGCCGGCTACTTCGGGCCGATCCAGTGGACCTTCGTGCACCGGGGCGTGCGCTTCAGCGGCTTCTACGCGGCGGTCGCGGGCTCCGGACTGCCGGAGGAGGAGCGCTTCTGGCGCTTCCTCGAGCACCTGACCAAGCTGCCGCCCGCCCGGCTGCACGTGGCGATGATGCACTACTGGCCCTACATCGACGACCCCGAGGAGCCGACCTGGGACATCACGGACGCGGAGCAGTACCTGCCCTGGTACTTCAGCATCGATCGGCCGCATCGGAGGCGCCTGCTCGACAGCCTGCAGGCGGCGGGCGTGACCAACCTGCTCTGCGGGCACGTGCACACCGGGCGGCCGGTGGAGCGAGTCGGCGAGATGCGCGTGCACAAGACCCCGGCCGCCGGCAACACCGCGCAGATGACGGGGCGCTGGGACGAGATCGAGACCCGCCAGGGCTTCCAGCTCTGTGAGGTCGGCGAAGAGGAGATCACGGTGACCTTCGTGCCGGCGGAGGACCAGTCGCCGGTCACGGATGCATGGGGCCCTGGCGGGCATCCACGACTCGAGGAGCGCGACTACTCGCCGGCACGGGAGCAGCCGCCGCTGGCGCCCGACCCGTGGCTGATCGGCGAGGGCGAGGCGCCGGGCACACAGTTCTAAGCGAGATGGCGAGGTGACCGCATGGCGAGAGCAGGCTTCTTCGAGACGGACGTGACGCCGCCGGTGGGTTCATACCTGGCCGGCTTCCCGAGCCGCAGCGAGGGCAGCCGGGGCGTGGACGATCCGCTGTATCTGCGTATCGTGGCGCTGGAGGATGACGCCGGAGGGCGCGTGGTGCTGGTCACCGCCGACCTGCTCAAGTGGCCGCGCGACATGTCCTGGCGAACGAAGATGTGGGCGGAGCGGGAGCTGGGCCTGCCCGGCGCCGCGCTGATACTGAACCTCTCCCACACCCACTCCGCCCCGGGGCTCTTCCTGCAGCGCTGCTACCCGCACTGGCCGATCGACCGCGAGTACATCTGCTCGCTGGAGCAGTCCATCCGCGAGGGCATCGCGGCGGCGCTGGATGACCTGCGGCCCACGCGCATCGAGCATGGGCTGGGGGAGGCGCACTTCGGCGTCAGCCGGCGCCTGCCCGACCCGGAGACCGGCATCGTGACCATGCGCCCCAACCCCGAGGGCTACTACGACCCGGACCTGCCGCTCTTCGCATTCCACCGGGGCGACGACCTCGCGGCGGTGCTCTACTCCTACGCCTGCCACCCGACCTCCAAGAACACGCTGATGATCAGCGCGGACTGGCCGGGGCAGGTCTCCCGCGGCCTGAAGGATGAGCTCGGCGTAGCGGTCATGACCCCGTTCGCACAGGGGGCAGGCGGGAGCATCATGCCGCGCGTGCGCCAGGGCGACGGCCAGGAGCAGTACGAGGCGTACTGGCGGCAGGTCGCCGGGGAGATCGCCGATTTCGTGCGCTCGGACGCGATGGCGCCGATCGAGCTCGATCTCGCGGCGGCGGAGCGCGAGTTCGAGATCCCGTATGACGAGACGAAGGTTCCCTCGCGCGATGAGCTGCTGGAGTTCGCGAGCCCCTACGACACGCCGCTGCCGGACGGCTTCCGCCCCGCGAACCGCTCGATCGTGCGGCTGTGGGCGCGGGACCTGCTGGAGCAGATGCGCACCGGCACGATCCCGAAGGCCTTCCGCATGCACATTACGCGCTGGCGGCTGGCGGAGGGGCTGCACCTCATCGGTATGTCGGGCGAGGTGGCGGCGGAGGTGGGGCGGGCGGTGAAGGGGCTCTTCGACGAGGAGACCGTCTTCCTGGGATACTGCTCCTATACCGACGCCTACATCCCCACTGCGGCGATGCTGCCCCAGGGCGGGCACGAGGCGCTGGGCTCGATGTGCTTCCACGAGCGCCCGGCGCCCTTCGTGCCGGAGATCGACGAGATCATCGCGCGCGAGGTGCGGGCGCTGGCGCCGTAGGCGCTCACGACATGTCGATCTTGTCGTCCGGCAGATAGGGGGTCTTGATGAAGACCATGCGCGTGTCCGCGCCGCTGTCGTTGATGATGTCGTGGCACTCGCCCGGCTCGATGCGGAAGACGTCGCCCGGCGTGACGCGGAACTGCTCGTCATCAACGATCATCAGCGGCGTGCCGTCGAGGAAGTAGAAGGTCTCCTCCACCTCGTTGTGGGCGTGCCTGCCCAGCTCCTGGCCGGGCCGGAAGACGATGATCCCCCAGTCGATCTGCGGCCCGCGCATCAGGTACTTCGGCCCGTGGTCGCCGTGGCGGAACTCGCAGTCGGCCTCGTTGACGTGCTCCATCGTGGGGCCTCCCTTGCGTTGTCGGGCTTCCGGCCATCCCGTGCAGACGGCGGTCAGGCGATCAGCCTCGTGAGCAGCTCGCGCACGCTCTCCTCGTCAACCGGGCGGGGGTTGTGCCCCGAGGAGCCCGACGCCAGCGTCGGTGGGAGGATCTCACCGAAGTCCTCGGGCTTGAGGCCGGCCTCGGCGAAGTCGAGGTCGGCGCCAAGGTCATCCACCAGCTCCCGTGCCCAGACCACGAGGTTCGCGGGGCTCCCCCTTACACCCACGGCGACCGCCAGGCGCTCATACTTCTCCGCCGCCGCGCCGAGGTTGTACTCCATCACCCAGGGCAGCAGCGCGCCGCAGACCAGGCCGTGCGGGAGGTGGTAGAGCGAGCCGAGCGGGTGGGCGAGGCCGTGCACGAGGCCCAGGCGCGCGCTCGCCAGCGCCAGCCCGGCCAGCAGGCTGCCCAGCGCCATCTCCTCGCGGGCGTGCAGGTTCGCGCCGTCCGCGACGGCCGCGCGCAGGCTCCCGGCGATGCGCCGGGCGGACTCCTCGGCCAGCAGATCGCTCACCGGGTTGGCGCCGGTCGAGACGTACGCCTCGATCGCCTGGGTCAGCGCGTCGAGGCCCGAGTAGGCCGTCTGCTCCCGCGGGCAGCTTACGGTCAGCTCCGGGTCCACCAGCGCAAGCTCCGGCAGCAGCGCGTGGCCGCGGATGGAGGCCTTCTCCCCGGTCACGGTGTCGGTGAGCACGGAGTTGGGGGTCACCTCCGCGCCCGTGCCCGAGGTGGTGGGCAGCGCAATGCAGGGCCGCCCCAGGCCGGTGATCTCCGTGCCGTGCGCGACGGGCTGGGGATGGCCCGCCAGGCCCGCCACCGCCTTCCCCACGTCCATGGCGCTGCCCCCGCCGGCGGCGACGACGAGGTCGCAGTCGGCGTCGCGCAGTGCCTGCCGACCCCGCTCAACGGTGTCCAGGGACGGCTCGGGCTCCACCTCGGCGAAGACGGTGACGGCGACTCCTCCGGCCGTCAGATGCTCCCGCAGCTCATCGAGCGCGCCCGAAGCCTGCAGCGAGGTCCGGCCGCAGACGATCAGCGCGCGCGCGCCCAGCACGGCCGCATGCTCCCCGAGCTCAGTGCGTGTGCCCGTACCGAAGATGACCTGCTTGGCGCTGCGCAGCGTGATCTCATTCACGGTGCGTGCCACTCCTGTGTGCGGGGGCTACTTCGTGCGCCCGGCCGAGCCATGCAGTCGCGACCGGCAGGGGTCGCGCCTCGGCACTGCACTATATGCCGCCGGGCGCCGTTTCACCTTCCCGGCCGGCGCATGAGGAATCGGCGGGGCGCATGGCGAAAGGCCGGCCGACCCCGGGCCGAACCCGGGACCGCGCACACCCTACAGGCCGACGGGAGTGTTGGCGATGACCGACGGCGGCGAGATCGTGTCGGTGACACGCATCTGGGACGAGGGCCCGCACAATGCTTTCTGTGACCTGACGCGCTTCCAGGAGCGCTGGTGGTGCACCTTCCGGGAGGGCGAGGACCACGCCTCCGGCGACGGGGCACTGCGCGTGGTCGCGTCCGATGATGGCGACGCGTGGGAGGCCGCGGCGCTGATTGCCATCGAGGGCTCGGACCTGCGCGACCCCAAGATCACCGTGACGTCCGACGGCGTGCTCATGCTCCTGGCGGGCGAACGTCGCAGGCCGGACGGCGAGAACTGGCAGAACTCCTCTATGACCTGGTTCTCGCCTGACGGTGCCGCATGGCACGGACCGTTCACCGTCGCCGACCCCGGCGTCTGGCTGTGGCGCGTCACCTGGCACGACGAGACCGCATGGGGCTTCGGCTACGGATGCCAACCGCAGGGATACGTGCGGCTCTACCGCAGCCGCTCCGGCATGCGCTTCGAGACTGTCGGCGAGGACATCCACGAGGGCGACTACCCGAATGAGACGAGCATCGTTTTCGACGGAGACACCGCGCTCTGCCTGCTGCGCCTCGACGGCGAGGGCGTCACGAGTCGCCTGGCCCGCGCGGAGCCGCCGTATACGGACTGGACCTGGCGCGACCTCGGCGCCAAGATCGGCGGGCCGGATATGATCGAGCTGCCTGACGGCCGCTGCATCGCCTGCTGCCGCCTCTACGACGAGCGCGTGCGCACCTCCCTGCTGTGGCTTGACCCAGAGCGCGCGACCCTCACCGAGTTCCTGGAGCTTCCGTCCGGCGGAGACACGAGCTACGCGGGGATGGTCTGGCACGACGATCTGCTGTGGGTCGCCTACTACTCCTCACACGAGGAGAAGACGAGCATCTACCTCGCGAAGGTGCGCGTCACCTGAAATGGTCTGGAGGCGGCATCGATGCAACGCATACTGACCGCGCTGTGTGTGTTCGCGCTCGTGCGCACCGTCTCGGCCCAGGAGCTTGAGCCGCCGCTGATCTTCCACGCAGGCTTCGACGGGGCGCTGGAGGCCACGGCCGCGGGCAACGGCACTCCCAGCGAGGTCGAGGGGCCGGTCGAGTACCGGCCCGGCCGGATCGGTCAGGCGCTGGTGGCCGGCGATGGCGGCGCGACGCTGCACTACGAGACCGCCGGGAATCTCAGCCGCATCGGCGAGCACATCACCGACCTGACGCTGGAGGGCAACGAGTTCCAGAAGATGGAGCAGGACGTGGCCGATCTGCGCGAGAGCTGAGTCCGGAGGGCCGGGGCTACGGAGCGGCTTCGGCGGCGCCGGCGGTGGCTCAGTAGCTGCGCCCAATCCAGGCGTCGAGCGCCTCGACGGCCTGCTCCCAGGCGCGGATGAGCGCCTCGGTCTCGTCCCGTGAGTTCTCCAGCGCCAGCAGGGCCTCGCGCTCCTCCAGGTCATCGAGACCCACCGGCGCCTGCTGCTTCACGCCGGGCCTGGCAGCGATCTGCGACGCCCTGGAGGCGGAGCGAAGCTCGCCGATCTCCTGGTTGATCGACCTCTTCTGCGCGCGCAGCTCACCGATCCGGTGCAGCGCCTCCTGGCGCCGGCGCTTCGCGTCCTCCACGCTCTCGATGAACGCGTGCCCTGCTTCGGGCAGGTGCACGACCCAGACGGCCTCCGCAATGCCGAGCAGCGAGCGAACGTCGGCCTCGTCCCAGCCGCTCTGCAGCAGCCTGTCGAAGATCTCGCCATCGTCGAGCCCCTGGGCTCTGAGGGCCTCGACCTCGCGCTCGGCCTCCCGCCGCG
>JALGUJ010000012.1 GCA_029820945.1 Candidatus Zipacnadia bacterium | reverse complement strand
CGATGCGCGCGTGGGCGAGGGGCCGGTCGCGGACGTCGCGGACAGCGCCGTGACCAGCGGCGCGAGCTTCCGCCTCGACCGCTACGGCTACTACGACGGCAAGACCGTCGCCAACGAGGACGGCTCCGCGGCCTGGCGCTTCACGCACCTCGACGGGCACGCGACCTGCGCGCTGGACAGCGACCACCATGGAGAGGTGCCGGCGGCTACGCTGCGCGAGGCCTTCACCGACCGCGACGGCGACGGCCTCGCGCGCATGATCCTCTATGACTACGGCCCGGGGGACACGGTCACTATCCCGTGCTGGGCGAGCGTGAGGAGGAGACTGCGCACGCACTGAGGAACCCCGGCCCGAGGTGACGCCATGGACGCGCCATTGTTCGACAATCGCCGCCAGCTCTTCGACTACTTAGAGAGGCAGATGGATGCCTCGTATCGCCAAGTGCTGGGCGCGAGGCGCTTGGAGTTCGAGAGTACCTACTTGAAGACCTACCTGGTTGAGGTAGATCCCGAGATAAGCGGAGGGCAGATGCTGGAGCCGGAGTCTCTTCGGGACCTGCTCGCGATCCCTCCGCTGCGTGACGAACAGCCAGTGAGACCTCAAGTCGTGCAGTCGGAGGAAGCTGGGTTCATGACAGCGCACTGGGACACGACACCCCCAGTCCGGCTCTACATCGACGCAGTTGCCGACGAGAGTGGGCGGTTCGTGGTCGCCCACACTCTGAGCGACGCCTCGATGGTGGACAGGGCGCTGGAGCGCATCGTCGACCGTCGCCCGCACATAGACCACGCATGGTTCTGGCCGAGGTTCCTGGAGGAGACGCAGAGCAGCGGCGATTTCCGCGGCTTGGGGGTGAGCTACGACCATCGTCGGTTCCAAGCTGCCGAAGGCGTCGATGATCCCGATGACTACTTCTCGATGCAGTTGTCCGGGGGCGCCATGACGCAGGACATCTACACGTTCCTCCGCGCACACGACCAGATAGGCCCGAGGACGGTCGTGGACAAGGTGAAGCTAAAGTACTGGTCCGACCGCACATTGGGCAAGCAGTTTGCTCTGGAGGACGTGTACCTGAGGGGCAAGTTCACCGCAAGAGGCACCTCGTTCTCCTCTCATCTCGACCTCGTACTACGGTCAATGCGCAGGTACCGAGACACGATTGATGCACTGGAGGCCGCGTACGTCATTCGATACGCCTCCACCAGAGGGGACGGCATTGGGCTGACGGGGGCCCCGATTCACATGATCCTTGAGGAAGGGCATCGGATCGAGGACGTTCCCGCGTTCTGTGAAGTGGTGTTCTCCGGACGCCAACCATTTCGCCTCTGGGGACTGCCGTCGCAGGTAGCCGGGGAGCCCGAGGCCCTGCAGGTAGACGCCACAGACCTTCACACCGGTTCTCCGATGTTCTTTGAGGTCTACCCGGATGCAATCTCGCTTTATCTGTACGAAGGGACATGCGCGAATACCGCGCTCCGTTTCTATGCGAACCTGCAACACACTATAGGACGTCGTGTCTCGATGGTGGGGGACAATGGGGAACCTATCTCATAGTCTGCGCGCTCTGAACTTGTTTATCGGCCTGATCAGAGGCAATCGCTGGCTTGCTCCGGCCTCCACGGCGTTGCAGGCCCTTGGGTTTGACTTCTTGGTGATTGAGCGTTCGATCGCTACCGACCACGGTACGGTTCGCCCCGACGCATTGGCGGCTGCATCTGGCGTAGGCCATGCACTACTGGGCGAATGGACGGGGCATTCGCTCGATGAAAGAAAGCGTCAACAGTTGATAGCCTTTGATCGGTTGCCAACCAGTGCTCTCGTGGGCGCGGTCGGCGTTCCGCGCGCGGCGGCGGAGACAAAGGGCTGCTGGGCGATTGTCATCGGCGAACATGCGGACGATTTCGCAGGTTTCGTCGAGGATCGAGAGATGACCGTGCTCGTGAGTTCTCTGGAGGAACACGCGGAGGGAGGATGGGACCTGCTGGCGCGCGCAGGCACAACGGGGAGCAACGAGATTGACGCGATCCTTTGTGCAGAACTTCGGTTTCGGCGCGTACCTCTCGGCTACTGCCGCGTGTGTCTCGACGATCTTGGCGCGGAGGAAATGGTTCAGCACGCTATGCACGCGCTTCTAACCTGTGCCCGGCGCGGGAACCTGGAATTCACCGCCGCTGAGCTCTGCGCGAAGCGCATCTGGGCATGGGACGCGATAGCCCCGGACACGCAAGCGTGCGTCGCAAAGGCCATGGTTCGTGTGCTCAACCAGATGACCAAGAAGAACTACCTTGGCGAGTGGCTGAAGCGGGTGGACGACAGTCCGCCGACCTACAGCATCGCGGACTTCACGGATAGCCATCCGGGGCAGATGATCGGCGCCTTTGAGCGGAGCCTGCAGCATTTCATGGCCGAGCTATCCGAACGGCCCTGGCAGCTATCGCTGTTTGATGATGCGCAGCATGAGGACTGATGGGCTGGGATCACATCGCTCACTCCACTCCCAATTCCAGGTCGTCGATGTAGTAGACCGTCGGCCGCGTCGCGTTGCTCACGAAGCCCACCCAACGCAGCTCGTGCCACTCCGGTGAGTGGCAGGCCAGCTCGTGACGGTGAGCCGTACCGTCCGGCAGCGTGACGGCCAGCGTCCACTTGCCCGCCGCGTCGCCAAGCGGCGCCTCGACCTCGATGTGCACCCACTCCCCCACCGGCAGCGCGAGCGGCTCGATACCCTCCGCGGTCAGCTCCCCGTGGTTGATCTGCAGAGTCGGCCCCACGTTGTAGGGGTGCGCGAGGTCCCGCCACTCGTGGTAGAACACGGTGGCCTCGTCGATGCGGATGTCGAAGCTGCACCGCGCCACGCCGTCGGTGTAATAGGGCCGGTAGTAGAAGTGCGGGTTGTAGGGCTTGTTGAGCCCCGCGCGGTCCTCCACGCGCAGGCTTTGGGCGCCCGCCGCGGCGGCCTCGTCGGTGATCGCCACCAGCTCCGGATGCTCCTCGGTCTGCACCACGGCGAAAAGAGGCTGCCCGCCCCGCGGCGCGGGCTCATCGCCCCACGGCAGCGTCTCGAAGCCGTCGCTGATGCGCAGCGGCGGCTCCTCGGCCGGCGGCGGATCGTCGGGCTGGTGCTCGAAGCGCTCGGGCAGGCTTACCCACTCCGGGTCGCCATAGAGGCCGACATCCTCCATTGAGATCGGCTTGAAGCCGACCTGCCGTGCGGGCGAGTCGGCTGCGAGGGTGAAGTCGTCATGTTCGGGATCCCGGAACTTCGGATCCTCGATGATCGAGTGCTCATCGTGCCCCTGCTCACGCCATTCCTCGAGCGACTTGCCGCAGAAAACGGGCGCTTCGCCCGTGGTGCACCAGTAGAGGTTGCTGTCCACGTCCTCGTTGGCCGTCACGCGGCGCCCGGCCATGTTCGGATGGTCCTGATAGATGATGTTGCGCTCGAAGATGAACGAACGCTGCTCCTCGGGCTTGCTGAGGCTGAAGCCGAACTTTCCCGACCAGGCGAAGATGTTGTTGCGGACGATGCTGTCTTTGCCGTAGTGGCAGATGAAACCGCTGTCGGTGACGCGGCTGACGATGTTATTCTCGACCAGCAGGTCGGTGCTGCCCTGATCGAAGTAGATGCCGGATGCGTGCGAGTAGGCCGGGTAGCACCAGATGTCCTCGAACAGGTTGTGCCGGATGACCGTGCCCTGCGACTCACCGAGGGTGTAGATCCCGCCCATGTCCGAGAGCACGCGGTGGCCGCAGTGGTGTACGTAGTTGTCTTCAATGACGTTATCGTGCGCGAGGCTCGGCCCGTAGTGCCACTTCCAGCCGACGGAGATGCCGGTGTAGTTCATGTCCGCTATCTCATTGTGCGTGACACGGTTGAACGAACTTCGCCCGATCCAGACGCCGATGGCCCCACCATGAACTTCCGTCAGGTGGTGGATGAAACAGTTGTCCACGACGTTGCCGCCCGCCTCGGGCTCGACCTGTGTCCAGCCGAGATACACGCCGCCCGCGCCCACGTCCCAGACGTGGCAGCGCTCAATCCGGTTGTTGCGGCAGCCCCGCTCGAACCAGATGCCGTGGGCGCCGACGTGCCGCACCTCGCAGTCCTCCAGCACACAGTCCTCAGCGAAGCGGCCGTGGATGGCCGCCGTCTCCATTGTGGTCTGCGCCTGGCGCTCTCGCCAGCCCGTCTCCGGCATCGGCCAGCTCGCGTGCTCGAAGGTCAGCCCTCGCAGCGTCACGTGGTGGACGGTCTGCGGCGCCTCCCCCTCGGCGCCCTCGCTGCCGTAGAACTCCACGAGGTGCTCTATCGCTGGGGCCACGGCCTCAATCGTCTCGGGCTGCTCTCCGGGCATGGGCATGTAGTAGACGGTCCCCGTGGGTCGGTCGAGATACCACTCGCCGGGGCTGTCGAGGCCCTCGAAGACGTGATCGACGTAGTACCGGTTTCCCGCCCAGTCGAAGAGCCTGGGGTCGGGGCCGGTGCGGCCCGCGAAGGTGACGATCCTGCGCTCCTCATCGATCTCGGCCACCGGCAGGCGGGTCGTGCTCCAGGAGAAGAGCTTCACGATCTCGATGTCCGCCGGGTTGCGCCAGTCCGCGCTCAGGTCACCCTCCCGGAAGCGGAAGCCCTCCTGATTGCGTTCGTCCTTTCGGTCAAATGGGTTGATGATGGACTGGAGCTGCAGGTAGCCGCGGTCGGGGATGCGGGCGCGGGTGCGGCGCCGCCCGCCGACGAAGAGCTGGCGGAAGTACCGCGCCCCCGCCTCGACGCCTGAGAGGTGGGCGGTCCAGAGGCCATCGTCAGCGCGCTCCCAGCCGACAATCGGGGTCCCTCCGGAGAAGACGGGGCGCTCGCCGGGGTACGCCCCGTAGGTGATCGGCGCGGCCTCAGTGCCGGAGTCCTGTGGCTCGAGGGCCAGAGGCCGTCGGAGCCGATAGGTGCCCGCACGCACCAGCACCTCCACCGGGCCGGTGAGCGCCTGCTCGCGCTTCAGCGCGCGGATGGCGTCGCGCGCTCCCTCCAGCGTCGCGAGCGGGCCATCCGTGCGCTCGGCGTTGGGCTGGGCGAGGCGCCCGGACCACCCGTCATCGCCGTCCGGTGCGACATACAGTGTGGCCGGCTCGGCAAGGCAGCGCGTCGTGGCCAACGCCAGGCCGATGACGAGCAGCGCGAGGCCACAGGCGCGTGCGAGGTTGCGGCTCATGGGGACACCTCCATGCGGATTATGTGGCGGGGATTTTCGCCTCGGGGGAGCGCCCCACCTTGGCCCGGAGCGCGCTCTCAGGCACGTGCCGACGCGCGTCTCAGGGACCTGATACGCCGCCAGGCGCGCTCGAACACGTCCTCGCAGTGCACCGCCCGGAAGTCTTTCAGCCTCAGACGGCGCACCGCGCCCAGACACGCGACGGCGGTCAGGCAGCCGAAGGTCCACAGGATGCGCCAGATCGCCGGCTTGCCGTGGAAGACGTCCCAGAGGCCACAGTAGGGGACGATCGCCTCCAACTCATCGAGGCGATCGAGCTCCAGAGCGTCTAGCGGCCCGGCCCACGCGGTGGTGACCATGACGAGCGCGAAGACTGCCACTCCCAGCACCGCCTGGGCGCGCTCGCCGGTCATGTGCCCGAGACGCGCGACCATCCCGCGCGCAAGCACCGCGAACAGCCAGGCGCTGATCGCGACCAGCGGAACCCACGCAACGATGCAGATGAAGTCGGCGACCATGGTCGGCCACGGCCCGTACCGGCCGAACCAGAGCTCCGGTATCAGGGCCGGGGCGGCGAAGAGGCCGATCAGCACGGCGTAGGTCGCCACGACGGCCCCCACCACGCTCCTGCACAGGGCCGACAGCCACGTGCCGATCCCCGCGACCACGGCGGCGAAGCCCAGGATGATGGCGTAGCCGCCGGCCACCTCACCAGGGGAGAGCGCTCCCATGAGCAGACACCACGACGCGAGGGGCAGCGAGAGAGCCAGCAGCATGACCGCGTAGATCAGCGTCGCCAGGAACTTGCCGAGCGCCACGTCTGAGGCCGACAGCATGGTCGAGCGCAGCACACCGAGCGTCTGCCGCTCACGCTCGCCGGCGATGCCCGATGCGGCGTAGGCGGGCAGCGCAAGCGCCACGAGCGTCAGCAGCACATACAGGAGGGCGAGCATGCCGTGCCGCCCCAGCTCCTGCAGGGCCAGAGGCGCACTCGGACGTCCGGCACGCCTCACCAGGACTGCCACGAAGGGAGAGAGCACCGCGCCGGAGCCGAGAAGTGCAAACGCGAACATCACCCAGAAGACGGTGCGGCTGCGCATGCGCAGTCGGAGGTCGTGGAGCATCACGCAGGGGTTGAAGCCGAACGTCCGGTTGCTCGCGTCCTCCAGCCACTGAAGCATCCAGGACCCGCCCTCACCGGCGCTGGACGGCCCGGCGTAGGAGCCAAGGTAAGGCTCCCCGCTGCCATTCTACCCGGCGCCGGGTGCGGACACCGTTAAGTTCAGGTGACGGCCACGAGCCGCCGGCGCTCAGACCTCTTCGCTGAAGTAGCCCTCGGTCTCCTTGCCGCCGACGCGCTCGACGTTGAGGGTCAGCGAGACCTCCCACCCGTTGACCGCCTGCGTCAGCAGCCACTGAAGCGGGACCGGCGCCACGATGTAGTCGGTGTCCTCCGTGGCGATGCCGAACACCATCGTCGCCCCGCGCAGGTCAGGCAGCGGCGACACGTAGGTCGAACCGCTCCCGTCCTCCACGCCCGCCGTCTCCTCCGCGACCTGCTTGATCTGGCGGTACTCAAACAGGCGCGCCATGCGCCCGTCCGCGTCCAGCCCCTCCTCGTTCAGCCAGTCGCCAAGCTCCCACCAGCCGTTCCAGGACACCCGGCGAGGCTCGTCTCGCTCCTCGTCCCTCAGCTCGTAGACGTAGAACTGAACGCTCACCGCTGGCTCCCTCCTGTCACTTGCTCCGATTCGTTGTGTGCTGAACGCTGCTGCAGATCCAGCCGGCGCGCGTCATCGGGCCCGCCAGTATAGCCCCGGGATGGCGCTGACGGCGCGACACCCGAATGTCACAACTAGACGGGACACTTCTTGCGGGCATGTTACCCAGCGTGGCAGCGCGCGAAACCGCCCCACGACCCAGCCTTCGGCGATAACGCGCTGGCGCCGGCGTCGGGGAGGCGCCGGGAGGCATCGGCTCACCGAGGGCGAACCTGCAATGGACGTGCCTCGAGACCCGCGACAGCCCAAGAAGAGAGGATGACCGCTATGAGGCGTCTGATGGCAGTCGTCGCGCTGCTGGCGCTCGCCGGCATCGCAGCCTTGGCACAGCCGGCCGAGGAGCGGGAGGACCTCGAGCGCGTTGCCGCCGAGCAGGAGATCAACCGGCGTATTGAGCACTTCGTGCAGATGGGCATGGAGCGCGAGGCGGCGGTCTTCATGACCATCCTGGAGCGCTCCGGCATGGACCCGGCCCAGATGGTGCTCTTCTTCATGATGGCCGAAGAGAACGAGGACGCCGCCGGGCTCATGCTGCTGATGAACGCCATGAAGCAGAAGGCGGCCGCCCAGCCCGTCGTCATCGACTCGGCGGGCGGGCTGTGGGCGCTCATCGTCGAGGACGGCGTGCTGTATCTGATCGACCTGGACGCGATGGAGGTGCGCGGGAGCGTCGAGTATGCGCCGCGTGGTGCTCCCGAGGATGACGCGATCTGGTCGCTGCTGGCGCCGATGATGGCAGGAGGCGAGGAGCCGGGCGGCCCGGAGGCGGCGGAGTGCCGCGAGCATCTCCACCTGCTGTGGGACGCCTTCGCCGCTTACATGCAGGACCACAACGGCGCCCTGCCCGGCCAGAACTGGGTCGAGGCGGTCACGCCCTACCTCGAGACGCCTGAGCCGCTGCACTGCCCGGAACGTCCCGACCTGGAGATTGCGTACGCGATGAACGAGAAGCTCGTCGGCGCCCTGATGGAGGAGGTCGTGGAGCCCGGCGAGAGTATCCTGCTGTTCGAGGCCGCGCTCGACGCGCCGAACCCGGTGGGCGGGCCCGCAGCCGTGCCCGACGAAGGCGTGCACGACGAGGGGGTGAACGTGCTCTTCGCCAACGGCGAGGTGGAGTGGCTTCCGGCGGATGAGGCGCGGGAGATGCTTGGCTTCCCCGTCGGCGAGTAATCGCCTTACCATGCACGAGGAGGATCGGGATGAGCAACGGCGAGCACTGGATGCGAGTGCGCGCTCGGGAGATGACGCCCCGGCTCGTTGAGTGGCGGCGGCACCTGCACATGAACCCTGAGCCGAGCATGCAGGAGCACGACACGGCGCGGTTCGTGGCCGAGCGCCTCCGCGAGATCGGCATTGAGGACATGCGCGAGGGCGTCGGAGAGACGGGTGTCGTGGCGAACGTCTGGGGCCACGGTGATCGTACGGTCGCGCTCCGGGCCGACATGGACGCCCTCGAGATGACCGAAGAGACTGGGGCCGAGTACGCCTCACGCCGCGACGGGATGATGCACGCCTGCGGTCACGACGGGCACACGGCCTGCCTGCTGGGCGCCGCGGCGATCCTCCACGAGATGCGCGACGGCCTGCCCGGAAACGTCAAGCTCGTCTTCCAGCCCGGCGAGGAGGGGGCGGGCGGCGCGCTGCGCATGATCGACGACGGGGTGCTGCGCGACCCCGAGGTCTCGGCCATCGCGGCCCTGCACGTTTTTCCCGAGCTTGCATCGGGCGCCATCGGGCTCAACCGCGGCTTCGTCACCGCCCAGAGCGAGTCGGTGGACCTGGTGCTCCATGGCGAGGCCGCGCACGCGGCCCGGCCGCACCAGGGCGTGGACGCCATCGCGCTCGCGGCCGCGGCGTTGACGGCGATCCAGCAGTTCGTCGCGCGCACCACCGACCCCATCCACCGGAAGGTCGTGACCTTCGGCACCATCAAGGGCGGCACCCGGCGGAACGTGCTGGCCGACCGAGTCGAGGTCTCGGGCACCATCCGCACTTACGAGACTGAGACGCGCGAGGCCATCATCGACTTCATCGGCAACCGCCTGGGACAGATCGTGGCCGGGCTCGGCGGACGGCTGGAGGCGAGCCTCTCGGAGGGCTACCCGCCGCTGTGCAACGACGAGTGGGTGCTCGGCTGCGCGGCCGACGCCGCCCGGGAGGTGCTGGGCGAGGAGGCGGTGGTGGAGCTCGACTACCCGAGCATGGGCGCGGAGGACTTCGCGTACTTCCCCCAGGCGGGCGAGGTCCCCGCTGCGATGCTGCGTCTGGGCACGCGCAATGAGGAGCGCGGCTTCGTCTGGCCCGTGCACAGCACGCGCTTCGACTTCGACGACGAGGCGGTGCTGCCCGCCGGCGCCGCGGTCCTCGCCAACGCCGCGCTGAAGCTGCTGGAGTCCTGAGCGCGTCACTCCTCCACGAGGAGGTCGTCGAGCAGCGCGGAGGCGTCCGCGACGAACTCGCGGGCCTGGTCGAGGTGCTCCTCCGCCTTCTCGTGGGTGAAGTCGGGCTCAGCGTCGTAGGCTGCTGAGAGCCTGCGATGAAGCAGGAGGCCGATCGGTCGGCCGTGTCGTCTGTGAAGCAAACCCGGGGCCACAAACTGCCGTCCAAGCAATCGGATCACTGCAGAATGCCGATTGGTCTGCAGGCCCCGCATTGCGAGCAGCACTTTCGCGGCGTAGAGGGCTGCGTAGTAGCAGCTGCTGCCCGCATTCTCGACGTATCCGCCGTCGAGTTCATGAGTCACTGCGCAAAGCTCCCGCTCCGCTCGGGCCATGAAGCTCGCGGCGAGACAGGGCTCTTCCTCCCTCACGGCGTCCGCCTCCTCGACTGTCGCTGACGTGTGACAGGTGCGCATGGCTGGCGATTCCGCGCGCGCTCGGCCAAGATCTGCCGAGCGCCAGGGGCCGAAGCGCACCGGCTTGACCACGCAGCGGGAACTTTGCTATACTCCGCAACGTTTAGAGCGAGGGGTAAGGCGTGCCAGGGACAGAGACCTCGGCTCGAGCCCGCCACACGGCGAACCCGGATCGCGGCCACGAGCGGCGGCGGACTGATGTATGTCAGGCGGCCCCGAGCTACCCACCATCCCCGGGAGGATCGCCGGATGATTCGCTGCGAGGGATTGACGAAGTACTACGGGAACCATCAGGCCATCAGTGATGTGTCGTTCGAGGTGGGCGAAGGCGAGATCGTGGGCTTCCTGGGCCCCAACGCTGCAGGCAAGACCACGACGATGCGGATCCTCACCTCCTTCCTCCCTCCGACCGCCGGTGTGGCCACCATCGCCGGGCACGATGTCGTCGAAGACTCGCTGCAGTCCCGCCGGGCCGTCGGCTACGTGCCCGAGGCCGCGGCGCTGTACGGGGACATGCGCGTCACTCAGTACCTGCGCTACTGCGCGGGCCTGCGCGGCATGAGCCGCACGGAGACGGCCGAGCGGATAGACTACGTGCTGGGTACGTGCGGCCTGCAGGAGCGCGCCGACAGCATCATCAGCACGCTCTCGCGGGGCTTCTGCCAGCGCGTCGCGCTGGCCCAGGCGCTGCTGCACGACCCGCCGGTGCTGATCCTCGATGAGCCCACCGTCGGCCTGGACCCCAACCAGATCATCGAGGTGCGCAACCTGATCAAGGAGCTGGCGGGCCAGCACACCGTCATGCTCTCCACGCACATCCTGCCCGAGGCGCAGATGACCTGCCAGCGCGTCATCATCATCAACCACGGGCACATCATCGCCGAGGACACGCCGCAGGCGCTTACGGCCCAGATCCGCGAGGCCGAGGTGGTCTCCGTCACGCTGGCCAACGACGAGGACAACGTCGAGCGCGTGCTGCTGGACATGGGAGACGTGGTTGCCGTGCGCCCGATGGGCGGCGGTACCTACCACGTGGACACTGCCGTAGGGTCCGACATCCGCGCGGACATCGCCCGCTGCGTGGTGGAGCGGGGCTGGGGTCTGCTGGAGCTGAGGCCGGTAGAGATGACGCTGGAGGACGTCTTCCGAGAGCTCACCACCGAAGAAGAGGGTGTTGAGTAACCGATGCGCAAGATGTTGACGGTCGCCGGCAAGGAGCTTCACTCGTACTTCGTGTCTCCCATGGCCTACGTCATCCTGGCCTTCTACCTGGGCGTGTGCGGGCTGATCTTCGCGCTGACCACAACCGCGCCCAACGCGGAGGCCGAGATGACGGGGATGTTCCATACCATGGTCTTCGTCACCCTCATGATCGCGCCGATCATCACCATGGGTCTGCTGGCCCAGGAGCAGGCTTCTGGCAGCATTGAGCTGCTCATGACGAACCCGGTGCGCGACTGGGAGGTCGTGCTGGGCAAGTACCTGGGCGCTGTGCTGCTCTTCCTGATCCTGTTGATCGGCAGCCTTGAGTTCCCCCTGATCCTGGAGAAGTTCGGGAACCCCGACTGGATGGCTATGCTTGCGGGCTACACCGGCGTTATCCTGGCCGGCATGGCATTCCTTGCCATCGGCCTGTTTACAAGCTCCGTGACGGGCAACCAGATCGCGGCGGCCGTGCTGGGGTACGTCTGCCTGCTCTTCTTCTGGCTCATCGGCTGGCTGGGCTACACCGACAGCGGCCAGATCGCCGAGGTGGCGAAGTACATCTCGATCTTCGAGAACCTGGAGGACTTCGCGAAGGGCATCCTGGACAGCCGACCGATGATCTTCTTCGCCTCCATCATCTTCCTCTTTCTCCTCCTGGCAATACGTAGCGTGGAGAACCGGCGCACTATCTGAGGGGCAACCAGGCGCGATCGCGGCGTCTCCGATGCACCAGCTTCTGGCAGGTGACACGCATGGCAGATGAGACGAGACGGCAAGATGAGGAACCCACCCGGCGCCCGATGGCCGACCCGAGGCTGGAGCGCGCGGGTGAGGGCATGTCGATGCTCGAGCGCGTGGCTCTGTGGTCCGGCTGGGCGGCCGCGGTGACGCTGCTGGTCTTCCTGTTCTGGTTCGCCGTCACCTCGACGTTCGGCCTGGGCCCGAAGATTCTGGCGGGCGTCACCGTGGCGCTAACCGTCTTCTGGGCCTCCGTACACTGGCGGACCGTGATCGGAGCCGCCGGCACGCGCGGGGCCCGCCTAGGCACAGGGAGCGCGGTCTTCGTGCTCTTCGTGCTCGGCAGCCTGATCCTCTGCAACGTCATCGCCTCGCGCCATGCCTGGCGTAAGGACCTCACCGAGGAGCGCAAGTTCTCGCTGTCCGAGCAGACCGAGGAGGTCGTGCGGGCGCTGGACGAGGAGGTCACGATCGTGGCCTTCCTCGATCGCCAGTCCTCGCAGGCCGAGGTGGTACGCAATCGCCTACGCGAGTACAACATGCTCAACCCCAAGCTGAGCGTTAAGTATCACGATCCCTTCCTGGACGTGGACGAGGTCAAGGAGTACAGCATCATGCAGCCGGGCACCATCGTGGTGGAGTCCGGCGACAAGCAGGAGAAGGTCTACGGCGGCTCGGAGGAGGACCTGACCAGCGCCATCCTGGCTGTGAGCACCGGCGAGAAGACGAACATCTACTTCCTGATCGGCCACGGTGAGGTCAACCCCGACAGCACCGGCGATGAGGGCATCAGCATGGTCAAGGGCGAGCTGCAGGCCCAGCAGTACGCGGTGAAGACGCTCAACCTGCTGGTGGAGGCCGAGCCCCAGGTCCCGGGCGATTGTGCCGTCCTGGTCATAGCCGGCCCGACGCAGCCACTGCGGGACGACGAGCTCAGCGCCATCACCTCCTGGGCGGACCAGGGCGGCAAGCTGCTCGTCTGCCTTGAGCCCGGCGGGCCGGACCTCGCCGAGCTGCTGGAGCCCTACGGGGTCAAGCCCATGTCCGGCACGATCTCGGATCCCGGCCACGGCCTCTCGCGCAGGGACACCTTCCCGATGGCGGCCAGCTACGGGACCCACCAGATCACCCAGCCGCTGGGCCGGCTCGCCGTGGCGCTGCCCCTGGCGCGGCCGCTCGAGCTGATCGAGACCATGCCCGAGGACGAGTACGCGCCCGACATGCCGCCCCAGGGCCAGCAGGCGCAGCCGCTGCTGGAGACGAGCTCGGAGGCGTCCGTCGCGGAGTCGCCGGACGCGGAGGGCGCCGCCGGACCCGGCGGGCCCCTGGTCATGGCCGCGGCCGTGGATGCCGGCATACAGCCACCCGACCCGTACGGCATGCAGCCGCCGGAGGAGGACGAGAACGCCCTCCGCATGGTCGTGGTCGGCGACGGCGAGTTCATGATGGACAAGTATATCCGCGGCGAGGGCCTCATAGGCAACTTCGTCTTTACCCTTGCCGCCATCAACTGGCTCGTCGAGAACGAGAAGCTCATCTCGATCCCGCCCAAGGAACACCTGCCCGAGTTCCTGACCATGAACGAGCGGCAGCAGAAGCTGGTGCGGGTCATCACAATAGGCATTGTCCCGCTGCTGATCGGCATCGCCGGCTTCATCGTCTGGTGGCGTCGCCGCTGACGACCGCCGGCACCGTCACGACCATCTCCTCTGCGGGAGCATCAGGGACATGAGATGGAGAGCAATCACCGCCGCCAGCCTCGTCTTTGCGGGCCTCCTGGCCTGGGTGCTGACCCAGGAGAAGGGCCGCGTGCCCGAGACGGATGAGGTCTTCGGCATAGACATCAAGACGATCACCGCCATGCGCATCGAGCGGAAGGACGAGGAGCCACTCGTCCTACAGCGTCGCGGCGAGGATGACTGGCGGATCACCGAGCCCTTTGAGGGCATGGCCGATGTCGAGGACGTCGAGCGTATGCTCAAGGCCGTGGCGGAGCTCAAGCCCAAGTCATTCCGCGACGTCGTCGATCCGGCCGCCGAGCAGTTCGGCCTCGACAAGCCCGACCTGGTCGCGATCGTGACCTGGGGTGGGGGCAAGACCGCCCGGCTGGAGGTGGGCGGCGAGACGGCCATGGGCAGCGACCGCTTCGCGAGGGTCACAGGCGCGAGGGACAGCAGCGACGACGAGAAACTCCTCATCGTTGGCGCCATGGTGCGCACCAACCTCTGGAAGGACCCGGAGGACCTGCGCGAGAAGAAGGTCGCGAAGTTCGAGACTGAGGAAGTCCAGCGGGTGACGCTCGACCACGGGGACGAGCACGTGGTGGCGGTGCGCGAGCCCGGCGACGGCGACGAGATCGCCTGGCGGTTGACCGAGCCGCTCAAGACCCCGGCGGATGAGTGGAACGTCAAGCAGCTCGTGAACAAGGTGCGCGACCTCAAGGCCGAGGACTTCCTCCCGGAGGATGCCGATCAGGAGGGCCTCGGCTTCGACGAGCCGCAGGCCACGGTCAGGCTGGCCATGGCCGACGGGCGGAACCTGACGATTACCTTCGGCGCCACCGACAGCCGCGAAGTGGGCGACCCCGCGGAGGAGAAGGAGATCATCTACGTCCGCAGCTCCGAGCGCGGCGAGGTGCTCATGGTCAAGGCGGAGGAGCTGGACAAGGTGCAGAAGACCGCCTTCGACCTGCGAGACAAGACCATCGTCCGCTTCGAGCGCAAGGACGTCACCCGCATCCGCGTCGAGCGAACCAAGGGCGCCAGCTTCACCGTCGGCCGCCGGCCCGACGGCTGGCGGCTCGAGAAGCCGGAGGTGTTCGACACCGCAGAGGGCCCCATCAGCGACATCCTGTGGGAGCTCGAGAACCTCAGCGCCTCGAAGTTCGTGACTGAGTCGGCGTCCCAGCAGGAGTTGCGCACCTACGGCCTCGCGGTCCCGCAGGCGGCCATCACCATCGAGCTGGCCGGCGACCGCGAACCCATCAAGGTGCTCGTGGGCTCGGAGACCTCCGAGGGCAACTACTACTGCAAGACCGCGGACAGCGACCAGGTCGTGGAGATCTCCAAGTTCCTGCTCGAGAAGCTGCCCGAGGACGTGGAGGAGCTGAAGAAGGAGGCGGAGCCCGAACTGCCAGCCGATGACGTCGGTGACGAGGACGTCACCGACCTGCCTGAGGGCGAGGACTAGCCCGAGAGGTCGGTCGGGCCCAATCCAGACGACCAACAGCGGTGCGGACGATGGCGTCCGCACCGCGGAACGACTTACCCACGAAGCGCGGCGCCATCGAGCCATCCAGGGGGCCAGGAGGCCTACGTCGGCCGTAGTCCGAAGGGCGACACGGCGTCACCGCCAGACGGAAACGGCAGTGCCGTCGCGTAGGACTCCGCCTGTCAGTACCCGAGCGCGCGCAGGAAGTCGCGGTTTGCCTTCGCCGTCACTGCCGGATCGCGCCTGGAGCGGTCCTGCTCGATGCTCACCCAGCGCTGGTAACCGCACCGGTCGAGCTCCCGCATGAGCTGCCCCACGTCGAAGCCGAAGTTGCCCCTGCCCAGCTCCTCGAAGTCACCGTCCTCCTGCCAGGTGCTCTCCCAGTTGTCCCACGTGCGCGGATCGCGCGCCCGGAAGTCCTTGAGGTGCACATGGCCGATCCGCCCGGTGTGTCTGCGCAGCACCTCGAGCGGGTCGGAGCCGCAGCAGAGCAGGTGCCCGGTGTCGAGCAGCAGCATCAGCCGCGGCGCGGCAGCGAGCATGGCGTCGGCGTCCTCGGCGGTCTCGATGACCGTGCCGCGATGCGCGTGGTGGAACGGCGCTACACCGTGGCTGACCGCCAGCTCGATCAGCTCCTCCAGGTCCTCAGCCGCCCGCGCGAAGTCCTCCGGGCCCATCTCCCGGCCGCCGTAGTCGGCCTTGCGGAGCGAGCCGACCTCGACCGCATCGTTGCCCAGCGCGCAGTTGTACATCACGCGCGCGGCCCGATCGGGTGCGCCCACGTTGACCAGCTTCAGCCCCCATTTCGCCGCCAGGCCGGCGGCCTCCACCAACTCCTCGGCGCTCTCGACCGCCACGCCCTCAACCCCGTCGTAGCCGCACTCAGCCGCCACGCGGAAGCACTTCTCCGGGTTCTCGTGCTGCTCGCCACGCCATGTAATCAGATGCAGCGCGATCCGGAATCTGCCAGCCATCGCGTCGTTCCTCCCTCACGTCAGCGTCTGTGGCCGCGCCCCACTTCGCCGCACGCCGGCACGCACCTGCGTGCCGCACAGTGCAGGTCCCGACACGAAAACGGCCCGCCTGTACGGCGGGCCGCGCTGTGCAGAGCGGCGTCGGCCGACTACGCAATGCGGTAGCTGCCGTCCTCATCGGTGACCAGGTGCTCGGGTTCGGCCGGATTGGCCTCCAGCTTGTGGCGGATGTTCGCGATGTGCGTCTCAAGGACCATCGGGTCACCCTCGCCCTCGTCCCAGATCTCGGCGGCGATCTGATCGGGCGAGAGCGGCTCGCCCCGCGCCTCGATGAGCGCCGCCAGGATGCTGGACTCCAGCTCGCTGAGCTTGGCATGAGTGCCGTGTACGGTGGCCACGCGCTCGGCCGGCTTGAGCGATAGGCCGCCCCAGTGTATCTCCTCCATCTCCTGCTCGCGCATCCTGCGCCGGCGCAGCAGCGACTTGACGCGCGCGACCAACTCGCCCATTGACAGCGGCTTGGTGACGTAGTCGTCCGCGCCCGCATCGAGGCCGGCGAGGCGGTCGGTCAGGTCGCGCCTGGCTGTGACCATGATGATGCTGACCTCGGAGTACTCACGCACCTGCCTGCAGACATCGACGCCATCGCCGTCGGGCAGAATGAGGTCCAGCAGCACCACATCCGGCTCCTCACGGTCTATGGCTTCGAGCGCCTCGGAGGCGGTCGCGGCGAGAACGACATCGAAGTCGCTCCCGCGCAGGGCGGTGTCGATCATCTTCCGGGTCGCGGCATCGTCATCGACGACCAGAATCGTGGACTCCATGCAGCTCGCCCCTGAACGGCATTGTGTTGAACGAGGTCCCCCGCCTGCCGGCGGAGCAGGCGTCTACCCGAACCAGACGCCGTAGCGCCGATACTGCTCCCCGCCAAAAGTCCCGACGAGACCGTAGAGCACGCCCGATGTGAAGAAGTGCCCCAGCGCGAGCCCGATGAAGCCCGGGATCAGCGCCTTGTACATCGACATCCCGCTCACCCGGAAGACCAGGGCCTTCACCAACCAAACCACGAACAGCGGCGCCCACAGCTTGTGCCCGAAGGTGGTCGCCATGCCGTAGGCCAGCGGATGCAGCGGGAAGCGCAGGAAGACCATGCGCAGGACCATCAACACCAGCGCGATGAGCCCTCCCGCCGCCATGGCCGCCGACCGCGCCATGTCGGCCGGCGCGTCGCCTCGGCTGTAGCTGACAAGGGCCTCATACTCCCGTTCTGCCGCCCCCGAGCCCCATCCGGCAAGGGCGTTGAGCCCACCGGCTCCCCACTCGTAGTAGCTGCGCAGGTGCAGCCACATCGCCACAAAGTACCCCACTACCAGCGCGATGATCAGCACCCAGGTCATCGCCGACCGCCGCATCCTGGTGGAGCCGGCAAGCCGCCAGCCCTCTACCTGGTAGCCGACGAGCGACGGGAAGTAACCCCGCGACATGAACAGCATCGTCGAGAAGATCGTCGCGTTCGACCACGAGTCGCCGGGATGCAGCCACTTGCTGCCAAAGAGCTGCGTGACCGCCTTGTGATGCGCGCCGTAGGGAAAGGCCCAGATCATCGGAACGCCCGTCTCGGCCCGTATGCGCGCGTAGACGATGGCCGAGAGCAGCAACAGCGCCAGGTAGACCAGCGCCGTACGCATATTCATCCCGGCGTACATTACCCACGCAACCCAGCAAACTAATCCTCCCGCGAAGATTGTGAACGCCACGCGGTAGCTCATGGGCTCGTTGGCATCCCGCTCCATGGGCTCGCGGCCGACGGCCTTCCTGACCGCCTCCCCAATGTGGAACCGCGCCACCCAGAGCAAGCCCAGCCCAAGGACAACATAGGCACCCACACTCTGTTCCTTAAGGAACGGGAAGCCCGCCTTCTCGATGCCGACGGCGGCCGCCCCCACCGCCGTCAGCCTCAGGAGCACATAGAAGACCCAGGTGCTGAGCGCGATCTCAGTGCTCATCAGGTAGCCGAAGCCGATGACGGCGGGGCGGTAGTGGAACTGCAGGGGGCTGATGGCGCTCCACGGGCGCTCGGTAAACAGAGCTCCGATGTCGTAGACCTTCCCCAGCGCGCTCACAGAAGGGATGTAGGCGTTGATGATGTTGGTCACGTTGTAGACGAAGGCGAGCCCGAACCCGACCCACATGACGGGATTGCGGAAGAAGTCCACCACCAGCCCGCGGCCATCCAGCCCGCGTGTCATCTCCAGAGGGAGATACTCCAGCGGATAGGTAAGCTTCTCCTTCTCAGACCATTGGCGGCGCAGGATCGCCATCGCGCCCATCAGGATCAGCCAGAAGGCAAGGAAGAAGATCCCCCAGGCGACGAGCGGGGTGGCCCAGTCGTGCCACGGGATGCGCGCGTCGTCCGAGCCCTCATAGAGGGTGCGCAACACCTCGGAGTCGTGGGGCACCATCCACGCCGGTATGTACTGCTGGTACTCCGCGAAACCGTTGCTCGGGGTCGCGAGATAGAACAGCACAGGGATGGTGTTGAGCAGGAAGCGGATGATCGCCGGGCCCGCCATCGCGGTTGAGACCGTCAGGAAGACGTAGATCACGACGATCTCGCGTCGGTCGAGGGTGAGGTAACGCGACACCCGGCGCCCAAGCGGTACGAGCAGCACCAGGAAGACGAGAAGTCCCACGGCCGGCACCGGTGGCACGGACTCGGTGATCTGGCAGAAGAGCGTGATCACCTCGGCCATGTCGATCCAGTAGCTGGCCAGGACTGTCGCGACTACGGCGACGATGAGAGCGCGCCAGGTGAATCCGGCGAGCCGCGCGGTCTCGGTCTGGGCGGCCTCTGCGGCATCGCCGGCCGCTTGCTGCTCAACCGACATCGGTCAACTCCTGTGGGGGGCGCTGTGTGATCCGGTCCGTCAACTCCTGCGTCGGTGCCGGGCGCAACGCACACTCAGAGCGCCCCGGCCGCCACAAGCATCCGCTCGGGCGAGCTGGACAGGTACGGCATGACATCGCCGGAGAGCCAGAATGACAGGTCCTGCTCCGGCTCCACCCGGATCGTCCACGTCTTCGCCGCCTCGTCAGGCCGGACCTCCACGGGGAACTCGACACCATTGTAGTTGCCGTCCGCCTCGAACGCAACTCTGCCGGTCGGAGAGGTAATGACGAAGCGTGCCGTCTCGGTGGGGCCGCCATCCCGCGCGCCGAGCCTGAAGCCCTCGGAGCCCGCCGGGACGAAGAAGAAGCGCGTGATCTCGCTACAGAAGAGCTTGAGCTGATCCTGCTCGGTCGCGACCTCCGCCACCGGCCGATTGGCGACGATGACATCCGCCGAGCCCATCTTGGGCACCACCTCAAGGTAGTAGGTGCCGGCGTCGGCCGCGGTGTGGGCGATCTCGGTGCTCTCATCGACCGCGACCCTGCCCTCATCGATCAGGCTCATGTCGGGCCGGAAGAGCCGCCACGAGAGAGTATCCACGTAGTGGGTAACGCGCACGTTCCTGATGGTGATGGCGATCTCCTCACCAGCATCGGCGTAGATCGCGAACTTCGAGTCGTTTCGGATCCGGGCCCGGCTCTCCTCGTCGGGCCGCTCCCATTCGGCCACCTGCTGCATCATGGGCCGGAGCGCGTCGAGCACGCTGACGGGCAGCACGGCGATGAAGCCCGTGTCCTCATCCGTCGAATGGTTGGAGATGACCTGCACGTCGCAGCCGCCACGCGGCGCGTCTTCGGGGGCCTGCACGCTCACCTCGAACTCCGTGTCGGACAGCGCGGGCGAGGCGATGCGCGCCACCGCCGGCGTCACCTCCCAGCCCTCAGGCCCCGACCCGCTCAGCGACAGGTCGAGGTCCAGCGGTGACCAGTTGCGCACCGTGATGCTCGTGGTGCGCGGCTGGCCGGCCACCACAGTGATCGCGTCCTTGGCGTAGATGAGCTGGTAGGGTCGGTTCGCCTCCAGCCGCAGGATGTCCGTGAGCGCCCAGCTCTGCCCATCCCGCGCGACGTTCGCGACCCCAAGCACCGGGATGGCGCGCTCCACGTAGCTCGCGTCGTCGAGCCGGACGGTCGGGCGAGCCACGAGCCTGTCCGCCGCCTCCACGGTGCCACCGGGCTGCTCGACGGCGAAGCCCCCTTCGGCCCAGAAGCCCACGGGGATGATCTGCTCGCTCTCAGGCTCTCCCCCCAGCACGAGGAGAGACAGCGGCTTGTCCACACGCGGGGCCAGCCAGCGGTGCTCGGCGTCGAGCACCACGTGCATTGCCAGCCTGGCGGTGAGCAGAGCGTTCATGCGCTCATGGAGCCTCGTCAGCGGGCCGACGGGCGATAGCGCGCCCGGCAGGTCGCGGAAGGACTGCGCTACCTCCACGAACTGCCGGCTTGCCGCGGCCAGCTCAGCGTCTCGCTGCTCGGCGGGGCAGGACATGAGCCCCACCAGCCGGTCGGCGAAGGGCTGCATGCGCTCGCGGATGGCCTCGTCGCCGAAGGCCAGCATCTCCCCCACCTCATCGGCGCCGAAGCGTGCCCAGGCCACGATGACCTCCTCGTCCTCAGGGGTGCTGACGCTCTGCGCCAGGCCGGCGGACAGCGGCCGGATTGCCTCGCCGTCGTCCGCCCGCGTGACCATCAGCAGCCCCGGCGCCGAGAAGCCGAGCTCCGCGCGCCCCGAGACCACCGCCAGCAGATGGGCCCGGTCGCCGGAGAGGACCATGATCCCCCTCTGCGGGAGCGTGGCGGTATGGGGGAGCCGGCGCAGCAGCGCGAAGGGCTGCTCGTCGAGGTTGCGGGGCAGCCCGTGCCCCTCGACCTCATGCCCATGCTGCTCGGCCTGGTGTCCCTCGCGCGGCTTCAGCGTGCCCTCGGCATCGAAGTGGTAGGCCGTGGCGACGGTGCCCCCATCGCCGCTCTCGTTGAGCACCGGGCCATCGCTGCAGGCGAAGAGCGAGCCGTCCAGCCCGGTGACCGCGGGTATTGGGCCATCCTCCACGACCTCCAACTGCCAGGGCATCTCCTCCAACTCGTTGAGCCGCGCCATCGCCGTGTCCGGGTCGCCGGTGATAGCGTAGACCGCGCAGCGCCACGGCTCCAGCGTCAGCGAGTGCTCGCCGGCGGCCTCGCCGATCGTCTCGGGCTGGCCCGGCCACAGGCGCACCATGCGCTCGCCGTCCAGACCCAGCACGTCGCCGCGCACCATCAGGTTTACGTCCTGCGCCTCGCCCGTGATGTTGGCCATGACGATCCCGATGTCGCCGAAGCGCTCCCAGGCCGAGGCCAGGACGGCAGGGCCCGTCCAGATCTTCAGGCGATCCCGGCGCAGGTCGTAGCTGACCGTGTGCTCATCGGCGGCCAGCTCCAGGCCGCAGCGGCCGTCAGCCGCGTTCTTTGGCCGCACCGCCATGCGCAGCATCGTCCCGCCCATCAGCCACGGCTGGCCGGCCACGTAGTAGGCACGCGTGTACTCGCGGAAGATCTCGGAGGTGGTGTCGCCCTCCTCGGGCATAGGCGGGAGGATGACCGAGTGCAGGGGCTGGCTGCCCCAGACGAGCTGCCGGCCGTAGAGCACCGCGAAGTGCTCCGGATCCTGCCCGATCTGGGCGTCTGAGCCGAAGTTGATGGTGTAGGGGTTGTAGACAGCGGTCAGGATCGGCCAGACCTGCTCCCCGCCGGGGGTGTAACTGCGCGTGAGGTCCAGCGTCAGGAAGCCGTCCATTAGGTCGATCACATGCTCCCCGATGCCCTCGGAGAAGAAGCAGGCATCGGGGTCGAGCCGGCGGATGTCGGCGCGCAGATCGCGCATCAGCGTGCGGGCGCCCTGGCCCCAGTAGCTGCCGCCACGGATGGAATGGCCGTGGCTGGGATCGTAGCAGGGCTTCGCCGAGCCGGCCGTGAGCACGTCCAGGTAGACGCCGCTCATCCCGTGCTCCCAGATGAGCTTCTCGCAGATCTCACGCATCTTCGCATGCCACTGCTCGGTGGACATGCACATCCACGCGAAGACGTTGTTGCCGATCACCCAGGGGAGGATCTCGCCGCTCGGGGTCTTGACCGCCCCGCGCAGCCCATTCTCGCGGATCCACGACTGCGTGTCTGTGTCCCAGATCGTGGAGAGCACGTAGGGCATCGGCTCGACGCCGAGCTCGCGGGCGGCGCGCACCCCGTCGAGCAGATAGGGATCGGGCGGCAGATGCTCGGGGTCATTGTCATTGAAGCGCGCGATGTTGTAGCGGTACCAGTGCGATGCGATCGGCACGCCCAGCCACTTGCGGTACGCCGCCCACTCGGGCAGGATCTTCGCCGGCTCGTGATAGAACTTGGCCCAGAAGCCGATGTCGCGGAACCACGGTGGCGTCCAGCGCGTCAGCTCGTCGCTACCGGGGTCCGGCATCTCGTCCGGCCACTCATCCATCGGCCCGCGCCGGGTCCAGTCCTGATCCCGGGCCCAGTCCCGATAGATCGCGGCGGCCTCGTGGTAGTCACCGGTGAACACTGCCGTGACGACCTCGTAGGGCATCTCGTAGCCGACCTCGACCGGCTCGGCCATGGCCGGCATGGGCCAGTCGGGCAGCCCCGGGATGTTGCCGATCCGCCACGCGAGCTGCCCGGTCTCGCTGTCGGGCGCGTTGTAGAAGATCTTCCAGTAAAGCTCTCCGTCCTCGGTGGCCCAGTACAGCCCCGCCGCGTCAGAGTAGTCGGGCGACCACCCGCTCTCGGGGTTGCGCCCCTCCTCCTGGGCCAGCGGCGGATCGCGGTCGTCCTCCACGCCCCAGTAGGCCACCCACTGCATGGACATCGGCTCGGGATAGCCCATGCCCATGGGCCTTCCCTGGCGAATGGGCTTGCGCACCAGCCGCCCCCAGTGAAGCGGCTCGGTCATCTGGCTATCCGGGAAGTCGCGGATGCCGAATATGCGCGGGAAGTCCACCTGCCAGAGCCAGCCGGTCGTCTGTCCGGAGACCTCGCAGCGCCAGTACGCCTTCGCGGAGTCCTCGGGCAGGCGGACGGTAGCGGTGACAGTCAGGTCGCCCGGCATCTCGTCATTCCCGATGCCGGTCCACGTGATGGTGAGCGTGTCACCATCGAGATTGTGCGTGGCACCGCCTGCGTCCGCGGCGGTGACGCTGACGGTCCGGCTGGGCGAGCGGACGTCGATCCCCCACGGAGAGCGGTCCTGCTCGGCGTCCCCTTCAGGCCGCGGCTCGATGAACTCCACGTCCTGCGCGTGGTTGACCAGACTGCAGACGGCGTAGCCGTCGTCCGGATCGAATGCGATGGTTATGTGCTCGTTCGTGAGCTCAACGGGCTGCGCCAGGGCAGCTCCGGCGAGCAGAGGTGTGACGCAGATGATTGCGGCAATGCGGGTGTTCACGTGGATCGGTCCCTTCTCTTGTCGCAACGAACGACCGAATGGGCCGAGCTCGCTTCGGCTCCTTCGTCGCCCTACCTCGTGCGGCCCCACCACGGCACCGCATCACCGCGGTTGGCGTAGCTTGTGACTTGGGGCTTACGACTTGCGGCTTCCGTTACGGCATGGCGCCATCGGTCTCGATGGTCTTCGCGCGGTGCTTCCCGCCCTCGCCCTCCGCGGACCAGTACTCGGTATGCCGCTCGCGGCTCATCAGATAGACCCACTCGATCTCGCGCGACATCATGTCGGCGCAGATCTCACGCGCGCCGTCGGGGCCGGGGTCCTCGAGCTTGCCCGGCGACCGCCGCAGCAGGCGGTTGCCGGCCTCGACAAGGTTGTCGATCTGCGACCTGACAATGCGGTCGCCCTCGGTTCGCGATGCCTCACCGGGCTGCAGGTCGGAGGCGAAGACGCGCTCGCCGTCCTCGTGCTGGGGAATGCGCGAGACGTCCACCAGCTCCGGCCGCAACGCCCAGAGCTGCGAGGTCTCGCACGGCCCGGCGTGGTCGCCCTTGTAGTCCTTGTAGGCGATACACTCCCAGTCGGCCAGCACCCACATCGGCAGGGGGGCGTACTCGGCGAAGACCGCCGCCGCGCTGCGCATGTCGCACTCGGTCCCGCCGTAGTGCCCGGTCATGGCGATAACCGCCTCGAAGCCGCGCGCCACCGCCGCCCGCAGGTGCCAGATGAACCCCTGCACGAACAGCTCGTGGCCCATGGTGCTGATGTAGGGCTGCGGGGCGTTCTGGCGCTCGAGCCACGAGACCCCGATGCCCTGCTCGCCGATGTGCCACATGGTCAGCGGGGCGACGACGCCCCCGCCCTCCTCGGCGGCGCGCACGCACAGCTCGTAGCACTTCAGGCCATCCAGACCCAGCGCGTTGTGGTGGCCGTGCGGCTCGCACATCCCGTAGGGCAGATACAACAGCGGATGCTCCTCGATCGCCCGATCCATCTCGTCGGGGAACATCTCCTCCCACTTGACCTTCCGGCGGCTCATCACCACAACTCCTTTCCATCCTGCCGAGGGGTCTGGCCCTACCCGCATGCGCGCGTCCACTTCCGCGCGAGGCATGCGGCTCCCTCCCCGCACCTCACCCGCCGACCGCGGGCAGCGCCGGGGGCCGAGGGGGTTCAGAGCCGGCGGATCAGCACGAGCTCCGCATGAGTTAGTACAGGCCAAATTCCCGCCTACCAGCCCTCGGGGCTTGACAGGAGAGTTAGGCCATGCTAACTTGTGCTGCGGACACGCGAAAGGGCGCATAGGCATGCCATGAGTGCGACCATCGTGCTGACTGAGGCCATGGAGGACTACCTGGAGGCCATCTACCGGCTCCGGCGGGAGCAGGAGGTGGTCCGGGTCAAGGATATCGCGGATCTGGTCGGCGTGAAGATGCCGTCGGTCAGCGCGGCTCTGGGCGCGCTCAAGGACCGCGGAATGATAGCGCACGAGCCCTACGGAGCGGTCGTCCTGACCGACGAGGGCCGGCGGACCGCCGAGTTCCTCTTCCGGCGCCACCAGGCGCTCACGGCGTTTCTGCGCGACATACTGGGTCTCGACGAGACGCAGGCAGAGACCGAAGCCTGCGGGATAGAGCACGCGCTCAGTCCCGAGGCCCTGCGCCGCCTGCTGGCGCTGCTCGACTTCATCGAGCGCTGCCCGCGCGGCGGCGAGCAGTGGCTGGAGCATCTGTCCGGACGGTGGGAGGACGTGCCGTGCGACCAGGACTGCAGCAAGTGCCTGGCGGAGATCGATGTCCCGACGCGCAATCCCTTCGCGGCCCGGCCGGCAGGCGACACGGCGACGACGCTGGACCGGCTCTGCCCGGGCGAGAAGGGTCGCGTGCTACGGGTTTCCGGTGAGGCCGCGCTGCGACGCCGCATCATGGACATGGGCGTGACCCCTGGGGCCGAGGTCGAGGTGGAGCGGCTCGCTCCCCTCGGCGACCCGATTGAGATCGAGGTACGCGGCTACCACCTGTCGTTGCGCAAGCGGGAGGCGTCGCAGATTGCGGTCGAACCCCTTTAGGACACCGCCAAACGGTCCCGTGCTGCCGCTGAACATGATGCGGCGCGGGGAGGGCGGGCATGTTGCCGGTGTGCGTGGTGGGAGAGGCGTCACACGGCGGCTGGCGTCGATGGGCCTCGCGCCGGGCGTTGAGGTGCGCGTGGTCAGCAACATGGGCAGCTTCGGGCCCATCATGGTGGCGGTCGGTTCCACCAAGATCGGTATCGGCCGCGGCATGGCCCGCCGTGTGCTTGTCAGACCGAACGACACCGGTCACCCCGAGTGACCGTTCGCGCTCCGAAGGCGCACAGGAGATGGCTGCGACGTGACCCCAACGGACCAACCCACCACCGCCACCGACACTGATGTTGTGATCGCCCTCGCGGGGAATCCCAACTCCGGCAAGACCACCGTCTTCAACGCCATCACAGGGGCCAGGCAGCACGTTGGCAACTACCCGGGAGTGACGGTTGAGAAGAAGGAGGGTATCCGCAGGGTCGGCGAGACGACGATGCACGTGGTGGACCTGCCCGGGACTTACTCCCTCACCGCCTACTCCCTGGAAGAGGTCGTGGCGCGCAATTTCGTCATCGATGAGCGCCCGGACGTCGTCGTGCATGTGGTGGACGCCTCGAACCTGGAGCGCAACCTCTACCTGACCACTCAGTTCATCGAGCTCGGCGTGCCGACGGTCGTCTGCCTCAACATGATGGATGTGGTTGAGTCCCAGGGCGGCAGCGTCGACGTGCAGCTCCTGAGCGAGCTCCTCGGGGTGCCCATGGTACCGACCGTCGGAAACAGGGAGGAAGGCATCCCCGAGCTGATCGAGGTGGCGCTGCACACGGCTCGGGAGGGAAGCAAGCCGGGCAGACAGGTTCCGTACGGACCGGAGCTGGAGGGCCACGTTCGCGAGATCACGGAGCTGATCGAGGCGGCCGGCGGACTCGAGGGAGTCCTCTCGCGGTGGGTCGCAATCAAGCTGCTAGAGGATGACGACGAGGTGCGCCGCGACGTGGCGGCGGACGTCGAGGGCGGCGAGGCACTTCTCGAACGCGTTGAGCGCGTGCGGGCTCACCTGGAGGCGGTCATCGGCGACGACGCGGAGCTGGCGTTGGCCGACCGCCGCTACGGCTTCATCAACGGCGCCTGCGCGCAGGTCACCACGACAGCCGCCGAGGGGCGCGTGGACTGGTCGGAGCGCATCGACAGCGTCATGACCAGCCGACCCCTGGGCATCCCGATCTTCCTGCTCTTGATGTGCGGCATGTTCGAGCTGGTCTTCCGCCTGGGGGCGCCGCCCATGAGGTGGCTGGAGGCCGCATTCGGCTGGCTCGGGATGCAGGTCGCCGCCCTGCTCCCAAGCGGGGCGGTCCAGTCACTCATTGTGGACGGCATTATCGGGGGCGTCGGCGCTGTGCTGATCTTCGTCCCCCAGATCATGCTGCTGTTCCTCGCCATCGCGCTGCTCGAGGACAGCGGGTACATGTCCCGCGCGGCCTTCGTCGTTGACAAGCTGATGCACTACATCGGCCTGCACGGGAAGAGCTTCATACCCATGCTGATCGGCTTCGGCTGCACCGTACCGGCCATCATGGCAACCCGCACGCTGGAGAGCCGGCGTGATCGGCTCACGACCATGCTGGTGGCGCCGCTGATGAGCTGCGGCGCCCGCCTGCCGGTCTACGTGCTGCTGGCCGGCGCCTTCTTCGCGCCCCATGTCGCGGGGAAGGTCATCTTCTCGATCTACCTGCTGGGCGTGCTGCTGGCCGTCATCATGGCCCGCCTGTTCCGCTCGACCATCCTCAAGGGCCCGATGACCCCCTTCGTCATGGAGCTGCCCCCCTACCGCATGCCGACGCTGAAGGGCACGCTGCTGCACATGTGGGAGCGGTCCTGGGCCTACATCAAGAAGGCCGGCACGGTGATCCTCGTCGCCTCGGTCATCATGTGGGCGCTGCTGAGCTACCCGAAGCCTCCCGCCGGCGCCGACCTGGCCGGCGAGGCGCCCATCGCATACACATTCGCCGGGCGCATCGGCAAGGCCATCGAGCCGGCGCTCAGACCATTGGGGCTCGACTGGAAGGTAGGGATCAGCCTGGTGGCCGGACTCGCGGCCAAGGAGGTCGTGGTCGCCACGCTGGCGACCACCTACTCGATCGAGGAAACCGAAGAGAGCGGCACGAGGGCCCTCACCCGCGCGCTACAAGCCGACGCGATCTTCGACCCGCTGGTCGCATACGCGCTGATGGCCTTCGTGCTGATCTACGTCCCATGCGTGGCCTCGATGGCCGTGCTGTGGCGCGAGGCAGGCTCGTGGAAGTGGCCTGCCTTCACGATCGTTTACACCATCTCGCTGGCCTGGCTCGTGAGCCTGCTCATCTACCAGGGCGGCCGGGCGCTCGGACTGGGGTGAGGGACGCGGCGGTCATGCGGTCTGAGCATCATGCGGCCGGTGCGCAGGACGGGAAGGGCGAGGCAAGCAGCCTCGCCCCGTCTCCTCATAGCTGCGCCCCACAACCGCTCGGCGCCGAGGCCCAACCGCGCAGCATTGGCGCCGTACGACCTCGCATCCCTGCGACCGACCGCTAGAACGGCGGCGGTGGCGGGCCTCCGCCTATGTCCGCGGCCGGCACGTCGCCCACCTGCACGTCCTGGCCCGGCGAGCTCGGGCTGACGGTCACGTTCCCGGCCACGAACCAGTTGCCGGTGAGTCCGACGGTGTGCGTGCCCTGTCCGACGCCGAGGATGCTGAACTCGCCCTGAGCGTCGGTGGTGGCCGAGAGCCCGCCGATGGTGACGGTCACTCCCCGCACCGGGCTCCCGTCGGTCACGCTGATGACGGTCCCGCGCACCGTGGCGCCCGCCTGGACCTCCGTGTCGTCCTGCGCCTGGCCCCCGCGCCCATCGCTGACGGTGACGCTGATGGTGAAGCTGCCGCCGGTGGAGGGTGCGGTCCACGTGGCGGTCGCGCCGGTGCCGGTGAGCTGGCCGCCGTTGGCACTCCAGGTGTAGCTGAGGGGATCACCGTCCCCGTCGTCGGCAGTGACCGTGATAGTCGTGCTCTCCCCGGGCCAGATCGCCGCGGCGGCCGGCGTCACTGACTGGATGGTGGGCGCGGTGTTGCCGCCACCCCCTCCGCCACCACCGCCATCACCTCCCCCTCCGCCGCTACCGCCATCACCTCCCCCTCCACCGCCACCACAGCCGACAAGACCGATGATGGTAGATAGCACCAGAAGCCCGAAAACCGGTGAAGACCTGCGCACGATCATGCCGTCACCCCTGTGCGATGATTCGGCTCTGCGCTTTAGACGGCCACGCGCCCAGTATGTTCCCGATCCGCCGCCCGGTTCCTTGCCTGACCCGCGCAGTTGGGGCCTGGATGCTGCCGGGCGCTGACCGCCGCGGCCCATCATTCACCAGGTCCGAGTCGCACACAACGCTTCCGAGCACGCGGAGCGCGGGGGCCCCGCTGCGGCGCCGGCCGTCGCCAGGCGGGCGCGCCGTGTGGAGGAACGGGGCTTCAGACGCGCGAAGTGGGCCTTGACAGATTGTGAGCCTCGTGTATAATCGTCGCGTTAGCACTCCGCCCCCTGGAGTGCTAACGCGCACTGAAAAGCGCGCTATGCCCCCGAAACGAGGTCATTGCGGCGCTTGACGAACGCGTTCAATCAATCAGAAGCAAGGTGGTGTGTGTCGAATGTTGAAGCCGCTTGGCGAGAGGGTGCTGGTTCGGCCCCTGGAGGCAGAGGAGACGAGTGCGGGCGGTATCATCCTGCCGGAGGCCGCCCAGGAGCGCCCGCGCGAGGGCGAGGTCATCGCGGTGGGTACCGGTGAGATGGACGAGGACGGAGAGCCCATGGGGCTGAGCGTCGAGGAGGGCGATATCGTCATCTACGCCTCCTTTGGCGGCACCGAGGTGACGATCGACGGGGAGGATTACCTGATTATCAGCGAGGAGGACATTCTGGCCGTGCGCGAGGATTGACGGGCCGGCCACATGCGACAGCGCAGATTACCCCTGAGGAGGGATTTCAGTGGCGAAGAAGCTTGCCTTTGACGAGGAGGCGCGACGCGCGCTCGAGAGGGGCGTCAACAAGGTCGCGAACGCGGTGCGAGTCACGCTCGGCCCGAAGGGCCGCAACGTGGTGCTCGAGAAGAAGTGGGGCTCCCCCACGATCACCAAGGACGGCGTCACGGTGACCAAGGAGGTCGAGCTCGAGGACGAGTACGAGAACATGGGGGCCCAGTTGTGCAAGGAGGTCGCGTCCAAGACCAACGATGACACCGGTGACGGCACCACTACCGCGACGGTGCTGGCCCAGGCCATAGTGACGGCGGGTCTGAAGAACGTCGCCGCCGGCGCCAACCCGATGCTGATCAAGAGGGGCATCGAGGAGGCCGTCAGAGAGGTGGTCAGGGCCATCGAGAGCAACTCGATCCCTGTCGAGGGTCGGGAGGAGATCGCTCACGTGGCGGGCATCGCCGGGAACGACGCCGAGATCGGCGAGATCATCGCCGACGCGATGGACAAGGTCGGCAAGGACGGCGTCATCACGGTCGAGGAGTCCAAGGTCGGCACCACCGAGGTCGAGGTGGTGGAGGGGATGCAGTTCGACAAGGGCTACATCTCGCCCTACTTCGCGGGCGAAGAGGGCGAGTCGGTGCTCGAGGACTGCTATATCCTCCTGTACGAGGAGAAGATCTCGGCCGCCGCCGACATCGTCCCCGTGATGGAGAAGGTCGCCACGGCGAACAAGCCGCTGCTGGTCATCGCCGAGTCGGTTGAGGCCGAGGCACTGGCCACGCTGGTGGTCAACAACATGCGCGGGACGGTCAGGTGCTGTGCCGTCAAGGCGCCGGGCTTCGGCGACCGCCGCAAGCGCAACCTTGAGGACATCGCGATCCTCACCAACGGCCGCTTCATCTCCGAGGACCTCGGCATCAAGCTCGACAGCGTGCAGCTCGAGGACCTGGGTCAGGCCGAGCGCGTGGTCATCACCAAGGACGACACCACCATCATCAAGGGCGCGGGCAGTCAGAGGGACATCGACGCCCGCGTTGCGGAGATTCGCCGGGAGATCGCGGAGACTGACTCCGACTACGACCGCGAGAAGCTCGAGGAGCGGCTGGCGAAGCTCGCCGGCGGCGTGGCGGTCATCAAGGTGGGTGCGGCCACCGAGACGGAGCTGAAGGAGCTGCAGCATCGCTTCGAGGACGCCCTCGAGTCCGCCCGCTCTGCGATCGAGGAGGGTGTCGTGCCCGGCGGCGGCGTGATGCTCGCCCGCGCCAGCACCATGCTCGACAAGGCGCGCGACCGCGTTCGCGGCGACGCGAAGGTGGGCGTCGAGATCGTGCGCCGCGCTCTCACTGAGCCCCTGCGGCAGATCGCGTCTAACGCCGGATACGAGGGCAGCGTTGTGGTCAATGAGGTCCTCTCGGATGAGAACTTCAACTACGGCTTCAACGCGCTGACCGAGGAGTACGAGCACCTGGTCGAGGCCGGGGTCATCGACCCCGCGAAGGTCGTCCGGGCGGAAATCGAGAACGCCGCATCCATCGGCGGGCTGCTGCTCACCACCGAGGCGCTGGTGGCCGAGATCCCCGAGCCCGAGCCGCCCATGCCCCCGGGCGGTGGCATGGACGACATGATGTAGCTCTCCAGCAGCGCCACGCAACACACGGCGGGCGGCCCTATCGGGGCCGCCCGCCTCACTGTGTGAGGAGGTGTGGGACGGCCATGGGATCTGCTTCTGCGAGCGCTGTCTGGGGCGATGGGAGCAGTACCGCGCCACACACCACTCGGAGCTCGAGGCCCTCTCCCCCACCGAATTCGAGGCCGACCTGGACGACTGCCCGGCGCATCACGCCGCGTGGACCCGCTTCAAGTGCTCACTCGTCACGGAGATGTTCGCCGGCTGGCGCCAGATGCTCCGAGAGCGCGCGGCCGCGCGTGGCGCCTGCCCCTCTGGAGTCTGGCTCGACTCCTGGCTGTCGGTGAGCACGGAACAGGACGGGATGTACTTCAACCTGCATGACCCGTGGCGGTTGCCCGAGGGCCTCAACCACGTCATGCCCACGCTGTACGACCGCGCCGCAGCAGTGCGCCGGCGGCCGGCCCCGCTGGTGAAGGCGGCCGGGGCCGAGAACGTCCTCGTCGGCCTGACGCTCGGCGAGCCGGCCAACGGTCGGCAGATCTTCCCGCCCGAGGAGGGCCGGGCCCAGGTGCTGGAGGCGGCCTTCGCGCCGACCATGGGCTACGTCCTGTGGACCTACCCCCGCAGCGACGCGGGGACGCTGGCGGCCGTCGCGGAGGCCAACGATGCACTCGCGCATGTCGAGGATGTGCTGCTGGACGGCAGCCCCTGCGACCGCCTGTATGTGGTGGAGGGCTCGGCCGAGGTGACCGCATACCAGCGCAATGGAGAGATCGCGGCGCTGGTACGCGACTGCGAGCACCCGGCGCAGGTGCGCCTGCGGCTCGCTGGTGACGGCGACTGGCTCGTGACTGAGCCCGGCGGCGCCCCGGAGGCCCGGCGCATCGACGGGGAGCGGCGAGAGCTCACCCTCGAGCTGGCCACGCGCAATCTTCGCGTGCTGTGCTTCGAGAGGCGGTGATCTTCCGCGGCGGAGGCCGGCATTCCGCGCTGAGGGCTTGCGGATGCCGGGCGGCTCTGCTATGATTGCTTGCGTTTGTGCGTGAATGCTATGAGGTCCGGCCCAGGCCGGGAGATCGCGCAGAGGGGCAACGACTCCTCGCAGAGAGGCCTACCATGAAACTGTTCTTCCTCGGACTCGACGGCGCGTCGGCACAGATCATGTTCGAGCGCAACCTGCCCAACACCAGGCGGCTGCTCGCGCAGAGCAGGTACCAGGCGTGTATGGCGGAGGAAGACTACCCCTACACCGGCCCCTCGTGGACGAGCATATACACGGGGATGAGCGCCGAGGAGCACGGCGTGACCGACCTGTGGGGCCGCAACATTGAGGGCAGCGAAAGCTACGACACGCTGCGCGATCCGGTCATCTGGGAGATGCTCAACCACGCGGGAATGAGCACCGGCGTCGTCCACATGCCGATGACCACCTGCACCCGGCAGGTGAACGGGTACATCGTCTCCGGGTTCCCGAATGACCTCGACCACGCCGGTGTCGCCGCCGAGCTGATGCCGTTGCTGCAGGCGCGCGACATCAGCGACCTCATCCGACTAACGCCCCGCGACCGAATCCTCGACAACACCTGGTACCGGAACTACACCCTCGACCAGAGCATCGAGATCCTGAAGAAGATGATCGACTGGAAGGTCGAGGCGGTGCGCATCCTGGTGCATACCCACCCGGTGGACTGCCTCTTCGTGCAGTACTCCATGCTTGACCGCATCGGGCACCTGCTGAACCAGTATCTGCGCCTGCGCGACGGCCAGGACTGGTCGTACGAGCCGCTGCTCGAGCTGTACGACTGGCTGGACACCAGGCTCGAGGCCCTGCTCGACGTGGGCGCGGACTACGAGCTGCTGATCATCACCTCCGACCACGGCTGGCCGGCGCAGGCGACGGAGCCCTATAGCTACGACGGCAAGCTCTTCGGCGCCTGGCACAGCCACGACGGGGTCCTGATCGTCCGCGACCTCTCCGAGGCAGGGCGCGTGCAGACCGGCCGGACCGGCCCATGCTACAACCGCGACGTCTGCCCTACCGTGCTCGGGCTGCTGGGCCAGGACTACGAGGCGCTGCGCAACGCCACCTCACCCCGTCCGGCCGAGCGGCCGCGGCAGTTCGACGGGAAGGCGTCCGAGCAGACCATCGAGGAGCGCCTGCGCGCGCTCGGCTACCTGTAGGCGGCGGCGTCGGCGCCCGCGGTGCGCAGTGCATCGAGCAGCCGGTGAGGGTCGTCACTGCCCACCACGATGGTCCGGCCCCGGTGGGTAAACTGCACTCCCGCGTTGCCACGCTCATTGAGGCACAGCCCGCCGCGGCGCGTGCGTATCCCCCAGCCACCCCAGTCGCGGAGGGCCGAGAACTCAATCACCTGCGCGTCGCGGATCTCCTCCATCGCGAAGCGCCACCGCGGCCAGCCGAAGTGTCCGAACTCGACCCGCAGGTCCGTAGCGGTGACGCGAACGGTCATCGGATTGAGCAGACCGTAGACGGCCGCGACGATCGCTACGGGGAGCACGATGACCCAGAGCGGCTGCTCCCCGCCGGCTCTCGCCAGGACGCCGGCCACCGCACCACCAAGCGCGACCGCCACCACCAGGTGTACCCACCAGCGCACCCGCTGGCTCTCCACATGGAGCGCGCCGTCCGTCACTGCAGCTCCTCCCTCCACCACGCCTCGATGCGCAGCAGCTCCCGCTCGACGTCTCCGGTCAGGCGGGGCTCTTCTGGCTCCGCGAGGATGTCGCGCACGCGCCGCTCGGCCCGCTCGCGGGCGGTCAGCGCGCCGGCGGCCTCCCAGCCCTCGCGGCGGCCCACGAAGCCCAGCTCCGGCTCGAACAGCTCGCTGCGGAAATGCGCCAGCGTGTGCCGGTGGGCCAGGTAGTCGGGGTCGGTGCCCATCTCTGCGACCACACTGAAGGCCAGGGCCTCGTCATCGGTGTCCACGCCGCGGCGGGCGCGCAGCGCGATGCCCGCGATCTCGTCGTCGATCACCATCATCTCCGGGCACAGGGTGCGCTGCGACTCGAGCTGCCCGATGCCCCAGATGATGTTCACGCCCGCCATCGCATGCATCAGCCCCACGGTCATCTTCTCCCAGGCCGCCTGCTCGTCGGCGATCATCGACTCGGTGCTCATCCATGACGCGCCGGGCAGGCCGTGGAAGCGCGCCAGCTCCGCGCCCACCGCGCCCAACAAACCGTTCTCGGGGCCGCCGGTGCGGGCGATGGCCTCGCGCATGTCCATGGTGTGCGCGAAGCCGAGGTTGAAGACGCAGGGGCGGCCGGGCTCGAGGGTCTGCAGGATGACCACGCCCGAGAGCGCCTCGGCGTTGGCGAGCATCACTACGCCGCCCAGCGTCATCGGGGCGGTCGCGCCTGCGGTCGGCTCGGAGTTGATCATCATCGGCACGCCGTGGCCGGACGTCTGCACGAACATCTCCAGGCCCGGTTCGGTCCAGCGCAGCGGGCTCACAACCGTGTACCCGAAGCTCACCACCGGCCGCTCACGCAGGGACCTGGGATCGGAGAGCACCGCGCCCATCTCGACGATGGCCGCCCCCCCGCGTGGGGTGTAGATGCAGGGCCGCAGGTGCTTGCTGCTGTGCTGTGCCAGCAGCCGGCAGCCCACGAAGTCGCGGAACTGCGGCGGGATCTCGCTGATCGTCGGCCCGACCACGGCCTGCACCTGGTCCATGGCGTCGGCCACCCGCGTCAGTGCGACGAAGTCCGGCTCGGTGATCGGTCGCGACTCGTCGCCCTCAACGACGTAGAGCGCGTTGCCGGTCCAGAACACCGTGTCGCCGCCGGGGCCGATCTCGGTGGGCTCACCCGCCACCGGCGCGAGCGTGACGGTGGATGGCGCGCGCTCGACGCACTCGGCGACCAGCTCCCGCGGGAAGGCGATCATTCCCGTGCGGAGCTCCCGGCAGCCCGCCTCCAGCAGCAGGCGCCGGACGTCCTCGTGGTCGATGCGCACCCCGACCTCCTCGAGCAGGCGAAGCGAGTGGTCGTTGATGCGGTGGAGGTCAGTATCGTCCATGAGGCGCATGCCAATGCTCCTCTCAACCGGGGTCACTCACCTGGTGAGACTGGCACCGCGCCGGTCGCGCAGACCGGTGCGAGCAGCCACACCGTCATCACACAGACACGGAGAAGCGACTTCGTCCCGGCGGGTGGCGACATGCTGTGACATGCCGGCTCATCGCCTGCACCGGCCGCCATCCCTCAGGCGGGGCGCCGTCCTCTCGCGATCCGGAAGAAGTTCTCGACCAGCCTGTGGCCGTCGGGGTAGCCGTCCTGGCGCTTCTCCGGGTGGAACTGCGTGCCGTAGAGCGGCATCTCGCGGTGCACCATGGCCTGCACCCGGCAGTCGTCGGTGGAGGCCAGCAGCCTGAACCCCTCGGGCAGCGACTTGATCTCGCTGCGATGCATCTCCCAGACCCGGATCGGGCTGGTGAGGCCCTCGAAGAGCGGATCGTCCTCGACGATGCTCACCGCCCAGACGCCCCACTCCTTGAAGGCGCCGGGGTAGTAGTCCGGGGACAGGTCCGGGTCGCCGTCGCGGATCTCGCGCATCGGCTCAACCTCGCCGCCGAACATCCGGGCGATGAGCTGGTGGCCGCCGCAGAAGCCGATCTGCGGGATGCCCGACTCGCGGATGAGCCAGCGGTAGTCCTCGCGCTCGAGCACGTCGTACTCGTCGTGCGGCGTGCTGCCGCCCGAGTGGCACAACGCCCACGGTTCGAGCTCGCCGATGAACTGCCGCGTGACCTCGCTGTAGTGCAGCACCAGGCAGCGGTCGCCGCTGAGCTTCTCGAGGTCGAGCTTCAGCCCGTGTGGCTGCATCTCGCGGTACTTCTCCATCGTCTCGGTCACGATGTAGCAGATCATGGCCGTCCTCCGTTCGGATCGAGGGCGGAGCGCAGCTTCCGGGGCTACGCCGGATCGCGCCCGACGATGTCGCTGACGTCGATGACGTAGAGCTGGCGCTCGCCCTCGTGCAGCGAGTCGAAGCAAACCTGAGTACCGTCGCGGTTCCAACGCGGGTGCAGGTCGCAGCGGATCTCGCCGGAGTAGCGTCTGGGCGAGAGGAAGCGGCCGATGTCCGCGCGCTGGCCCGTCTGCGTGTCGTACAGGACCAGCGTGCGCTTCATCTGTGCATCCGGGTAGGTGTCGGTCAGGATGTAGCGCCGATCGCCGGGCGAGTAGGAGCAGTGCCCGTCGGTGGTGAAGACGTCGTCGCCGACGACTTCCAGCCACGGGGTCTGGTCGCGGTAGAGGAAGTACCGGTTCCCGATCTGCCTGTGGGTGGCCCAGGCCAGGATGTGCGTCTCGTCGCGCCAGTCGAAGTGCGAGATCATGTCATCGTCGGCGACCAGGTAGATCTCCGAGCCGTCAGGCCTGGCGGTGAACATGCGCGTGAACCAGCGCGGGCTGCCCGGCCGGTACCATCGGTGCAGCCAGAGAAAGCGGCTCCCATCGGTGCAGAACTGCATGTGGTTGAACCAGTTCTCGTTCTCCATGCTCTGCCGGTAGGCGATCCGCACAATCTGGTCGAGCGTGACGATCAGCTCCGTCTCACCGGTCTGCAGGTCGATCCACCAGATGCCGTCATCGTCCGGGTGCATCTCCCCCTCAGTGGGGTCGGGCAGGGCGTAGTAGCCGTAGCCGGGCCGGGTGCGCGCGACGCGCGAGAAGTTGAGGCCGACGGCCTGGGTGCCGTCGGGGCTGACGGCGTAGATGGGCCGGGGCAGCGTGCGCGTCTCGCCGGAGTGCACATCGCGGATGATGGCGACGTACCGGCCGTCCTCGACCGAGTTGTAGATGATGCGCCGGTTCGGGTCGCTGCCCAGCCACTGCAGCATGGTCCCCTGCTGCCAGCACCAGGCGCGGGTCTCGTCGAGAGGGTGGAACTCGCGCCCGGCCTCCAGGTCGATGAGCCCGACCCTGATGCTGTCCTCGCCGGTGGGCGGCCGGTCCATGAAGTCCACCTCCATGGCCAGCATCAGCTTCCCGTCGGCGCTCCAGGGACACTTGTCGTAGTAGCCGAACCAATGGTAGCCGGGGCCCTGCGTCACGGCGCGGGCCCTCTCGAGCTGATCGACTTCCGATGTCCACTGCACCGTCCTGTCTCCTCTCGGATGCGCCCTCCGTCTCTGTGACCTGTCCGGCCGCAGCCCTCTTCTCCACCTGCGCCCTTTGTCCTGCTCCCGCCGCCCCCTCCATAGGCCGAACGCGACGGCTCGCCTGCCCTGTTGACATCACGCCGGGAGGGCGCTACCATGACCCTCCGGGGGCGGGCGATCGCATCGGCGACGTCTGGCCGCCAGGGACGGGGAGCCCGATGAGCGAAGAGAAGCAGCAAGGTCGCACCGTGCTGTTCATCGATGATGACAGCAGCATCGTCGCTCTAGCGCGCATCGCACTGGAGCGGGCGGGCTACGAGGTTCTGTCGGCGATGGAGGGCGGCGAGGCGCTCGAGGTGTTCGCGGACTCGCACGAGTCACTCGATGCCATCGTCCTCGACCTGCGGCTTCCCGACATGGACGGCACGGAGCTTATCGGGCGTCTGACAGAGACGGACGACACGGTGCCGATCATCGTCCTCAGCGGCGGCGACCCCGAGGCGCTCTCGGCGGCCCTCGACGCCGGCGCCGTCGAGTGCCTGCGCAAGCCCTTCGACGTCAGCGGGCTGTCCCAACGTCTCGAGCGGGTCATCTCCGCCTCCTCTGCCTGAAAGACCACGCGCGATTCTCCGACGGATGCAGGAGCCGGTGCCCTCAGGGGGGAACTGCCTCCCGGGGTATGAGGACCTATCTGCATACATGCAGGGAGGCAGGCACTGTGCCGAGATTGGCGATCAACGGCGGCACGAAGACTATCGATCGGCAGTTGGGCAAGGACTGGCCCGTATTCGGCGACATCGAGCGCGAGCACCTGATGGAGGTTCTCGAGTCCGGCCGCTGGTGGCGCGGTGGCGGCGACGCCGAGACCTCAAAGGTCACCCGGTTCGAGCAGGCGTTCGCGCAGTTCCAGGACGCGAAGTTCGGCGTTGCGATCACGAATGGCACCCAGGCCATCGAGTGCGCCCTGAAGGCCATCGGCATCAAGCCCGGCGACGAGGTCATCGTCCCCGCGGCGACATTCGTGGCGACGGCGACCGCCTGCATCCTCGTCAACGCCATCCCCATTGTCGTCGACATCGACCCCGCGAACTACCAGATCAACCCCGAGGCCGTTGAGGACGCCATCACCCAGCGCACGGTCGGCATCATTCCGGTGCACTACGGCGGCTACCCCTGCGACATGGGCGCGGTGCTGGAGATCGCCGAGCGCAACGGCCTGTGGGTCATCGAGGACGCCGCTCATTCTCACGGCTCGCTGTGGAACGGCCAGGGCTGCGGCTCCATCGGTGACATCGGCTCCTTCTCGCTGCAGATGGGCAAGACGCTGACCTCGGGTGAGGGCGGCATCTGCATCACCAATGACGAGGACCTGGCGAAGATGCTGTTCAGCTACCACCACATCGGCCGCTTCGAGGGCCGGCCGTTCTACGAGCACCACATCGTGGCGAGCAACCTGCGCATGACCGAGTGGCAGGGGGCGGTGTTGCTCGGCGGCCTCACCCGGCTCGAGGAGCAGGCCGAGACGCGCGACCGCAACGCCCGCTACTTCGAGGACGGCCTCCGAGAGATCGACGGCGTCTCACCCATCGAACGCGACGACTGGGTCACCCGCTGGAACTTCTACTTCTACCACTTCAAGTTCCACTCCGAGCAGTTCGGCGGCATCAGCCGAGAGCGATTCGTCGAGGCGCTCGGCGCAGAAGGCCTCTCGGTCGGCAGCGGCCACCTGCATCCGATCCAGAAGAACCCGCTCTTCACCGAGCGCAACTGGGGGCCGGCGTGCTTCGGCGACAACGAGCCGCCCGACTACGCGGCGATCGACACGCCCGAGTGCCAGCGCATCCTCGACGAGGAGGGCATTGCCCTCAATCACCGGCTCTTCCTCGGCGGCACCGAGGACATGGACCTGATGCTGGAGGCCATCCGGAAGATACGAGACAACGTGGACGAGCTGCGATAGGGGGCGCTGCACGGGCTGTTGCTCAGTCGTCTGGAGGGACTACGTTCCCTCCCGGCCGCTTTCGTCGTGAGTCCGCGGGCCCGATCGCGGCAACAGCCGGGCGCGAGCATAGTCGCGCCCCTCCAACCGACACGGCCACGGCAGGCGCCCGGGCGCCAGAGCAATCGCGGCCCGCTACACGAAGCGACGGCGACGGGGGGCATGACGGTTCCTCCAGCAGGAGGACGCACCCATGCCCGAGCCAATCCGCGTCGCGGTGATCGGCTGCGGGGGCATCGCGCGCGAGATCTACCTGCCCCTGCTCGACGCGGACGATGGCGCCCGCCTCTGCGCCTGCGCCGATGCCGCAGAGGACGTGCGCCGGCGTCTCCAGGACCGCTACCCGAACGCGAGCATGCTCAGAGGCGCCGGCGAGCTTGATCCCGACTCGTGCGACTGCGCGCTGGTGCTCACACCCGTCCGTGAGGGCATGGACGCGCACTGCGAGCCGGTGCTGGCGCTCATGCGCATGGGCGTGCCGACGCTCTGCGAGAAGCCACTGTCGGCACATCTGGATCGCGCCGAGGCGATGGTCGCGGAGGCCGAGCAGTCCGGGACGCTGCTGATGATGAGCGTCAACCGCCGCTTCGCCCCGGTCTACCGCCGTGCGTGGGAGCACTTCGAGGGGCGCGAGATCGCGCTGTGCGCGGCGGAGAAGAGCGGCGCGGGTGGGATCTACCGCGAGATCGTCACCAACAGCATCCACCTGCTCGACGCCATGCGCTGGCTGTGCGGGGAGGTCGCCGAGCTGAGCGGCACGTGCGTGAGCGAGGGCGAGACCGACCTGCGCGCGTCGGTGAGCATGCGCTTCGAGAGCGGCGCCCTGGGCAGCTTCGTTACGTCGCGCGACGCCGGACGGTGGATCGAGAGCCTGGAACTGCACGGCGAGGGCCGAACCGCCATCGTCAATGCCCCGCACGAGGTGGAGCTGATCGCCGATGGGCGGCGTGAGGTCTGGGTGCCCGACCAGGATCGCTGGCAGATGCCGGAGCCCCAACGCTGGGGCTTCGCCGCGCAGCTCCAGCACTTCCTCGCCTGCCTCCGCGGAGACGAGCAGCCGCACGTGACCGCGCAGGATGCCCTGGAGAGCCAGCGGCTGGCGGAAAGGGTACGCGCGCTGGGGCAACGACGGACAGCGGCGGAAACCAGGCAGACGGGATGGCGACGATAGCGGCGAGAGCACTGCGTAGGAGGGGGAGGCCTGTCCCTATTGCGCTGATGGTCCTGATCCCCGTGTGCTGCATGGCGGCCGGGCCCATCGACGTGCGCGTGATCGAGAGCTTCGAGCGGCCGGATGCCCTCGAGGCGTGGACGCTCAGAGGCAGCGTCTCCGCTCAGCTCGTCAGCAGGCACGCGACCCACGGATTGAGCGCCGTCCGGCTCCAATTCCCCGCGTGGCGAGAGGGGGCGGAGCAGTGGCCCGCCGCGCTGCTGTCCGTGGAGGCCGGCCGCTTCCCCGCCGACTGGTCGAGCTACGATCAGCTCCTCCTCGACGTCGTCGCCGACGGCGAGGCGGAGGTCGAGCTGAAGCTGCGGCTGGACTCCACGACAGCGTACCACCAGGTGTCACGCATGCTGCCTCCAGGCGTGCCCACCACCTTCGAGGTAGACCTCACTGCCATTGGGCCCCTGCTCGACCTGACGAAGATGGAGAGCGCGCGCGTGTTCATGTCCAGGCCGAGGCGCGACACGACGGTCTGCATCGACCACCTGCGTCTCGCGGCCCGGCGCCTGGACGCGCAGCACCTCATGTGGGTGCCAGACCCCTTCGGCTCGGGCCACGCAGGCGTGGTGGGCCGGGTGACGCGTCCGGCACGCGTGACCTTCGGCGTGCTCGACGCCGGCGGCAGGACCGTGTCGATCGCCGAGCGATCGGGCCGGCGGATCGAGTGGCGCTGGGACGGGCGGACTCGGGCGGGCGCCCCGGTCGAGCCCGGCGAGTACCGCATCGTGGCGCGGATCTACGACCCTCGACGCCGCGAGACGCCCCCCACCATCGCGGAGCTGGGCGTGACCGAGGTGCTGCCGCCGGCGCAGCGGCCTGAGATGCTGATCTGGCCGGAGCCGACGACCAGGAAGGTCATGCTGCACTCACGGCCGCCGGAGCACGCGCGCGCCCTGTCAGCATCCGTGCCGGACCAGCCGAGCGACCTGGCGCCGCCAGGGCTCACGGTGCAGATGGCGCGCAACGAGGTCGAGGGTGCGCAGCTCGTGGTGCTCACCCGCGAGGAGATGAGGCTCTCCTTCGAGGTAGAGCATCTGCGCCACGACGAGACGGGCGAGGCCTTCCCGGCCGGGGGGGTGGAGGTCCTCCAGGTGGGCTACGTGGAGACCGAGGCCCCCGGGCTCTACCAGGTCGATCACGTGGGCTGGTGGCCCGATCCGCTCGTCCCCCAGCAGCAGCTCCCGGAAGGGCAGATGACCGCCGAGCCCCATGAGTGCATGCCCGTCTGGATCAACTTCGATTGCGATGGCGACACTGCACCCGGCGTGTACAGCGGCTGGCTGTCGATACGCCGCAAAGGCCGCCCGCTCGGCCGAGTGCCGCTTCAGTTACGCGTCTACGACGTCGAGCTGCCCGAGAGCACGACCGTCCGGACGGCGTTCACCCTCGGCAGCCAGTACATCTCCGGGGTCTACGGCGAGCGCTTCGACGACGACCTCATGATGGCCTACTGCGGGTTCGTGGCCGACCACCGCATCAACCCGGACGACCTCTACCGCGGCGTACCGCCCGACATCGAGCTGCTCAGGCGCTTCGCGCGCCAGGGCCGTCTCAACGCCTTCAACATCCGCTTCCTGCACAGCCGCGACGGCTGGAACGACCGGGACCTGCGTGAGTTGGCGGGGGTGCTCGATCCGTACATCCAGCGACTGCGCGAGGAGGGGCTGGCGGAACACGCCTACTTCTACGGCTGGGACGAGCAGGGCGCGGAGAGCTACGCGGAGATCGCGCGCGTGGCGCGGTTCCTGCACGACCGCTATCCGGAGATCGCGCTGATGACCACCGCGAAGGACCCCACCTTTGGCCTCGACAGTGGCCTGGATGGCCTCGTGGACGTGTGGGTCCCGCTTACACAGGAGTACAACCGGGAGCGCGCGCAGGCCGCGCGCGAGCGCGGCACGCAGGTCTGGTGGTACGTCTCCATCGCCACCGTCCACCCGTACGCGAACTGGTTCGTGGAGTACCCGGCCATCGAGGCGCGCCTGCTCTGGTGGATGACCTGGCAGCAGGACGTGGATGGCTTCCTCTACTACCGCATGGCGCGCTGGCCCAACGCACAGGGCCCGATGATCCTCGACGGCCGAAACAGGACCGGTTGGGATCCGCAGTCCTTCCGCACGGCGAACGGCGACGGCTCGCTCATCTGCCCCGGACCGGATGGGCCGATCACGACCATCAGGCTCGAGAACATCCGCGACGGCATCGAGGACCACGAGCTGCTGACCATGCTCGCGCAGAAGCGCGGCGACGAGGGCGCGCGCAGCCGCGAGCTGTGCGATGAGCTGATCGCGAGCGCGACCGAGTTCACGCGGGACACGAGGCAGTTCGCTCACGTGAGACAGCGCCTGCTGGAGGAGTGCGCGGCGCCGTAGACGGCGCCCGCGCGGCAGCGCCTGCACTCCACCAGCAAGAGCGCACGTGGACGGCGTGCCACGGACACGCGTCAAGGAAGTGAGATGCCATGGCCGATAGACCGGACATCCTGATCCTGATGCCCGACCAGATGCGCGCGGACTGCATGGGCTGTGCGGGGAACGAGGTGATCCAGACGCCGAACCTGGACCGACTCGCGGAGGGTGGCGTGCGCTTCTCGCACTGCTGCACCTCCAGCCCGCTGTGCATGCCGGCGCGCTACTCGTTCGTCTCCGGAACCTACCCCCACAACCACGGCATGTGGACCAACACCGGCCGGCAGGACCCGTACGACGAGACGCTCTTCCACCACCTGCAGCGCGCGGGCTACTACACGGCGCACGTGGGCAAGTCGCACTTCTACCAGCACGCCGAGTTTGACGCCCGCGAGTGGGAGCCGTACATGCACGCGCGCGGCTACGACTACGTGCACGAGACCGGCGGGCCCTGGGCCAACACCCGCATGGGCTCGTATCTGACGGACTACTGGCAGGAGCGCGGCGGGCTCTGGGACGCCTACCGGGAGGACTACGAGAGGCGGCGCGAGAACGGCCCGACCTCGGTCTGGCCCAGCCCCCACTCGGTCGACGACTACCAGGACAGCTACGTGGGGCGCCATGCGCGCGACTTCCTCGCCGCCTACGACCGCGACCGGCCGCTGTGCATGTTCGCGGGATTCCCGGGCCCGCACGAGCCCTGGGACGCGCCCGGCGAGTACGCGGAGATGTACGATCCCGACGACATGCCCGCGCGCATCGAGCCCTCGGAGCCGCCGGAGTGGCTGTCGGGCGCCGCGCTGGAGTACTACCACCATCTGCGTAGGGACGGCATCGAGGACGCCGACTTCCGCCGCATGGCCGCCAACTACTACGGCAACATCTCGCTCATCGACCACTGGGTAGGCGAGATCCTGGCAACGCAGGACAGCCGCCGCGGGCTCGACGAGACCATCGTGGTCTTCTGGTCGGACCACGGCGAGATGCTGGGCGACCACCAGCGCCTGAGCAAGTCGATCTTCTTCCGCTCCGCGCTCCGGGTTCCGCTGATCGTGCACTGGCCGCAGATGGGCGGCGGGCTGGTGCGCGATGAGCTCTGCTCGCAGATCGACATCCTCCCCACACTGCTGGACGGCCTCGACCTGGAGCCGTCGCCGCGCGCGATGGGGCGGTCGCTGATGCCGGCGTTGGCCGGCGGGGAGCCGCCGCCGGACCCGGAGGCGCTGAGCGAGGTCGGGCAGCACACGATGCTGCGCACGCGGCGCCACAAGTACGTGATCGACGGTCATGGCGACGGCGCAGCGCTCTATGACCTGGAGGAGGACCCGGACGAGACAGTGAACCTGTGCGGCCGGGACGACATGGCGGAGATAGAGGCCGAGATGCGGGACCGCCTGCTGCGGATGTGGACGCGCACGCAGGCCCGCCGGCCCTTTCCGACCGACCGCGGGGTCGCCAAGGTAGGCGAGCTGCCCAGGCCGTTTGCGGACGACACTGACTGACGTATCAGAAGGTGAATCTGCGTGTACAACCTCCATCCAGTCCGAGTCTATGTGCTCGACGAGGTCTATAGCGATCCGCGCATGGTGACGCGCATGGAGCGCATGATCGGGGCGATGCAGCTCCCGGACACCGGGCTCCAGGAATTCAGTCGCGAGGAGGTGCCCGGCGTCATCGAGGACCTGCAGGCGGCCTGGTCGCCGGAGATGGTCTTCGACAGGCCCTGGGGACCATGGGGCCGACCGGTGGTCTTCACCGTCCAGGACCTTGAGGGCGAGAAGCCCGAGTACGAGGAGATCGTCGAGCGTCTGCCCGAGGGCGGCTCGCTGGCGCAGGTCCATCAGCTTCTGGGCCACATTGACCCCGCGCGAGCCCAGCACGAGCGTGAGAGCGACTGGGAGAAGGATTACGTGTGTTGGCCCACCAAGGACTTCGGCACCATGGCCGGATGCCCGCACGGGTGCCAGTACTGCGGCGCCGGCAAGTCGAGCTACTTCACGGCGGTCGGGCTCAACATCGAGGACTTCATGGAGGTCGTCGTCCCGCGCGTCATCGCCGAGCGTCCGGGGCAGAAGTGCTTCCGCATGATCGGCTGGGGTGCGGACCACATCGCATGGGAGCCCGAGTACGGCGTCATCGAGCTGTACCTGCAGACACTCGCCGAGCACGACCGCTATGGTTACTTCCACTCCGCCAGCGCCAACGTCGAGTGGCTGAAGGACGTCGAGCATCGTGACCGACTCATCGGTATCTGGAGCACCACCTGCGAGAGCGTCGCGCGGGAGATCGAGCCGGGCTCGGGCCCGGCAATCGAACGCATCGAGGCGGCCGCGACCTGCCAGGAGATGGGCATCCCGGTGCGCTTCAAGTTCAAGCCGATGATCCCCATCAAGGGGTGGCGCGAGGAATACGCGGACATCATCGAGCGCACCTGTGAGCTGACCACGCCCGAGTCCATCGGCTTCTGCGTGATCATGTGGAACACCATCGACAGCCTCGCGGCCAGGATCGACCTTGATCTGCTCGACCAGGAGTACGTCCAGGCCGCCAGGGACGCCGCCGAGGAGATGGAGGGCGTTGTCACCGGCCCGTTCCCCCATGACGTGCGCGCGGAGATCTACCACTACCTCATCGAGCAGGTACGGCGCTGGGATAAGGAGGTCCCGCTGTATATCAGCACCGAGTCGCGCGAGATGTGGGACGAGATGACCGACGCGCTGGGCCAGAGGCCGGAGAGCTTCTTCTGCGGCTGCACCCCGGTGGGCCTGCCCGGCCGGAAGCTGGCCGTCTCTGCGGACTGCCCGCACTCGACCTACAGGCGGCTCGAGGAAGACCCGGCGAAGGCGTGAAGGCGGGCGCCAGTCACCAGGTGGGGCAACGACGAACGACCGGGCGGGTAGGGAAGCCCGCCCTTCCTGAACTGCTAACGAAGACAGTGATACCGGGAGATGAGAGCCATGCCCGAGCGATGTGGGAGACCGAACTTCATCATCGTGACCACGGACCAGCAGCGCTACGACACGTACGGCGTGACCGGGAACGAGATCGTCAGCACGCCGAACTTCGATGCGCTGGCGGATCGCGGCACGCTGTTCACGCGCTGCTACACGCAGAACACTGTCTGCATCCCCTCGCGCGCCTGCCTGCACACGGGCCGCTACACGCACCAGCACGGCTGCCAGTACATGGAGAGCGAGATCGACACCACGCCGGTGCTGCCCCACTGGGAGACCACGTTCATGGAGCGGCTGCAGGCGGCGGGCTACTACACCGGCGCTTGCGGCAAGATCCACATGCTCGAGCCCAAGGGCTACGACTGGACTCAGCTCACCGGCGGCAAGGGCGCGCGCTGGCGCAAGGCGTGGGGGGAGAAGGTCGGCGCCGGCCCCCTCGGTCAGGACTACGCGCGCTGGCTTGAGGAGAAGCGCCCGGGCGCATTCATGGAGATCTACGACCAGCGCCAGACCTCGGACTACGATGACGGCACGCTGATCAACGTGCTCGACGAGGACGAGTACGTGGACTGGTGGATCGGCGACATGGCCATCGACTTCATGCGCGAGCGCGCGCGGGACCCCGAGCGGCCGTGGCTGCTGTGGGTGGGATTCTGCGGACCGCACGGACCCTTCGACCCGCCGCGACGCTACGCCGAGATGTACGACCCGGACGAGATGCCCTTCCCGGAGACCTACACCATGGAGCTGTCGGGGCGGCCCGAGTTCATGCACCGCCCGGCCAGGGCCGCGACGCCAGAGGCCCGGCGGGTCGTCCAGACGCGCATCGCCTACTACTACGCGATGATGACGCTGATCGACGACATGGTGGGGCGCATCGTGGGCGAGCTTGACGAGCTGGCGATGGCGGATGACACCATCATCTGGACCACGGCAGACCACGGCGAGATGCTGGGCGACTGGGGGCGCTGGGGCAAGGGAGTGTTCCTCGAGCAGGTGGTGCACATGCCCACCATCGGCTTCCTCCCCGACCGCTTCCGGACCGACGCCTATCCGGACCGCTACGACGGCGTGATCGAGAACTTCTCCGTCGCCGGGACCGCCCTGGACTACGCCGGCGTACAGAGGCCGCCGGAGATGCAGGCCCCCAGCCTGCGGCCGGTGCTGGAGGGCACGGGGGACTCGCGCGGCCACGCCCTCACCGAGTACACAGACAACAACCGCCGGAACACCGGCATCTGCCTGACCACGGAGCGCTACAAGTATGCCTACTGGGGCACCGAGTACATCGGGGAGCTCTACGACCTCCAGCAGGACCCGGGCGAGCGCCGGAACCTCTGGGACGATCCCGGCCACGCCGGCGTGCGCCGCGAGCTCTCCGAACTGCTCATGGACCGCCTGCTGCACTCGAGGGAGCCGGCCTACACGTCGTTCCTGCGCAAGCTGCCCGAGCACGTGAGGAACCCGGACTGGGGTGAGAACCGATGACGAAGGCGTGGACGGCCGCCCTGCTGCTTGCCTGCATGCTCCCAACGCCTGCAGGTGCGCAGCACGAACTGCGCCCGATCATGCCCGCTGAGCTCTACGCCGTCCCCGGCGTGGAGACGAACGTCTACTTCGACAATATCATCCTCCACCCCGACAGCGGCAGTCTCATCTGGGACGCTGACTGCGCGCTGGGCACGCAGCAGGAGGAGCGCTGGACCTGCGTGCCCACCCAGGGGCAGGCCGGCGACCACCCGCTCACCATCCGCATCGTCACGCCGCAGATGGAGCCGGTGCTTGAGATGGCGACGACGGTGCGGGTGATTGATCGCGCCGCAGGTGGCGGCGAGCAGATTACCGTGCTATGCGTTGGCGACAGCCTGACGGCCTCATCAACTTACACCAGGCGGCTGGTCGAGCTGTTCGCGGCCGACGATGCGGTGGACGCGACGCTGATCGGCGAGAGCGGTGCGGGGGCCGACAGCGGCAACCGCCACGAGGGCTACGGCGGCTGGAGCTGCGACCGGTTCGTCCACAACTGGGCGGATGGGGTGGACTACGCCGAGGTCGATGGCCGGACCCGCCGACAGCGCAGCCCGTTCCTTTTCGAGGTCGAGGGCGAGCCGCGGCTGGACTTCCAGCAGTACCTGGACAGAAACAACGCCGGGCGGCCTCCCGACTTCATCACGATCCTGCTGGGGTGCAACGACACCTTCTCGGCGGACGAGACGAACATCGAGGAGCGCATCGACGCGATGTTCGCCAACCTCGACGCCCTGCTGGCGGCCTTCCGCGCGGCTGCGCCCGACACCGAGATCGGGCTGCTGCTGCTCGTGCCGCCGGCGGCGAGCCAGGACGCCTTCGGCGCCAACTACCACTGCAGCCAGACGCGATGGCAGTACCGCCGCAACCAGCATCGCGTGGTTGAGCGCGAGGTCGAGAACTACGGCCGCCGCGGTGCGGAGGGCCTCTTCCTCGTGCCCGCCTTCGTGAACCTCGACACGGTGTACGGCTTTCCCCGCGCCAGCGTGCCCGCGAACGCGCACGCCGACCTGGAGATCTCGCGCATGACCAACGGCGTGCACCCCGCGACGCCGGGCTACCACCAGATCGGTGACGCCATCTACTGCTGGATCAAGAGCCGGCTGGCAGCGCGCTGAGGCCACACCCCATAGCCGGCCCATGAAAGAGCGCCCGCCGGTGACGGCGGGCGCTCGTGAACTTCCCTGCGCGGCTGACTCAGGGGCTCAGGTCGGGCCGATCGACCATCGGCGGATGCAGCTCCCCCCACATCCCCTTCGGCACGAACTTGACGTGCCCATCGAGGAAGAGGAAGTTGGACCCGCCGGAGTGCGGTGGCTTGTTGAACGGAGCGGCTTCGTTGTAGAGGCCGTTGTCGCACATCACGCTCTGCTCGGACGGGTGCCCGTGCGCGACGTCGGTGGGCTCGGTCGGATCGGGGCACATCTCGTCGTAGCCGGGATCCGCCCCGTGTGTGTCCCATTGGGTGCAGAAGCAGTAGCTCACGCGACCGGCCGCGGCATCCTCAGGCCTGCCCCACCCCCCCTTGGCCTCTGCCGTCGGGCGGTGGACGTCATCGTCGCAGAACCAGATCTGACCGTTCTTGACGTAGGGCTCCAGGGCCTGGTAGGCAAGCTGCATCGCCCACTGGTGCCCGGGGCTCTTGTACCATCCGTACGTCCAGTTGAACTGACTGGGCGCGAGGTTGGGGAGCAGCCCGTCGTTATCATCGGCGTACATGTGGAATGCCGTGCCGAGCTGCTTGAGGTTCGAGATACACTTGACCTGGCGCGCTTTGGCGCGCGCCCTGGCAAAGACCGGGAAGAGAATGGCGGCCAGTATCGCGATAATCGCGATGACCACGAGAAGCTCGATGAGCGTGAAGCCGGCGCATGACCTGCGCCTCATCGTACGGTGACCTCCTTCGCCCTGTGGGGAGACGACCTATGAGCTTGGGCTAGCTGCCGGACGCAGCCGGTCGTCGCGTCCCATGCACGTGCTCTCAGACAGTCGTCCTGCGCCGCCAGAGGCTCAGGCCGAAGAGGCCCACCGATGTGAGCAGCAGGGTCGCGGGTTCGGGAGCGGCCGTCCACTCCTCACCATCGCCCCTGTGGCCGCTGTCGTCACCGCAGGCCACCCAGTCGCCGTGGAAGGGAGCCGTGTTCGCCTGGTAGTGGAAGCCCGTCAGGGACGGCGTCCCACTGGTCCAAGACCACACGATGCCCGGCCTGCTGTCGAGGGGGGTGCCGTCGAAGTAGCCACCGTACTCGGCGTCATCGATGCTGGCGTCCCAGCTCCCGCTCCAGCCGCTGGGGTCGTAGATCCTGCTGTCGGCGACCTCGTAGGGCACGTATATTCCCCAGTGGAAGGGGCCATAGAACATGCTCCAGCCGCCGTCCACCGACATGTCATACACGTAGTCCCACGCGTCGTCGTCAGCGTTGCTGCCACTGTAGGTGGTCATGTCCGTGGTCTCGCCGGCGTACGTGATGTCCACGTCGGCGACGGCGACCGCGTGCGGGAGTAGCACGACAAGGCTCACGACGCACACCGCAGGCACGCGACAAGTAACGTGGCGCATCCTCTTCACCCTTGTATCCGTGAAGCAGCTATGTCGGCGGTCTGCAGCAGACCGGGGATATGCTACTCCACATTCGCCCTCACGTCAAGCGGCGCAGTAACTTCGGCGTCTTCAGCCCTCCCCGGCGGAAGGGCGCGGCCCCTTCGCACAAGGTTCCCCCTTCGCACCATCGCGCAGCACACTATCTCCCGGCTCTGCGCAAGGCCGGCCGCATCTGCGGCGACACGAGCGCTGTCTTCAGTCTCCTTTATACCCAGCCTGCCAGCAGACAGAAACCTCTGCACGGAGAAGCGCGGCCCGAGACGAGAGCCGCCTGCGTGGTGCCCAGGGCCTACGCGCAGGCGCCTCGCGCCGCGATGGCGCCCGCGACGCGCTCGACCGCCAGCGCCATCGCGGCATTGCGCATATCGGTGTTGAGCCGGCGCGCGCACTCGTGGACCTCGTGGAAGGCATTGACCATCACGCCTTCGAGCCGCCGATCGACCTCGCGCTCGCTCCAGAACAGCTTCTGGATGCCCTGGCACCACTCGAAGTACGATACGGTCACACCACCGGCGTTGGCCAGGATGTCCGGCACTACGAAGACGTCTCGATCGACCAGGACGTGGTGGGCCTCCGGCGTGGTCGGCCCGTTCGCCCCCTCCACGACGACCCTTGCGCGCACGTCGCCGGCGTTCTCGGCCGTCAACACGTTCTCGAGCGCGGCCGGCACCAGCACGTCGCACTCCAGCGCGAGCAGCTCCGCGTTCGTGATCGGCTCGCCGCCGCCGAAGCCCTCGATGACCTCGTGCTCCAGGGTGTAGGCGCGGAGGTCAGAGACAGACAGCCCGCCATCGTTGAAGACGCCGCCGCTGACGTCGGAGACCGCGACGAGCTTGGCGCCGAGGTCGCAGATGATCTCGGCGAAGGCACTGCCGACCTTGCCGAAGCCCTGAAGGGCCACGCGCGCACCCTCGATGGGGATGGCACGCGTCTTGAGCGCCTCGCGAGTGACGAAGACGATGCCGCGGCCGGTCGCCTTCGCGCGCCCCAGCGACCCGCCGATAGCGATCGGCTTGCCGGTAACGATCGCCGGTACGGAGTACCCCATCTGCATCGAGTAGGTGTCCATCACCCAGCCCATGATGCGCTGATCGGTGTTGACATCGGGCGCGGGAATGTCCCGGTCGGGGCCGATGATCTCGATCAGCTCGGAGACGAAGCGGCGTGTGAGGTCCTCCAGCTCCCGGTCGGACATCGCATGGGGGTCGCAGATCACCCCGCCCTTGCCCCCCCCGTAGGGGATGTTCACGACCGCGCACTTCCAGGTCATCCACATCGCCAGCGCCGTGACCTCTTCGAGCGTGACACACGGATGGTAGCGTATGCCACCCTTGCAGGGACCGCGGTCCATGTTATGCTGCACTCGGAAGCCCGTGAAGACCTGGACCGAGCCGTCGTCCATGTGCGTGGGGATGGAGACGGTGAGCGCGCGCCTCGGCTTGCTGAGCTTCGCGTGCACATCGGGATCCAGGTCGATCAGCGCCGCCGCGTCGTCAAGCTGCCGCAGGGCGCTCTCGAGAACGTTGGTCGGGCGGGTCACGTCGGCTGCCACACACTGCCATCTCCTTCGCCCTACTTCAACATGAACGAAAGGCTCACGGCGCACACCCGGGGTCCCCCCAGCGTCAGCCGGCGGCTGTCACGGATAGATGCCGCGCACGTGCACCGCCTCGGCGACGCGACCGACGGCAACGGCCATGGCGGCCGCGCGCATGTCACAGCCGCGCTCCGCGTGCTCGGCGTACACTTCGTCGAAGGCGCGGACCATGATCTCCTCGAGCTGCTCGTTGACCTCGTCCTCGGACCAGAAGTAGGCCTGCAGGCCCTGGACCCACTCGAAGTATGAGACGGTGACACCGCCGGCATTCGCCAATATGTCGGGGATGACGAACACGCCCTTGTCGTTGAGGACCTCCTGGGCCGCGGGCGTGGTCGGGCCGTTCGCGCCCTCAGCGATGATCCTCGCGCTGACGTTCGCCACGTTGCCCGCGTGGATGGCGTTCTCGAGAGCGGCGGGGATGAGCACGTCGCACTCCAGCGCGAGCAGCTCCTCGTTGGTGATCTCATCGGTGCCGGGGAAGCCGACGACCGTTCCGCTGCGCGCCTTGTGGGCGACCAGTTCCTCAGCGGGAATGCCGTCGGGGTTGAAGCAGCCGCCCGTGGAGTCGGAGGCGGCGATGATCTTGGGGCCAAGCTCCTGGAGCAGGCGGGCGGCCCACCCGCCCACGTTCCCGAAGCCCTGGACGGCCACGCTGGCGCCCTCCATGCGCATGCCCAGCCGCTTCATGGCTTCGCGGATCGTGAAGACACAGCCGCGACCGGTCGCGGCCTCGCGGCCGAGCGACCCGCCCAGTGCGACCGGCTTGCCGGTAACGACGGCCGGGACCGAGTAGCCCTTCTGCATCGAATACGTGTCCATAATCCAGGCCATGACCTGCGGGTTGGTGTAGACGTCGGGCGCGGGGATGTCCTTCTCGGGCCCGATCACCTCGACCAGCTCGGTGGTGAAGCGCCGGGTCATCCGCTCCAGCTCGCCCTCGCTCATCTCCTTGGGGTTGCAGATAACGGCGCCGTTGGCGCCGCCGTACGGGATGTTGACGACCGCGCACTTCCAGGTCATCCACATCGCCCGCGCCATGACCTCTTCAACGTTCACATCGGGATGGTAGCGGATGCCGCCCTTGCACGGGCCGCGGTCCATGTTGTGCTGGGCGCGGTAGCCGGTGAATACCCGCAAGGTGCCGTCGTCCATCCGTGTCGGGACGGACACCGTCATCACGCGCTTGGGCTTGCGCAGCTTCTGATAAACGGCGTCGTCGAGCCCGATAAGCCTGGCCGCCTCGTCGAGCTGTGTGAGCGCGGCGGCCAGCGGCCCGTCCGGGTTCTCATCGGTCAGAAGCTCTTCCGTCGCCATCGGCGTGCCTCCTCGGTGCTGGACGGGCCCCGGCTCAGCGTCGGTCGGCGCAGGCCAGCAGCACGAGCTGCATCTTCAGGTTCTCCAGTCCCTCGGCCGCCGTCGCCAGTGGGCGCGGGGTGTCCCCCCGGACCGCCCCCACGAAGCGCTCGATCGAGGTCTCCACGAAGTCCTGGGCGCGGTGCTCGTCGCCGTCGTGTGACAGCCAGGCCCGGTAGATGCCGTTCTCGTCGTTGCGTCCCTCGTAATCGACCAGGACGTTGTTGATGCCAAAGCGCCGCACAAGCTCCCCCTCCGGCCGGTTGCGGCAGACGATGTGGGCTCGGCACGTGCCGCCGCCCGCCATCACGTAGTCGAACTCAGCCTCGACGCACTTGCGCTCAATGCTGCACGAGGCGCTGCTCTCGTCCATCTCCCCCTGCCCGCAGAAACCCACCAGCACGCTGATGGGGTGGGAGCCCAGGTCGATCCAGATCTGCTCGTAGTCGGTCCCCTCCGGCCCGCCGCGAGATTCCATCTGCATGAAGAAGCTGCTGGGCGCGCCGACCTCCACACCCCGGTTGCCCATGAATGCGTGGTACGCCTCCGCGCCCGCGGCGTACTGCGTGTTGATCGCCGCGACACGCCTGGCCTGCCTCGCCGCAGCCACCATCTCGCCGCCCAGCCGCAGCATCTCATCGGCGGAGAGGTCCGGGTCCCACACCAGCGGCTTCTCGCACATGACGTGTGCGCCGTGCTCGACCGCCGCCATGAAGTGGTCGTAGTGCAGTTGCTCGGGTGAGCAGACGTTGATGAGGTCGTAGCGACCGGAGTCGAGTAACTCGTCCACCGACGGGTAGCCCGTCCCGCCGAAGCCGAAGAGATCCGCGAGCTTCTCTGTCGTCGCCGCGACACTCTCGGGCGAGGTGCCTGCGAAGGCCGCCATGGAGCAGCCAAGCCTGTCCAGCCACTTCGCGTGGTGTTTGCCCATCCCCGATGCGCCGATGACCGCCGCCGAAAGCTGATGCGCCATCTTACCCACCCTCCTCTGGCGGAGCGCTGAGCGCCCCATCAGTCGAGCCTTCGCCATCCTCCGTCGCCCCCTCGGTCTCCCCCACCACAGTCCCGGGCTCGACGACCTCGATCTTGACCTCATGCACCTTCCCGTGGCTGGTCACCGCCACCGCGAAGTGCTCCTCCTCGTCGGCGGCGAGCGACCGCAGCGCCACCCGGTTCTGGCCCTTCAGGGAGCCGGTGCGACCGTAGAGGGTCACGACGATCTCCCCGCGTGGCGACCGCAGAGGCCCGCAGTTGCGGACCGCGCCCACCAGGCGCACCACCTTGCCATCCTCGTCCGTGGCCCGGCGGTACTTGACCACCGCGACCTGGTCGATGGAGCCCATGCGCCCGCGGCTGAACGGGCAGCCGGACATGAGGACGGCCGCGAGGCCCGCCGCCAGCGCGGCCCCGGCGATCCACGAGCCTGCGCGAAGACGCTTCCACATGGGAGTTCGGGCGGAGTATACCACAGGCCGAATCCGGCGACAACCGGAAGCCCATTGCCGCCGCGAGGCCCGGGTGCGCGGGAGGCCACGGGCAAGCGAGGACGGTCCCGCCGGAGGTCGGCCGGCGGTCGCGTCGAACCGTCCAGGCAGACCGAAGCACCGGAAACGAGGCGCCTCAGGAGCGCACATCGGGAGGAGCCGGTCGGCAGTGAAGCGCTCAGCGATAGTCGGGCTGGTGCTCGGCGCGTTCGCCGTTTCCGCGTGGGGACTGCCGGAGCCCGGCTTCTACGCCTCCTACGACCAGGGCCTCGACGCGGACGCGGCCGCCGGGAACCCGGCCGCCGAGGTGCGGCAGGCCTACCTGCGCCTGGCGCTGCCCACTACCGAGGCATGGAGTGAGCCGGACATCGCGGTTCCACACCTGGAGATCGCGCCCACGACCGATGGCGAGCTGTCGGACCCGGCGTGGGAGTGGGCGGCGGGCGTCAGTGGCTTCGTGGATCGCGCAACGGGCCGCGTGCCGGTCGATCAGCCGACGGTGATGATGCTCGTGGTGAATGACACGCTGCATCTGGCCGGGGACGCTCCGCTGCGGGACGGCCAGGCGCCGACGCTCCACGCGCTGATGGGCGACTGGACGGGCGGGCCTCCGTTCCCGCCCGGCCGTTTGCTGTTGTCGTAGGCCGTTCCCGTCGCACGGACGCCCCCGTCCGCGCGCCGTTGGCCGTAGGAGGGGGCAGGCCTCAGTCCCCGGTCCCTCCCGCCCAGGAGCGGGATGCGCAGGCACGGGACGTCGCCGCTCGGTGCCCGCATCCACACGAATCTGGATGCTGCCTCTGATCCGGCCCCCGCCTTGGCGTTCATCGAGAATTGGTGTAAAATTGGGGTGACGCCTTGTGTATGTGCTGATGGGGTGGGATGGCGACAACCAATAGCGGACCGCTTGCATTTGTCTCCGTAGCATTCTCCTCGATGTCGATCTGTCTCGGAGGGGTGAGACGAGTGCTGCAAGGCATGGCTCTGTTGATGACGGGCGGCGACCTAGCGACGATGCTCATCGCCCTGCTGGTGGGCCTCGGCATCGGAGGAGTCGCCGGAGCGGGCCTGGCTGGTACCACCCGCCTCTGCGTCGAGTGCGTCATCGGCGTGATCATGCTGGCGGTCATCCTCCGCAGTCTCCTGGCGGTCTACGGGCGCTACAGCAGGCTCAACTCGGGCAGGTGCCCCAACCCGCTGTGCCACGGCGTGGTGCAGCGCAGCGAGCTTGTTGGCGAGGGCAAGGTGGTCTGCCCCACCTGCAAGAAGACCTGGCCCGAGCTGAGGGGCATGCGGTTCCGCACCACGACGAGAGCCTGATGCCCGCCTGCGGGATGCCAAGGACCACCGCTACCCGCGCCCTCTCGTGCGGGACGAGAGGTAGGCGGTGTACGCCGCCTCGTCGTCCGCTCTCATCCCGCCGCCTTGTGGCGCCTCTCGCAGTTCCCCCTGACGGACGCACCCCAACGCAACGGCCGGCCGCGGCCGGCGGAAAGCCCGTGGAACGGAGGAGAGCATATGCGTGCTGCGACCCGGCTGATGACCGCATTCATGGTGTTGGTGGTGCCGGCGCCCGCCCCACCCGCGGCGGCGCAGGAGATGGCGCCAGAGCAGGCGGCGCAGGCCCCGCAGTTGCCCCCCGACGTCCAGGAGCAGTTCGACCTCTACCGGGAGATGGGCATGGATAAGCAGCAGGCGCTGATGATGGCCGTGATGGGCGCCGACGACTCGGGCATCAACCCGCTGCTGCTCATGATGATGATGGATGGAGAGCCGAGCACCGGGGAGGCGATTTGGCCCCTCATGCTCAGTGGGGGCATGGGGCAGCAGCAGAAGCCCCAGCCGGTGGTGATCGATCGCGGCGAGAAGCTGATCATCGTGGACGCCGGTCGCGTCTACGTCGTGAACCTGGAGACGATGGAGATCGAGGGCAGCGTGCGCTATCGCGGTGGCAGCAGCGGATTGGCCGCGTCGGTATTGGGCCCGGTCTTCATGCGCGCTCGTGAGAAGGCACGCCAGGCGAGCTGCCTGAGCAACGTCAAGCAGATATGCCTGGGCCTGCTGATGTACTCGCAGGACTATGATGATGTCCTGGCGGCCCAGGGCGCCAACTGGGTGGACGACGTCATGCCCTACATCATGAACGAGCAGATCTTCGTCTGCCCCTCCAGGCCGGACCTGCCGGTGGGCTACGCACTCGACGAGCGGCTCATCGGGGCATCGCTGGCCCAGGTCCCCGACCCCGCGCAGACGATCATCGTCTTCGAGTCAAACATCGGCGGCTCCAATCCCGTCGGCGGCCCTGACGACATCCCGCCCGAGGGGGTACACAACGGCGGCATCAACTGCGGGTTCCTGGACGGCCACGTCAAGTGGCTGAGCGTTGATGAGGCGCGCCGGGCGATGGAGAGGGACCCGTTCCAGTAGCCGGCATGGCGACATACGGGGAGAGGCCGTAGACGGCCTCTCCCCCACCTTCGCAGAGGCCCTACAGCCACCTGTCGAGGAAGCGGAGCCCGGTGTCCACGCGGATCTCGTGGCCGCCCTCATGCAGGTCGAGCTCGATGCGGTCTGCGACGCCCAGCCTCTCGTAGTGCTCGCGCGCCGCCTCGAACTCCTCGACCGCCCACGGCCACCACGAGACCCCGTCGGCCTTCCCCGTCTGTGACATGACGGGCCGCGGACAGATCAGCGACACGACGTCACGGTCGCAGAACTCCCGCAGCCAGCCGGGCACGAAGATGTGCTCCTCCCCGGTGGACAGGTAGCAGGAGTAGCGCGGGTCATCGACGATCATCTTGCGCAGGCGGTGGTTGAAGAACGCGGTGATGATCGCGGCTCTGATGCGCATCTCCAGGGGCGTGGTGAAGAGCGTGTAGGTGCCCCCGAGGCTGATGCCCCACATGCCCAGCCGGCCCGTGTCCAGCTCCGGCCGGGTCTCGGCGTAGTCGATCAGCCGCCGGATCTTCGCGATCTCCAGCCCGAAGAGCGTCTTCCCCAGCAGCAGGCACATGCGCTCGTAGCGGGCACGCTGGTCGGCCCCGATGATGTTCATCGGCGAGATCACCGCGTAGCCGTGCTCCAGGCAGCGCCGGGCGAATGAGTGGTAGAGCTGGCCCTCATCCGCGAGGCCGAAGGTCCGCTCCGGCGAGCAGCCCAGGCCGTGCTGGCAGATGACGGTGGCGAAGGGAGCCTCGCCGGTCTTCGGGACGCCGATGACGGCGCGCGCCCGCAGCCTGCCGTAGAGGTTCAGCGTCACCCACTCGGCCCGGAAGCGCTCGTTCTCCGCGAAGGGCTCGACCACCGGCTCCATCTCCGGCTCGGGCGGCCCGAAGTCCCCCACCGCCGCCAGCCAGCGCTCGCGGTTGGGCTCGACGGACGCCAGGTAGGCCTCCTCCGAGGAGTAGTCCCGCCTCCAGTGCTCCTCCCGGCGGCGCTCGTAGTCCAGGGTGTACTGCCGCAGGAAGTCCTCGGTCTCCCGGCGCAGCAGGCTCTGGCGGTCGTTGATTCCCCGCTGCACCAGTCCCGGCTCGGCCTCGAGTGCATTCTCGTAGAAGGTCACTTCTCTCACTCCCGGTCGTCGTGTTCGGGCGAACGCGGCTTCTACGACTCCGAGCCGGCCACCTTCCGCTGGAGGCGGCGGCCGGGGCCGCGGCGAACCAGGCCCCGTCGGCGGTCGCCCGCGCAGGGACACGCGCATGGAGGTGACGGTCGTGAGCATACTCCTGCCGAGCCGGGGCGCGCTGCTGGCCCTCGTCGTGCTGCCGGTCGGCGTCGCTCCCGCCTGCGCGCAGGGCCGCCCAAGCCTCCCGATCAGCGACTGCGACGACGCGACGGCGTGGCGGGGCGGCGAGCCATCCACCCAGCACGTCACCCAGGGCGAGGGCTCCATCCGCTGGGAGCTGGCGGCGAACAGGGAACTGCGCCTCGCCGACATCCCTCACGACTGGTCGGAGTACAACGCCCTCGTCTTCGACATGTACTCGGAGAATGCCACGGGATCGCCTTTCTGGCTGCTGCTGCCATCGGAGGACCGCGAGCGGGAGGGCCCCGACTACTTCTCTCTTCGGCTCACCCTTGACTACGAGGGATGGCGGCACTACATCCTGCCCTTCGACGAGATCGGGAGGGCGCGCCACCCGCTCGGGTGGCACACCATCGAGCTGTTCCGGCTCCATGCCGCGTGGGACCCGAACATCCAGGTCGATCCAGAGGCGGTGGTCTACGTGGACGACATCCGGCTGGAGCGGTACGACGACACCGGGCCGCGCATGTCCGATGAGGAGTTCTTCGGCGCGCTGGACCTGGAGCGGCCCGAGCTGCAGGCGGTGCGCGCGGCGGTCGAGGCCGGCGACCTGGAAGGCGCCAAGAGCGCCTGGGCCGAGCATCTGCGCACGCGAGAGACGCCCCGCTGGTTCGACATGTGGTACGGGCGGCCCGAGCCCGTCCCGGCCGAGCGCGCCAACACCGGCACCGCCGACCTGGCGCTCGAGCACAGGTTCCGCTGGCAGCACGAGACATTCTTCCTGGGCGAGGACATCGACTGGTCGCAGAACCAGATGACCGAGGGCGAATCGGCCACCGTGGAGTGGAACGCGCGGCTCAACCGCCACCCCATGTTCACCGCCCTCGCGACCGCGTACTGGCGCACCGGCGAGGAGCGCTACGCAGACAAGCTCGTGGAGTTGTGGGTGGACTGGATCGAAGATGCGCCGTTGCTGCTGCACGCCTCGGGCAACCACCCCTACCACTGGGCGTGGGAGACGCTCAACACCGCCGTCCGCGCCAGTAGCGCCTGGCCCTCGTCGCTGTTCCGCACCATTGAGGCCCCGGCGTGGACGGACGATGCGCTCGTGATGGTGACCAAGTCCTTCGCCGAGCACGCCCGGCACCTCGTCAAGCATCCCACCGGCGGCAACTGGCTGACGGCAGAGTGCACCGGGCTCTACTACACCGGCGTCCTGTTCCCCGAGTATCGGGAGGCCGACCAGTGGCGCGCGACGGCGCTCGATCGCCTCTACGAGCAGATGGAGACGCAGGTCTACCCGGACGGGCTGGAGTACGAGCTGGCGCTGGGCTACGGCATGTGGGTGCTGCGCAACTACTCGGACGTGCTCGACTTCGCGATCCTCAACGACCTGCGCGACGAGGTCCCCCGGGACTGGCTCGCCCGCATCGAGCGCATGTACGACTACGTCCTCTATGCCTCGATGCCGAACGGGATCGTTCCTGGGCTCAATGACTCGGGCAACACGGATCGCAGGCCCTACATGGAGCGCGCGGCGGGGTACTTCCCCGAACGCGCGGACTTCGGGTGGGCGGCGGGCGAGGATGGCGAGATGCCCTCCGAGACCTCGCGCGCATTCGACTACTCGGGACACTACGTCATGCGCACGGGGTGGGCCGCGGACGACCTCTTCATGCTGCTCGACGCCGGGCCCTTCGGCTCGGGGCACCAGCACGAGGACAAGCTGACCTTCGTCCTTTACGCGCACGGGCGCACGCACGTGGTGGACGCGGGCAACTACATGTATGACAGGAGCCGCTGGCGCCGCTACGTCCTCTCCACGCGCGGGCATAACACCGTGCGCGTGGACGGCCTCTACCAGCACCGGCGGGGCCTGCGCGAGACCTACGTCCTCGACTACCCCTTCGAGCCGCTGGGCAACCCATGGGCGACGGGCGACGACTTCGACTTCGTGCGGGGCGGCTACGCGCAGGGCTACGGCGATGACAACGCGGTGCGCGTGACCCACGCGCGCAGCGTGCTGTTCGTGAAGCCGCACTACTGGATCGTGGTGGACCGCCTGACACCGGAGGATGACGCAGAACACGAGTACGAATCGCTCTTCCACCTCGACGCGGAGGATGCCGAGATCGGCGATGACCTGAGCGTGACGTCGGTCACCGCCGAGGCCGAGAGCCGGCTGGCGATCCTGCCGCTGCCCACGGACGGTCTGCAGGTCGAGGTCGTCAAGGGCGTCGAGGAGGAGCCGGTGCAGGGCTGGGCGTGGACGGTTCCGGGCGACGACCATGCCGTCCCGACCGCGGTCTACCGCCTCTCCGGCACCGGTGAGCAGGTGATGGCCTACGTCCTCTGGCCGCTGCACGCGGGCGAGGAGTCGCCGGTCCGGGGCCTCGCACGCATCGACGCCGGAGCCGGGGCGGCGGCAGGCGAGATCACGCTGCAGGACGGATCGCGCCATCTGTTCGCCTTCCAGTCCGAGCCGGGCGAGATGAGCTTCGGGGACTTCGGAACAGACGCCCAGGTTGCGTTCGTTGAAGTCGGTGAGGACGGCTCAGTCGGTCGCAGCTTCCTGTACGGGGGCAACGAGCTGCGGCCGGTGGAGTAGGGCACCGCAGGCGAGGTGAGCGCCGGGCGATCCGCGAAGCCTCGATCGCTGCAAGCCCTGATCCGCGCGGGCACGCAGTCGCTGCACCATGGAGATGACGTCGTGTGAGCTACGCCGAGCTTGCCGAGCTGTTCAAGCTCTTCGCTGTCTCGCTTCTGTTGGGGGCATTCATCGGCCTCGAGCGCGAGCGCCAGAAGGACCGCCCGCTGGGCATCCGCAGCTTCGCACTGATCGGTGGCATCGGCACGGTTACGGCCTTCATCGCGGATCGCACCGGCATGGTCTGGGTGGTGCCCGCAGCCTTTCTGGTGCTCGGCGCGCTGGTGGTCGTCGGCCACATGGGCTACGTGGAGCGAGGCCGCCGCGGGCTCACCACAGAGCTGGCGGCGCTGATGACCTTCGGCCTCGGGGTCATGGTCCATACGGGACCGATGGAGCTGGCCGTGGCTCTGGGCGTGGTGACGGCGGCGCTGCTGCACTTCAAGCCCCAGCTCCACGCCCTGGCCGACCGGGCCGGCGAGAAGGACATCTTCGCCATGGTCCAGTTCGGCCTGGTGGCATTCGTGATCCTTCCGGTCCTGCCCAATCAGACCTACGGCCCCTTCAATGTGCTCAACCCGTACAACATCTGGCTCATGGTCGTGCTGGTCTCGGCCATCAACCTGGTGGGGTATGTCTCTCTGAAGCTGGTCGGGACGCGCCACGGCGGGGTGTTGTCAGGCCTGCTGGGGGGGATGGTCTCCAGCACCGCGACGACGTACAGCTTCTCGCGCCGGGCGCACGACAGCAGCGCCTTTACCTATCCGGCGGCGCTGGCGATCATCCTCGCCACGGCGGTGACGGTGCCCCGCATGGCGATCGAGGTCGGTGTCGTGAACCAGGCGTTCCTCGCGCAGGTTGCGCTGCCGTTGTTGATCGTGTTCGTGGCCTCGCTGGCTCCCTTTGCGTTCTACTGGTTCACCACCAAGGATCGGGCCGCGGGCGAGGCGCCGGAGGTCGAGAACCCGGTGCAGATCGCCTCCGCGCTGCTCTTCGGCGTCCTCTACGCCCTCGTCAGTCTGGCGCTGGCGGCGGGGCAGCACCACTTCGGCGAGACCGGGACCTACACGGTGAGCGCTCTGGCGGGCCTCGGCAACGTGGACGCCATCACCCTGAGCACCTCCCGACTGGTGGGCGAGGGGCGCATGGCGGCGGGGCAGGCGGTGGACGTGGTGGTCATCGCGTACCTGTCGAATCTACTGTTCAAGGGCGCGCTGACGGCCCTCGTGGGCACCCGACGACTGGCGAAGATCATCGCGATCGCCTTCGGCTTCGCCTTCCTGGCCGGACTGGCTGTGATCGTCCTGGTCTAGCAGGGCCGCAAGACGTCAGCATACCAGACTCAGAGCGCCAGCAGCCTGGCGACGCTGCCACCCAGCACCATCGCCTTCTCCTCATCGGAGATGTCCAGGCTCTCGATCTGCCGGATGGCGTTGCGCGCCTTGCTCGTCTCATCGGGCTCCGGGTGGGGACCGTCCGTGCCGAACAGCACGCGCTCCGCGCCGATGCGTCGCACCGCCTCGGTGATGGTCCAGGTGAGCACCACGCCCGAGGCGTCGAGGTAGACGTTCCTGTGCGCCTCGGCGAGCGCGATGAACTGCTCGATCAGCGACGTGTCCGTGCACAGGTAGCGGCCGAAGTGCGCGATGATGAGTGACGTGCGCGGGAACTCGGTCGCCAGGCGCTCAGCGGTGGTGATGAAGCCGGCCAGGTCGATTAGGCACGGGACGCCGAGGTCGCCGGCGAGGGCGATGACCGGGTCCACGATGTACGGTCGCAGCCCGCACTCCCCGACGTGGATCTTGATGCCGCGAAAGCCCAGGTCCTCGATGGCCTCGCGGACCTCGTCGATGACCGGCCGCTCGTAGCTTGGGAGCGCGTAGACGTAGGGGACGAGGCGCTCGGGGAAGCGCCTGACGGCGTGGTCGGCCATCTCGATGGCGCGGCGCGTCGTGGTGGACATGGCGAAGACCACCGAGCGCTCGATCCCCGCCGCGTCCATCACCTCAACGATCCGCTCGGGCGTGTACTCCGTGGCGGCCGCGTCGCCGTGCTTGAGGTGAACGTGCGAGTCGATGATCATGGGCTGCAACTCATTCCGTGGTGCGGACGCCCCCGTCCACACGGCGTTTCGAGCCGGGCTGGAAGCCCGACCTGCGCGAGAAGACTGGCGGGAGGTTCATCTTCGCACGGGGCCGAACCTCCCGTACGCACCGATGAACGCGCCGCCGGGAGGGACCATGGTGCGCACGCTCTCCGCCCTGGCCGCAATCGCCATGATGCTGACGGTGGCGCGCGCCGGCGCCGCCGACTGGACCTACAACATGGCGTTCACCCAGTGGGCAGGGAGCAACGACGCCGACCGCTACTACACGAACACCGCGGAGTTCTGCGACGCCCACGCGGCCGAGATCGCCGCGGCGGGCTACGGCGCGGTCATCTGCTCCGGCTACCACTTCCGGCTCAACTACCTCGACCGCGACGATGACCTGCGGCGCATCACGCGCACGATCGTCGAGGCCTGCCACCGCCACGGGCTCAAGGTCATCGAGCACATCGACCTCACCGTGGTCTACTACGATGCCTACCCGCTGGCGTGGGAGCATCCCGACTGGCTGCAGCTCCACGCCTCGGACATGATGACGCGCCACCGCATCTTCTGCCTCAACAACCCCGAGTTCCAGCAGTTCTGCGTCGACTACTGCCGGCGCTTCCAGCGCGAGACGGGCATCGACGCCTGGCAGATGGACGAGATCTCGTGGCTGGGCAGGGGGTTCTGCGGCTGCCGGTGGTGCCGGGAGAAGTGGCGGCGCGAGAAGGGCAGGCCCTACCCGGCGGTCGAGGCGCCGGGCTTCTTCGACAGAGCACTGGAGGACCCGGAGTATCGCGAGTGGATGCGCTGGCGCGGCAAGTGCATCAACGACTTCTACCACGTGGTCGGCGACGAGTTGCGCGCGATCAACCCTGCGGTGCAGCTCTTCGACTACACGACCGCGCCGCAGTCTTCACCCGGCACCTGGACCCGCGGCGCGCCCTACGAGGTCCAGGTCGCGTCGGTGGATACCATCGGCACCGAGCTCAACCCGGTGCCCTTCGACAGCTACCCATACATCGCGGGCCTGCTCGCGCAGCGGCGGGCGCTGAGCGAGGTCGCCGCCCTCCCCGCGTGGGCCAAGTTCGACATCACCATCCCGTCGGCGTACTTCTGCTGGGCGTTCGGGCGCACGTGCGGGCACTCGCTGTGGTGGTCGCTGCGACCCGACAACGAGGACCCGCGGCCCCAGGAACTACTCGAGTGGCGGTGGCAGATGGACGATCGGACCGCGCGACTGGACGCCGACATCGGCGTGCTGCTCTCGGGCTCGACCCGCGACCTCGTGCGCGACCAGGACTACTTCGCCACCGAGTTCGAGGGCTGGCTCCAGGCGCTGCTGCTGCGCCCGTTCGCCACGCGCGTTATCATCGAGAGCGAACTCACGCAACCCGGCGCGCTCGACCGCTACCGGCTGATCGTGCTGCCCAACGCGACCGCCATCTCACCGGAGCAGAAGGAAGCGCTGCTGGGGTACGTGCGCGCGGGCGGGCGGCTGCTGCTGACCTACGAGGCGGGGACACTGAACCACGACGGCACGCCATCCGCCGACCCGCTGATCGCCGAAGCGGGCGTGACGCTGCTCGACCAGCCGCTCGATGCAGAGACGGCGGCGCAGGATTCGCCGCAAGTACCGATGAGGCACGTGCGCGTCGAAGATGGCACCGCCATCATGATCCGCGCGAACGAGGACGACCCCGCGAGTCCGCCTTTCCTGACGAAGCGCGATGTGGGCGAGGGCGAGGTCTGGTACTGGGCCGCGAAGGCCGGGAAGCTTGCGTACGAGGGGAGCCAGCTCCCATCGAAGTACTCGCGCGGCGGCCGCTATGCGCCACCCGAGAGCCCGGAGATGATCGACGCCATCGGCGAGGTCGCCTCGCTGGTCCTCGGCGACGGGCCCCACTTCGAGGTGAGCGGGCGAGAGACGCGCGGGCTGCTGGCGTGGGTCTACCGCACCGAGCGCGACGGGCGGCCGGCGCGGGCGGTCCACCTGCTCAACTGCACCGGGCGCGACTACGAGGAGGGCCATCCGATCGAGTTCGACCACGAGAGCCCGCCGCCGACACCGGCGCTGCCGGAGATAACGATGCGACTGCCGGGCGACGTCGCCGAGGCGGTGCTTGCGACGCCGGAGCTGGAGGCGCCCGTGGCGCTTGAGGCCGAGCCCGCCGACGGCCTCACCACCGTGACGATCCCGGCCGAGAGCTTCGAGACCTACGGGGTGGTCTGGGCGTATGATGAGTGAGTGGAGCGCAGTTGTGAGCCGTCCCGTGCGACGGGCGCCCTCGCCCGTCGGTCGTTCGGGAGCGCGGCGCAGTGCTCTGACCGCAGCGAGCCCCCTGGCTGCGCTCCTCCTGAGCGCCACGCTCGCCTTCGCGCAGATCAACCTCGCCTCCGTGCAGCCTCTGCAGGTGGACATCGAGGGCACGCCGCTCATCAGCGGCTGGATCATCGACCCCGAGCCGGCGGCACCGATCGAGACCTGGCAGGTCGAGGCCGAGGGCTGGCGGCAGGTGCATCATCGCTGGGCCGCGGGCGGCGGCTCGAAGCTGCGCCAGGAAGTCGCCTCCCGGCCCGACCGGCTGGAGATCACGCATCTTCGGCTGTTCGAGCCGGACGTGGTCGGCGTCACCTACTGCGGCGTCGTCCTGCCGACGGACCTGCTCGACGGTGCGCGCTTCGAGTGCATCGGCAGCCCCCGCGGCGAGGCCGAGCGCGATGGGCGCACCTGGTCGGGCACGCTGGGCGACGGCGGCGTGGGGGCGATCAAGGACCTGGAGTACCTGCGCCTGCACCTGCCCGGCGGTGCCGTGGACTTCGACTGCAACCCCAAGGGCGTCTGGTGTCCCGGCGAGGGCCTGTGCCCGGCCACAGAGCGCTTCGCGCTCGCGCGCGCCGAGGATGGCTGGCGCCTGTGGAGCGCGCACGGCAAGGTGCGGCGCGGCGGCCTGCATGAGTTCAAGCTGGTGGTGCTGCCGGCTCGCGATCGGCCCGTGGCGGAGGTCCACCCGCCGGTGAACACGCGCTGGACCAACCCCTACATGCCCACCGTGCGGCTGAACATCGCGGGCGAGCCCGCCGAGCGCTACGAGGAGGTCACGCTCGAGGGCGCCGAGACCAGCCGCGATGAGCGCTTCGTGGACGTGCAGGCGCAGCGCGTGGTGGGCGCGACGGTCACGGATGGCGAGCTGCGGCTGTCCGTCCCGGTCGAGCGCGACGGGGTCTACCTCGTGAGCCTGCTCGTGGGCGCGCCGGATCGGCAGGTCGGTCCGTGCACGGTCACGGCCGGCCTCGGCCAGCCGCGCGAGATGCCGCCGGTCGCAGCGGGCGAGTACGGCTCCTGGGCGCTGCCCGGCCGCGCGCATGAAGGCGCTATCGAGGTGGCGATTGCGGGGAACGTGCGGCTCGTGGCGGCACAGGCGGCACCGATGATGTTCGAGAATGAGGACTACCACCTCGAGCGCGGGTGGTGGGTCTCGACAGAGTTCCGCAAGGATGATGACCTGCCCCTCTGAGGGAGGATCGCCATGATGCGAGTAGGCTTCCACGTTGCCGACATCACGCCGCCGACAGGCGCCTCGATCCCCGGTGGCTTCGCGCCGCGCCCGGCCGAGGGCGCGCACGATCCGCTGCGCGTGCGGGCGGGCGTGTTCGTGTCCGACCACGCCGCCCTCGCGCTCGTTGGGGTCGATGCCGTCTCGCTCAAGACCGAGGACGTGCTGCGCGCGCGGGAGATGGCCGCCGACCTCTCCCCCGTTCCCGCGGAGGCGGTCATGGTCGCCGCAAGCCACACGCACACGGGCGGCCCCGCTAACGACGTCCTCGGCAGCGCGTCGGACGAGCACTACCGGGAGCACATCGTGCGCCAGATCGCCAGCGCCGTGGCCGAGGCCGCGCGGCGGCTGGCGCCGGCGGAGATCGGCTGGGCCTCGGGCGCGGCGGAGGGGCTGGCCTGGAACCGCCGCTGGGTGCTGGCCGACGGCTCGCACGAGACGCACGCCGACCCCGAGCGCGAGGACGTCGTGCGCCGAGCGGGCCCCAGTGACCCCGAGGTGCTGCTGCTGACCGCGCGCGACGTCGAAGGGCGGCCGCTGGGGTTCGTGGGCAACTTCACCTGCCACACCACTATCATGGGCGGCGCCCAGTTCTCGGCCGACTACCCCGGGGCGTGGAGCGACATGATGCAGCGGGCTACCGGCGCCCCCCTGGTGTTCCTCAGCGGCGCGATGGGCGATGTCACGCAGGTCAACCACCGGCTTGACCTGCCCCAGCGCGGGGAGCCGGGCGTGCGGCGCTTCGCGCATGCTCTGGCGGGCGAGTCGCTCAAGCTCCTCGCCGACATGCGCTGGCAGGCGGACGCCGCCCTGGCCGTCAGCGGCGAGGTGCTGCGGATCCCGATGCGCAGGCCCGGCCCCGAGCAGCTCGAGGCCGACCGCGCGACCGCACACGAGGCGGCGCCGGACGACTACTCCCGCGAGGTCGTCTTCGCCCGCGAGCGCCTGCTGCTGGCGCAGTACATCGAGCGCGTCGGCCGCGATCGCTGCGAGGTCATCTGCGCGCGTCTCGGCGACCTCGCCATCGCCTCGTCTCCGGGGCAGATGTTCTGCGTCTTCGGGCTGGACTGCAAGCGGCGCGGCCCCTTCGAGCACACCATGTTCGTGTCGCTGGCCAACGGTAACTGCGGCTACGTCCCCACCCCGGAGGCCATCGAGAAGGGCGGCTACGAGCCGACCCTGTGCCGGGGCAGCCGGCTGGCGCCGGAGGCGGGCGGGACGATCGTTGACGCGCAGGTGCGAATGCTGCAGTCAATGGCCTGAATCGCCACGACGAGGAGGCCACAGCCATGTTGCAGCGCAAGCGTGTTCCGGTGGCGGACCCGTCATGCCCTACGTCCGAGGAGAAGGCGATTGCAGTCAGCGACGTGAGTGAGGAATACATCTACGTCGCGACGCTCCAGTGCACATGCGGGACCGAGGACGAGCTTGAGGTGGAGGCTCAGTCGCTGCCGGACGCTGACAGCGGGTGGATGGACGTGCTGCACACCGTCTGTCCGGCCTGTGGGGAGCGCTACGAGCTCTACTTCGACGTGACCGAGCTGTTCGAGAGGTATCGCCCGCTCTTCGACCTGCTGAGTGATGAGCAGTGACGGCCGAGTAGAGGCCGGCGCAAGGGAGGTCTCGCGCAGATGTCCGCGACCACGCGACTCGCCATCGAAGGCGGTACGCCCGTGCGGGCTCGACCGTTCCCGGGCCGCGACCCGTTCGGGGCCGCTGACGAGGAACGGCTGCGCCGGGTCCTCCGGCAACAGACCGCGTTCTTCCCGCAGGGGACGCAGGTCTATGAGTACGAGCGCCGCTTCGCCGAGAGCTACGGGCTGCGCCACGCGGTGGCCTCGACCTCCGGCACCGCGGCGATCCACGTGGCGCTGGGCGCGCTCGACCTCGAGCCGGGCGATGAGGTCATCACCACGCCACTGAGTGACATGGGGACCGTGGCGCCCATCGTGCAGTGCAACTGTGTGCCGGTCTTCGCCGATGTGCGCCTCGGGACGTGCAACCTCGACCCCGACAGCATACAGGAGCGCATCACCGATCGCACCCGCGCGCTCATCATCGTGCACTGCTGGGGCCAGGCGGCGGAGATGGACCGCATCATGCAGATAGCGCGGGCCCACGACCTGCGCGTCATAGAGGACTGCTCGCAGTCGCACCTGACCCGCTACCGCGGCCGCCTCACCGGCACGATCGGTGACCTGGGCGCCTTCAGCCACCAGGGCTCCAAGCACCTGCAGTGCGGGGACGGCGGCGTCACCATCACCGACGACGAGGAGCTGGGGGCGCGCGCCGGCGTCTACGTGGACAAGGGCTGCGACTGGACCGAGGACAGGCAGTACCGGCTGCGCTACGCCTTCATCGCCCCCTGCTACCGCATGACCGAGCTGCAGGGCGCGGTGCTGTGCAGCCAGCTCGACCGCCTGCCGTGGGTCGTCGCCAGGCGCCAGCAGCTCGGCGACCTGCTCGGCCGGCTGCTGGCCGGCGTGCCGGGCGTGCACCCCCCCGAGCGCACCGAGGGCGCGGAGCATAGCTACTGGCACTACCCGATCCGCGCCGATCCCCGGGTGCTGGGGGTCTCGCGAGATGAGTTCGCGGAAGCCGTGCGCGCCGAGGGCGTCCCGATCGGTGGCGGCTGGATCGGCAAACCCCTGTACCGCTTCGACGCCCTCGCGCAACGGCGCGCCTTCGGCACCTCCGACCTCCCCTTCGACCTGGGGCGCGAGGCACCCATCGAGTATCCCGAGGGGCTGTGCCCGAACGCCGAGCGCGCTCTCGCCGAGCTGTGCGTGCTGACCCCCAACGAGCGCTTCTCGGAGCGCGACATCCTCGACTGCGCCAGGGCCATCAGCAAGGTGGCGGAGACGCTGGCGGCGCGCGCAGGGGAGGCGTAGCCCATGACCCGCAAGCAGGCCTTCCTGGCCGCCCTGCGACTGGAGACGCCTGACGTCGTGCCGGTCGCCCCGCTGGTGCACGCGCGCTACGCGCACAAGCTGCTGGGCCGCACCGACTGGCGGGCGGTCTTCGAGGTGCACCAGCGGCTCGGCTCCACACACTTCCGCGGCCCCATCGGTGTCAACTTCGCCACCTCCGGCCCGAGCGAGTGGACCACCGAGACGCGCCTCGTCATGCAGGAGGGCACGCGGCGCGTCACCGAGACCGTGTACGGCGGCCCGCCGGGTCAGCTCCGCGCCGTGGACGTCAGAGGCATGATCCCGCACGACCCGATCACCCACAAGCGCACGGAGTACCCGGTGAAGCATCCCGACGAATGGGAGTTCGTCCGGGCCTGGTACGAGGATGAGGCGGCGCGCGCGGCGGGCCCGACCTTCGCCACCGCCGCCGAGGCCTTCGAGGTGATGGGCGAGGACGGCGTGCCCAGCGTGGGGCTGGGCAGCGTCTTCGGGGCGCTGGGGAACTGGCGCGGGCTGCAGGACCTGCTCTGCGACCTCTACGACATCCCGCAGGTCATCCGGGCGGTCCAGGAGGCAATGAAGCCCACCATGGCGCTTCGCGTCGAGTCCTTCCTGGCATCACCGTGCGAAGTGGGGTGGTACGACATCTGCTGGGCGACCGGAGCGAACATGAGCCCGGCGATGTTCGAGGAGTGGGTGATCCCGGACGTGCGCATGGTCTGCGAGATGGTGCGCGAGGTGCCGGGGAAGTTCATCGGGCTCTACACGCTCGGTCGCATCCGCGACCTGATGCCCGCGATGGTCGATGCCGGCCCACACTTCATCGAGACCTTCGAGCCCAACGAGGGCGACATCACGCTGCGCGAGGCCAAGCGGCTCTACGGCAGGGACGTGTGCGTGATGGGGAACTTCGACTGCGTGCTGCTGGCGCGCGGCACTGCCGACCAGTGCCGCCAGGAGGCCCTGCGCTGCCTCGACGAGGCCATGGAGGGCGGCGGGTACATCATGCTCACCGGCGACGAGGTGCCGGCCGACACCAGGTGGGAGAACCTCGTCGCGTGGGTCGAGACCGTCGGCGAACACGGGCGCTACTGAGCCCGTTTAGAGCTGCAGCTCGCCCGCCTCCCACTGCTCGCGCATCTGCTGCAGCAGCGGCCAGTAGACCTGCGTCCAGGCGTTCTCCAGCGTCCCGTCCTCGCCCGGCCAGTGGAGGGTGCCATCAGCGTCGCGCCCGGGGTAGACGCCCATACGCGCGCGGCCGTTGTAGCCGAGCATGATCCGAAGCTGCCCCTCGTAGGGCACGTCCCATTTGTTGCCCTTCATCAGTCCGATCGCGTTCGAGATGCGGTACCCCGACGCGATGTGGTCCACGTACGGCGCGTCGGGCCCATGAGTCTCGCGGCTCTCGCCACGCAGGACGATGTCCGCGTAGGTGTCCACGAACGGGCAGGACATGTCATGGATGCCCACCGGCGGCCCCCACGAGGTGTGCAGGTAGATCGGCCCATCGGGGAACAGCTCGCGCGTGCGGCGCATCACGCGGTAGCACTTCACCCAGTCGCGGAAGTAGAGGCCGTCGTAGTAGATCCCGTGGAACCCGTACTCCTCGCGCCGCTCGGCGAGCTGCGCCATGAAGTCCTCGACCTCGGGCTCGACGTAGTAGTACGGGCTCATGTACGGGATCAGCTTCAGGCCCAGCCGCTCGCAGGTTGCGATCACGCGGCGGAACTGGCCCCGGTCGAGCGGCTCGTACGGCCCCGTGTGCGGCGTCGGCTGCTCGCCCGCCCACATCCCCTCGTGCAGCGTCACCAGCTTCACGTAGCGGCTCCAGGTCTCAAGCGCCGCGTCGGTCGGGTAGTCACTGGTGTGCGCCAGCTGCCACTCGAACGACTTCTGCCAGTCGAAGGGCCGGCAGGGGTAGATCGACAGTCCCAGCAGCATCCCCTCGCCCAGCTCATACGAGCAGGTCCAGCCCGGCTGGGAGAGGTCGCCCGGCTCCTGCGCCAGCCCATAGATCAC